>NZ_JBJIAL010000001.1:0-316693 GCF_045310895.1 Mycobacterium sp. SMC-18
CTCATTTTCGAGAGACCTCGACCTCTATCCCGGCAACGACGCGCCAACCACCTCTACACCCTCATCTGTGAAGAGCCGGATTCTCGCCGTTCTTGCCTGCCGGCGACCCGCACGCCGCCAGTGCCAGGGCGACGAGCAGCAACACCGGCAGGAGGGCTCCTCGTATGTAGCGCACCGCCGGAAGTTAGCAAGTCGATGGGCGCTCACAAAGGGTTCTGCTCATTCCGGCTGATACGGCCATTACCGCCAGCAGGTATGGACGCAGTAGCGCTTTCCGCCACCACGGATTACCGCCGGTGTCCATGACGGCAAGCTGCCAGCGGACAACACTGACCTCTGTCGGCTTGATCAACGAGGAGGCTCCGTATGACAACGTCCATCGCCCGCAGCAGCCACACCGTCTCGCTCCTGGGCGGCGAGATCGTCGAGGAATCCGAACACGGCTCGATGCGTCGGGTCACCGCGGATGCCATGCCGATTCTGCAGAATCTGTCGATCAAGCGACTGCTGCTCAACCCCGGCGCCATGCGCACACCCCACTGGCACGCAAACGCCAACGAACTCACCTACTGCGTCTCAGGAACGGCGCTGGTGTCGGTCCTCGACAACCACAGCGTGTTCTCGAACTTCATCGTCACCGCAGGGCAGATGTTCCACATCGATTCCGGTGCACTGCACCACATCGAGAACATCGGTACCGACGTCGCCGAGTTCATCATCGCCTTCCGCCACGAACGTCCCGAGGACTTCGGTCTGGGCGCAACCTTCGGCGCGTTCACCGACGCCGTGTTGGGCAACACCTATGACCTACCGTCGTCCGACATCAACAAGATCCGTCGTAGCACCGTCGACCACAAACTGGCAGCCCGCACCGGCGACCCCAGCATCCCCGCCGCTGCCCACTTCAACGATCCGCACAAGTTCGATGTCGAAGCCCAAGCGCCGGGTCTCAACTACGCCAGCGGCAACGCACGATTCGCCCGCGACCAGTTCTGGCCTGCCTTGAAGGACATCTCGATGTACTCGCTTCGCGTCACCGAAAGCGGTATGCGCGAACCGCATTGGCATCCCGTCACCGCGGAGATGGGCTACGTGCAGTACGGCGATGCGCGCATGACCATCATGAACCCGGACGGCTCGCTGGACACGTGGAACCTGACAACGGGAGACATGTACTTCATCCCGCGCGCCTACCCGCATCACATCGAGAACATCGGAACCGACGACTGGCATTTCCTGATCTTCTTCGATCAGCCGTTCCCCGCCGACATCGGCTTCAAAGCCTCTGCCACCGCCTATTCACGGGAAGTCTTGGCCGCCGCGTTCAACACTCACATCGATGATCTGCCGGCGTTACCCTTCACTCCCGCGGACCCACTGGTGGTTCCCCGGGTGAACCCCGTCGATGCCCACGGAGTCGGCCAAGGTTGATGCCCGTGACGCTATTCGGCGAGCCTCAGGGCGGACTGCCCATGCGCTCCGCCTGCGTGCCGGGAAGCATTGCCGCCCAAGCGTTTCGCCGCATACATCTCGAGGTCTGCCGCCATCACCAGATCGTCGATGATCGTGGGGGCGGCAGCGTCGTCGACATCGGCCAGGGCGACCGTCGCGACGCCGACGCTGGCGGTGATGGCGTACGGCGTCGCGGCAATCGCCGTACGTAGGCGCTCGGCGGCCGACGATTGTTGGGGTCGGTAAGTGGTCTCGGCGATCAGGAATTCGTCGCCTCCGGTGCGACCGATCACGGCATCGTGCGACGTCTGCTTGCGGAGTATCTCGGCCACGGCGATCAGCGCACGGTCACCGAAGAGATGACCGCGGCTGTCGTTGAGGAGTTTGAAACCGTCGAGATCGATCACCGTCACCATGAGATGCGCGGCCGTACCCCGGTCCCGATGGATCAGTTCCTGGGCCTTGATCCCGAAGCCACGCCGATTCAGCAGAAATGTCAGCGGGTCGCAGTCCGCGCGGATGAGATCGGTTCCCAGCGCGTGGACGACGATCTGAATGCTGGCCGGCACTGTGACGGTGAGAATGAAGATCAACCACATCGCGCACGCCGCGAGGACGGGGCGGCCGGACGCTGTCAGGCGCAAGGCCACCACCGCCGCGACGATCATTGCCACTTGGAAGTTGTAGGCCGCGTGGATCGCCCGATGAGTGAACGCCACGTACGCCGCGGGCACGCCGAACGTGGTGCAGACCAGGATCCCGACGGCCGGGTCGCTACACGACAGTGCCACGGCGGCAATACACGTCGTGACCAGGGTGGCAAAGACCGTGGACCGCCGGCGGCTGGGCAGTCCGACGACCCAGATGAGGCCGGCGAGCAGCAATCCGACGATGGCCGCGCGGGTGACCAACCGCGGGACGACGCCGACCGGACCTTCGGGGACCGTCAGCAGTGCCATCGGGACCAGGCTGGTCATGATGGCCACGCCGGCGATCATCGTGCGGACCAGCCCCGACAGTCCACGGAACTTGACGTAGCCCATCAGCCAGTCGTAGTGATCGGACTGACGCCACCATTGCTGGAGCCAACGCATGGTGCATCTCCCCCCAACGGGTTACCTGGGTGTCCGCAGTCGTCAAACCTGTCGCAGCCGTTGCGCGCTGCCCTGGCATTAATTTGCTGACGCCTGATTGCATCACATGTTCGGCCAGGTTGCCAGGGGTGCAAACTGTGAATTCTCATATATTCGAGATAGCCAGCATTCGATGGGCCGGTGCATGTGACCGCGATGTCGGGACTGGCGCCACGACATCGACATGCGCTCAGCTGCGGGGATGTGTACGGACCGGCGGGTGATCACGCACACTGGGACACCAATCCGACGCCTGGAGGACCGATCCCGGAATGAACCCCGCTGCCGAATTCGACTTCGTCATCGTGGGAGCAGGTAGTGCCGGCTGCCTGCTCGCCAATCGGCTGAGCGCCAACCCCGATCATCGGGTGCTGTTGATCGAGGCCGGCGGCAAGGACAACTGGTTCTGGATCAAGGTGCCGGTGGGCTACCTGTACACCATTGCCAACCCCCGCACCGATTGGTGCTTCACCACCGAGGCCGACCCGGGTCTGGCCGGCCGCAGCATTCATTACGCGCGCGGCCGCGTCCTCGGCGGGTGCTCGTCGATCAACGCCATGATCCACATGCGTGGGCAGGCAAGCGATTACGACCTCTGGGCGCAAGCAACCGGCGACGAGCGATGGCGATGGGGCGGCCCGGACAGTACCGGCGAGACGCTCGCGATCTACAAGCAGCTCGAGGACTACTTCGGTGGGGCCGACGACTGGCACGGCACCGGTGGCGAGATCCGCGTCGAGCCACCGCGGGTGCGCTGGAAGATCCTGGACGCCTGGCAGGCCGCCGCGGCCCAGGTGGGTATCGCCCCGATCGATGAGTTCAACCGCGGCGACAATGCCGGCAGCGCGTACTTCCATGTGAACCAACGGCGTGGCCGTCGCTGGTCGATGGCCGACGCTTTCCTGCATCCCATCGCCCACCGACCCAACCTCACCGTCTACACCGACACCCAGGCCGTGAAGCTACTGATGGACGACGAAGTCCGGGCGGATCAGCGGACCGGTGCCTGGACCACCGCTCGACACCGTGCCACGGGTGTGCGGCTCCGCAAAGACGGCCGACTCGTCGACGTCCACGCGCGCCGCGAGGTGATCCTGAGCGCCGGTGCGATCGGATCACCGCATCTCATGCAGGCCTCGGGTCTGGGGCCGGCCGAGCTGCTCTCCCAGCACCACGTGCCCGTGGCCGTCGATCTGCCCGGGGTCGGTGAAAACCTCCAGGACCATTTGCAGCTCCGCACGATCTACCGGGTGCAGGGCGCCCAGACGGTCAACACGCTGTACCGGAATTGGCTCACCCGCGGCGGCATGGGGCTCCAGTACCTGATGTTGCGCTCCGGGCCGATGACGATGCCGCCCTCGACGCTCGGCGCCTTCGCCAAGAGCGACCCCGCGCTGGCCAGCCCCGATCTGGAATGGCACGTGCAGCCGTTGTCGTTGCCCAAGTTCGGGGAACCGCTGCACAGCTTCGGAGCGATCACGCCCTCGGTCTGCAATCTGCGCCCCAGTTCGCGGGGGCATGTGCGCATTGCCAGTGCGGACCCGCTGATCAACCCCAAGGTCATGTGCAACTACCTGTCCACCGACGCCGATCATCAGGCCGCCGTCAAGGGCCTGCGGATGACGCGGGAGATCATGGCGGCGCCGGCGCTGGCTCGCTATCGCCCTGAGGAGCTTCTCCCCGGCCCGCAGGTGGTCAGCGACGACGATCTGCAGCAGGCGGCCCGGGAACTGGGCACGACCATCTTCCACCCGGTGGGCACGTGTGCGATGGGAGCCTTTGACGCACAAGGTGTTCCGCGGTCAGCGGGCGCCGTGCTCGACACCGACTGTCGCGTGTACCGCGTCGCCGGCCTTCGTGTCGTCGACGCCTCGGCGATGCCCACGATCACGTCCGGGAACACCAACGCTCCGGTCATGCTGATCGCCGAGCGTGCGGCGCGGGCGATCCTGGCGTAAGCCGGTGTGGTCAGCGGCTGAGGCGGTCGACCAGGAATCCGGCGAGATCTCTTTGCAGCGTGCGTGACTCGTCGAGCGCAGCGTCCATCCACCAAAAACCGTGAATCATCCCGGGGTAGCGCCGGGCGACGACGTCCACGCCGGCGTCACGGAGTAGCCCGGCATACGCCTCTGCCTCGTCGCGCAGCACGTCATGGCCGGCGGTCGCCACGAACGTGGACGGCAGATGCGCAAAGCTGTTGGCGCGTAACGGTGAAACCCGCGGATCGTCGCTTGCGTCGTCGACATAGTGGTTCCAGAACCAGGCCATATCGACGGCGTCGAGACCGAAGCCACGGGCGAACGCCGTATACGAGGGTGCGTCCATGCGCCGATCCAGCGCCGGATAGAGCAGAGCCTGAGCGGCGACCGTGACGTCGGTACCGGCCAACTCGGCGGTGGTCGCGGCGGCGAGGTTGCCGCCGGCGCTGTCGCCGACCACGGCCAGCCGGCTCGGATCGACACCCAGTTCAGTGGCGTGGGTATGCACCCAGCGCACGGTGGCCACGCAGTCCTGCAGCGGAACCGGAAACGGATGCTCGGGTGCCTTCTGATAGTTGACGGCGAGCACGACGTACCCGGTGTCGCGGGCCAGGACCCGGGCTGGTTCGTCCACGAGGTCGAGGTTGCCGATCACCCAGCCACTGCCGTGCAACACGACAATCACCGGATGCGGCCCGCGATCTTGCGTCGGCCGGTAGATCCGAACGGGAAGGTCGGCGGTCGGACCAGGGATGAACCGGTGTTGGACCTGCACCATCGCGGGTGCCGGCCGTTGCAGGTCCAGGTAGCTCAGTATCGCCAGGCGCGCGTCGGGCACCGACAAGGTCGCGATACCCGGCGCTGTCGCCGCCGCGGCCAGGTGGGCGCGCGCCTGAGGATGCAGCGCGGGCGACTCGGTCACTGTGCCTCCCCGTGGCTGTTGGTGAACACCAGCAACGTGCCGACAAGCGCCATCGCCGCGCCCACCCACACCGGGGAACGCCAGCCCAGGCCCAGGGCGATGGTCGCGGCTCCGATTGCCGATGCGATGGCGTTGCCGAGGTTGAACGCCGCGATGTTGGCCGCCGAGGCCATGGTCGGCGCGTCATCGGCGAAACGCATGACGCGCAGTTGCAGAGCGGGCGTCGCAGCGAATCCGACGAGGCCCATGACGACCAGCAGGACTGCCACTGGTATCCGATAGGACGCGAGCATCCCGTATGCGATGAGCACGACGGGCAGCAGTAGAGACAAGATGCGCAGGGCCCAGGTGAGATCACGATCGGCGGCCCAGCCACCGACGAAATTGCCGATGAACAAACCGATTCCGAAGAGGACCAGCAGCCATGGCACGGCGCCGTCGCCGTAACCGGTCAATCGGGTCACCAGCGGTTCCACATAGATGAACGCTCCGAACACGCCGCCGAACATCATCATGGTCAGCAGGATCGACACGATGACCTGGCGGCGATACAGGACGGCGAAGTGGCTGTTGCCTGCCGGTGTTGGTGTCGGTAACCGGGGAACCAGCGCGGCGACGCCGGCGATTGCCAGCACACCGAGTGCGCTGATGATCCAGAACGCGCTGCGCCAGCCGAGATGCTGGCCGACGAACGTGCCGAACGGTACGCCGAGCACGTTCGACAGGGTCAGCCCGCCGAACATGACGGCGATGGCGGATGCTTTGCGTTCGGGCGCGACCAGATCGCCGGCGACCACGGCGCCGATGCCGAAGAATCCGCCGTGGCACAGCGCGGTGATGATCCGGCCCAGCATTGCGACGCCGAAACCTGGTGCCAGCGCGGTCAATCCGTTGCCGATGACGAACAAGGTCAGCAGCACCAGCAGTGCGGTTTTCGGCGGCCGGCGCGACAGCGCGGCAGTGACGGTGAACGCGCCCACCACGACCGCCAGGGCGTATCCCCAGATCAGCGCGCCGGCAGTGGGCACGCTGACGTGCAGTGCGTCGGCCACGTCGGTGAGCAGCCCGGCGATGACGAACTCGGTCAGACCGATGCCGAAGCCGCCGAGCGCCAGCGCGGGCAGACCCGGATGAAGTCGCCGCGTCGGCGCGGGGAGACTGTTTTTGGGCAGGGTGGAACTATCCACGGGCGAGCTCCTTGGATTGAGTGTTTCTTATTGCCGCGCAGCGATATTCGCTACACGGTGCTACTCGGTGATGGTCGTACTGGCCAGCAGGCGCAGGGCAGCCTCATCGCTGGACCCGGGTTCGGCGTGTTGCAACAGCAGCCGGTGACCGTTGTCTTCGGGCAGATGAAGGATCTGGAAATGCAGATCCAGCCGCCCCACTACCGGGTGGTGGTAGCGCTTGATGCCGTGCGTACACAACGCCACGGGTTGCGCCGCCCACAATTGCGCGAAGTCCTCACTGGCCACACTCAGGTTGCCGACGAGACGGGCGAGGTCGGCCTCGGCGACATGGCCGGCGCTGACATAGCGCAGCGAAGCCACTGCCAAGGTGGCCTCGGCCTCCCACTCGCGATGGAGGCTGCGCGCGTGTGCGTCGATGAACATCATCGCGACCTTGTTGGGCGGTTCGGCAGTGTACGGCGCCGCCGGTGGCAGGTGCGGTGCAAGCAGCGCATGGCCCAGTCGATTCCAGGCGATGATGTCTTGCAACGGCGACAGTGCGACGGCGGCGATGTCGGGCATGGCGTCCAGCAGGGTGACGCAGTCGGGACGCAGCCGGGTTCGCTCCGACGGCACCTTCCTGTCGCCGACCGCGGCCAGCCGCTGCAAGTGCGCCCGCTCGGCCTCGTCCAGCCCGAGGGCCCTTGCCAGCGCGTCCAGCACCTGGGTCGAGGGATTGGTGGCCAGTCCCTGCTCCAGGCGTGTGTAGTACGTCAACGACACCCCAGCCGCTTCGGCCAGTTCCTCGCGGCGCAACCCGGGCACCCGGCGCGGCCCCAGCCCGACCAGCCCCGGCAGTAGCGCCGTGTCGGCCGCTGCCCGTCGACTACGAAGAAAGTCCGCCAGCTGCTGCCCGCCTGATCCGCGTGCGTCCGTCATGTTTTCCATCGTGCGTGACGGATCCGCGGCGCGCCTGTCCCTGGCAGTGACAGGCAGTTGCCACTACAGCCCGGACGGCACAACCTTGCCGTTGACCGTCACCTCCACCTGGCGGGTCGTCGTGTTGTACGCGATCTTGCCGTGCTCGAACGTCGCGACGAGCTGGTCGCCGGCGGGAGTCTCGTCACTGGTGACGACGCCCAACGGGCCTGCCGAGCCGTTCGTGCCGCTGACCGACGGCACACCGTCCGCGTCGCGTTGCACATTCCAGGCCTCGCGGATTTTGCCCCAGATGATGTAGGCGGGCGTGCCCGGCTGGTTGTTCTTGGCCACGATCGCGCCGCCCTGGAACTGCTGGAAGACGACGCCGCTGTCGCGGGTACCGGCGTTGTGATCGCCCGTCAGTGGCTTGCCCAGGGCCGCCTTCTGCTTGTCCGTGGCGGACGCGTACTTGGCGGCGATCGGGCCGGTGAGCGTGACTTCGACGTCCCTCTCCCCGATGAGCTTCACCTGGGTGGGCGGCGCCGGGACTTCGGACGTCACGACCAACGCGACCTGCGGCTGCGCCGAGATGTCGCCGTTCGTGTCAGTGCTGCAGCCGGCAACGGTCAGTGCGACAGCGGCCAGGCCGGCGACGGTTGTGCGGCGGTACGTGCTCGTGTTCATAGGTTTCCCCTCACGTCATTCCTGTGGTGCGCGTCATGTTGCAGCTGATGTCCCGGCCCGGTCACGACCCTAACGGAGCCACTTCGGCGTCGCGCGCGCTCACCGGGCCGGCATGAGGTGCCGGGTGAAGAAGCGCGCCGCGTCCTCCCCCGCGAATTTTGGGACACCCATGTGGCCACCCATGTTGGCGTGCAACGTCTTTTCCCGGGAGCCGAAGGCATCGAACACGTCGAGCGCCATCTGGCGGTCATTCGATTCGTCGTCCCACTGCAGCAGGACGTGCAGAGGAATGGTGACCTCACGTGCCTCGTCGAACATGACGCGAGGCACGAAACTGCCGGCGAACAGACCAGCGGCGACGATGCGTGGCTCGACCACGGCCAACCGGATGCCGATGGCCATGACCCCGCCGGAGAAGCCGACCGGGCCGCTGATTTCGGGCAATGAGAGGAGCACATCAAGGGCCAACTGCCATTCCGGGACGGCGGCATCGACCAAAGGGAGGACGAGGCGGTCGACGATGTCGCTGACAGGCCGGCCCGTGGCCAGCGCCCCGCGCAGATCGGTGCGGGCCCGCTCGAGTTCAGTCAAGCGGGGACGATCACCACTGCCGGGCAGCTCGATGGTGGCGGCGGCGAACCCGTGCGCCAGAGCGTCGCGGGCACGATTCACGAGTCGCGGATACATCTGCCGCAGACCGCCGGGATGCCCCAGCAGGATCAGCGGTGCGGGTGAAGAGCCGGGCGTCCACAGGATGCCCGGGATGTCGTTGAGACTGAATGTGCGCTCGACGCTGCCGTCGTCGAGACGCTGTTCGGAAATGAAGTCCATTGGCCGTGCCTTTCGGGAGTGCTGTGAGACGGCGCTCCCGGGACGACCTATCGCCCGACTGTGGCCCTGGCAAGGAGCACCCACGTCGATTCGTTCACGGGTACCACCTCCTCGTCCTTCACCTGGCCTGCCGACGAAAGTAGCAGCGGCCGCCTTTGGCGGCCAATCATTTACGTCATGGCATTCGGCCATGCCGCCACGCTTCGACCAGCACCGAAGTATCGGCGGCGCATCCTGGAACCATGAACTCCGAAAACACTGACGAAGTCGATCGCTCAGGCATCGAAGCAGTCACGCATGCTTGGGAAGAGGCGTTGGCGAACCACGATGTCGAGGCACTGTTGGCTTGCTACGCACCGGACGCCACTCTGGAAAGCCCGGTGGCAGCGCACATCTTGGGTGGTCCGGGGGTGTGTCGAGGACACGAGGAACTCAGACCGTTCCTGACCGAGGTGGTGGCACGTACTCCGGACGAGCGGCACTACTACCGTGCCGGATTCTTCACCGACGGCCGCCGCGCGACCTGGGAGTACCCCCGCGAGACACCGGACGGCCAGCAGATGGATTTTGTGGAGGTCATGGAGATCGAGGACGGCTTGATCCAGGCGCACCGCGTCTACTGGGGCTGGCGCGGCGTCGAGATCCTGGCCAGCGATGGCTACTACCGATGATTTCGATCCTGGTAGTTCCGTGCGGCGTTTCCCTCTAGCCTGAGCGGTAGTCGATCCGTGGGGGGCGAACAACGTGAATATGGATCTGAAAACCCGAGCACATTGGCTGATGGGGTACGGGCTCCCCCGCGCGACACTGAAGCTGCTCGCGCGCCGGGGCGACCCGTTCGCCAAGCTGCTTCTCGATGACGGTCAACATGATTGCGCGTATGACCTGATCGAGCAGATTCGCGAACAGGGACGCATGGCGCCGGCGTTCAGCGGCAACGCCCTGGTGACCGCCGATCTGCCAATCACCCGAGAAATCCTGCGCGACAATAGATTCCGCACTGCCAAACCATACGATCGGTCGCCGTTCCGCACCATCCAGCGTCTGTTCGAGAAGACCAATCCCCACGTGATCAATCCGGTCGAACCACCGTCACTGCTGATGGTCGACGAACCCGACCATGCGCGGCTGCGGCGTCTGGTCTCGCGGGCCTTCACGCCGAAAGCCACCGACGGGCTTCGGCATCGCATCCACGAGGTCGCCGACCGCTTGCTGAACGAACTCGACGACGGCCGTAGCGAATGTGATCTGACTGTCGCCTACGCGTCCCGAATCCCCATCGAGATCATCGCGGACATGCTGGGAATTCCCCGTGCGGAGGCGCCCTACCTGTACGAAATGGGTGAATCGACCTCGAAGTTGATCACCACCACCGCGCCGTCGTGGCGAAATTTCCAGACCGCCGTCGCGGCGCTACGCGAGCTCGAAGGCTACCTTGCCGCCCACATCGAGCGACTGCGCGGTGCAAGCGCCGATGGCAGCATCCTGTCCGCCGTTGTTCAGGACACCGAACTCTCCGACTTCGAGGTCAGGACGTTCGCCGGTCTACTCCTCGGTGCCGGATTCCTCACTACCGCACATCAATTCGGCAGTGGTGTCGTCGCCCTGGTCAATCACCCGGACCAGCTCGCTCGTCTCCAAGCGCAACCCGACAGCTGGGCCAACGCTGTCGAGGAGATCCTGCGTTACGACTCGGTCTCCCAGATCGGAGTCAGAGTGGCGACAGAGGAAGTCCAGGTCGGCGGACAGACGGTGCGCGAGGGGATGGCCGTTTTCGTCCTCCTTGCCGGCGCCAATCGCGACCCAGCTGTCTTCGAACGCCCCGACCAATTCGATGCCACCCGCTCCAACGCCCGCGACCACGTCAGCTTCGGCACCGGCAGCCACGTCTGCCTCGGTGCTCCGTTGGCGCGGATGGAACTGGAGATCGGCCTGCAAGCGCTGTTTGAGCGGTTCCCCCGCCTGGCTCTCGCCGGGACGCCGGCCATGAACGACAGCACGCTGTTGCGAGGAATCAGTTACCTGCCTGTCTCACTCGCGCCCACACCGGTCACCTCCATGTGATTACGCTCTGACACATCGCCAGACGCTCTACGTGGACCCACCGGCAGCGCTGGGCTCTACTGTCACGAGTTCGCTTGCGGCACTGACCACCTCACCGAGCTCGGAGAGCGTCCACGGCCGGCCGCGGGCGATCACGACGACGTGCTGGATATCGAGACCCGCCAGTTTTCGGCAACGTTCGGCCAGTTGGTCGGCGGACTCACCGGGAGTCAATGCGGTGGTGAGAGTGTGTTCGATCGCCTGAGGCGGTCGCCCGATCTCGGCGCAGTGTCGCCCGAGCGCGTCGAGTTGGCGGCGAATCACGCTGTCCCCATTCGGGATATCGAACAGGTTGCAGGCATCTGCGTGTTCGGCGACCATGCGCAAGGTACGACGTTCGCCGGTGCCGCCGATCAGCACCGGCGGCCGCGTGATCGGCCGTGGCCGGCCGATGGGACGTTCAGGGCGGTAATAGCGACCCTCGTAGGGAGATTCGTCGCCGTCCCACATTCGGCGGGCGAGTTGCAGCAATTCGCCCATGCGGTCGAACCGTTCACCAGTCGGCGGTAGGAACAGGCCGAGCGCCCGCGCCTCGTCGGCGTTGTAGCCGGCGCCGAGTCCCAACCATGCTCGCCCGCCGGACAATACGTCCAAAGTGGTGACGGCTTTGATCAACACCGCGGGGTTGCGGAACGTCGTTGCGGTGACCAAGGTGCCGAGCCGAAGCTCTGTGGTCTTGGCGGCCAGGAACCCGAGCGTGGTGTAGGCCTCCAGCATCGGCTCGTCCAGTCGGCTGGCCGGGTCGGCCTGCAGCAGATGATCCGCCACCCAGAGCGTGTCGACGTCTGTGCCATCGAGGAATTCAGCCACCGCGGCGAGATTTGCGCGGATCGCGGTTGGTCCCTCCGGCCACGAGAAGTTGGTGACGCTGACGCTGAGTCTCATGCGCTTCCTCCCGGGACGGCCCGCTCTTGCCGGTTGCGGGCGGCACGGCGCTTCGGCAGCAGGACGCCGACGGCGACAAGCCAGATCAGAGCCGAGAACCTGGCGATCGGTAGGAGCGGCGCGGCCGGTGGCCAGATGAGAACCAGCGTCGTCAGCTCGGCCACCGCGGCGATGCCGAGGCCGATCCACGCCAGGGTCCGCGGCACCAAGCGCAGGATCAGCGCCGGGACCGCGAGGCCCGCCGTCAGGAGGCCGAGCATCACGACGTGTGCCACGCCGCCGGTGAGGAACACCAGGTAGTAGAGCGCGTTCATCAGTGGGCCGTCGGTGCTGATCTCCGGCCGCGACAGTGTCCACAGCAGCAAGCTCGACAGCCCCAGTCCCCCGGCGGCCAGGACACCGCCGGCCAGGGCGATGGTGGCGCCCGGCGCGGTGACGCCGAGCTGCCGCAGCCGCGCACTGGCCGTGGCAGCGTAAATCAGGAGCGGCACCGACGACCCGAAGACGAAGACCGCACTCACCTGCGCGGACGATGTATGGGCGCGGAAGTAGTCCAGCACCGCCGCTGAATTCCCGTACGGCAGCGGCGGCATGCCGCCCAGCACGACACCCAGGATGACGCCACAGAGCAGCAGGCCGAGCGAAATCGTGCCGAGAATCCACAGCGGCGGCCCGCCTTGCTGTGGCGCCCGGCTCGTAGCGGTCGGTCGATCGCGGGTGTAATCGTTCATGCCATGAACGATATTCTTGGTGAACTGGATGCGTCAACCTCATTCACGAATTGAACGGTTTCGTCCATGTATTGTTCGTCCATGTCATCAGCTTCCAGCGCCCAGCAGCGGGGCGGTGTTGCGTTCCTGCTCGCCCAGCTCGGCCACCACGCCGCTCAGTTGTTCGCCGAACGCCTTGTGGCCGTGAAGCTGACACCCCCGCACGCCGGCATCTTGCGGATGATCGCCAGCGAGCCAGGCCTCAGTCAGCAGGAGCTGAGTGGGCGGCTGGGCCTGTTGCCCAGCCGTGTGGTCGCGTACCTCGACGAGCTCGAGTCACGGGGTGAGGTCGAGCGCCGGCGCAACCCGACCGACCGGCGCCTGTATGCGTTGTACCTGACCAAATCGGGCGAGAAGTTGATGCAGACGCTTTCGGAGATCGCGCGCGAGCACGAACAAGAGCTGACTGCCGGCTTGACCACCCAACAACGCAAGACGCTGAACGAACTGCTCGCCACGCTCGCCGACCAGCAGGGCCTGACCCCGGCGGTACACCCCGGCTTTCGGCAAATCGGCCGGCGGCGGGATGAGAAATCAACCAAGCGCTGAGCAACTCACAATGCGGCGTACGTCGCTTCGATGAGATCGATTGCCCGACGATCGCCGGCGAGAGCGTCACGACGCAGGTTCGGCACGAATGCGAACGCCAGTTGATTGTCGACGTCACCGAACGCGAACGCACCACCGGCGCCAGGATGCCCGAAGGCTCCAGGTCCGACGTTGTCGGGAAAAGCGAACAGCTGAGACGGTCGCATGTATCCCAGGCCGTAGCTGGATTCGAGAACCATGACGGCATCAGAACCGCTGTGCCGCACGCGGATTGCGTCGTTCAGATTCTCCGGATGCAACAGCTTGCCGGCGGTCAGGCGCGCGTAGAAGTCGGCCAGTGCGCGCGCAGTGGTTATCAGTCCGCTCGCCGGCCAGCCGGCTGACAGCACGTCGGGATGGTTGTAGCGCGCGGGTGGATTGGCGGTGGCACGGGTGAACAAGGACTGTGGATCGCGATACGCCTCGACGAGCCGTGCGACCGTGGTGGCGGGGATTGTGGCTGTGTCCGTTGCCCATTGCTGTTCGCTCGCGTCGGGAAAACCGGTCCGGGCGATGGCGTCGAGCGCGGCTCTGTCGGCCCCGATCATGAGGTCTGCACTGACGTTCGATCGAACGAATTCCCCCACCGTCGTATTGGCGTGCCGACGCACGATCTCGCCGGCCAGCCACCCGAATGTGAACGCGTGATAGCCGTGTCTCGATCCCGGCTCCCACACCGGATGCTGAGCGGCGAGCAGATCGGCCATCAGTTCGGGATCGGCAGCCTGTTCGATCGAAACAGGCCGCTCCACAGCGGGTAGCCCGGCAGCATGCGACAGCAGCTGCTCACTTGTGGTTTCGCTCTTGCCGGCCACGCCGTACTCAGGCCACCAACTCACCACTGGCGCTGTCAGGTCGACACCGTGGCGCTCCGCCACCATGAGCGCGGCTGTGGCGGTTACTGCTTTGGTGCACGAGAAGGTGACGCAAGCCGTGTCCCGCTGCCACGGTCGGCCGGTGCGCGGGTCGGCGACCCCACCCCACAGATCGACGACGGGTCGGCCGTCGATCACGACCGAGACGCCCGCGCCCCAGTTCTGCCCGTCGGCGAAGCTCGCTTCGAAGATATCGCGCACCGCGGCGAATGCCGGATCTACGTTCCCCTCCGTCAGACCTGCCATGGCAACCATTAGAGCATGTATGGGCATGACAATGTGGCCGGATGATGTAACGCAGGGTCGGCCTGAACTTGCCGCACCCAGCTGGTGCAGCTACCGCTCGAATACGCGGAAATCCATGCTGAGCAATCGCTTTCCGAAGCAGGCTCGAGCGGCGGTCAAGTTGTGGCCACCCGACTACTCGCCGAGTCGGGGATTCGGTTCACCCATCCGACATGACCAGCTCCCAATCGTCGGGCAGTCCGGTGACCTTCGCGGTGTCCCCGTCAGCTTCGATACACACTGTCGCGTCGCCGAGTCGCAGATCGCCCAACACTGTGCGACCCCACAGCTGAGGCAGACGCGGCGCCACCACGAGCCGGCGATGCGGCACATCGGGTTCCAGTCCGAGGAACGCCCGTACCAGCAGTAGCGGCGCCGCGCTCGCCCAGGCCTGCGGCGAACACGACGTCGGGTACGGGACCGGGGCACCGAATTCGGAACGTCCGAAGCCGCAATACAATTCGGGAAGCCGGCCGCCGAACGCCTCGGCCGCGTCGAGCAGGCCGGCGGCCAGCCGCTCGGCCAGCTGCACGGCGCCGGGCACGTGCCGATATCGCATCAGCCCGGCGACGGCGATCGCCGTATCGTGCGGCCACACCGACCCGTTGTGGTAGCTCATGGGGTTGTATGCGCCCATGGATGCGGCCAGGGTACGTAGCCCGAATCCGGAATCCATATCGTCGGCCGACAACCGTGCCACGAGCGTCTCGACATGATCATCGTCGGCGATACCCGTCCACAGGCAGTGCCCGATATTGCTCGTGAGCGCGTCAACCGGGTTCTTGCCGGCGTCCAAAGCGATGGCATACCAACCTTTTTCCGGCAGCCAGAACGCCTCGTGGAATCGTGCGCGCAGCGTCGCCGCGCGGTCACGCAACCGGGCCGCCGTCGTCGGTGCACCGAACGCCTCCGCCAGTTCGGCCCTGGCCAGCAGAGCCGCGTAGTGGTAGCCCTGTACCTCACACAGCGCTATCGGCGCTTCGGCGGTGTGCCCCGCCGCGTCGTTGATGCTGTCGAAGCTGTCCTTCCAGCCCTGGTTGACCAGTCCCCTGTCGGTGGCCCGGCGGTACTCGATGAACCCGTCGCCGTCGCGGTCCCCGTACCGGGTGGCCCATGCCAGCGCAGCGTCCGCTGCGCCGAGCAGCGACCGGACGACGTCTTCGTCGGCACCCCACCGCCAGCTCTCGGCCAGCAGCATCACGAACAACGGCGTGGCGTCGACGGCACCGTAGTAGACGGTCCCACCCAAGACGTCGGTACTGGCCGGCCCCCTTCGGATTTCGTGCAGGATGCGGCCGGGCTGTTCCTCGGTGATGGGGTCGACACGGCGGCCTTGCGCGTCGGCGAGCTGCCGCAGCGTGCCGAGGGACAGCCCGCAGTCCAGTGGCAGCGCCATCCAGGCGGTCAGCAGGCTGTCTCGACCGAACAGCGTCATGTACCACGGTGCCCCGGCGGCGACGAACGGCTCACCCTCGCCGCTTTCATCGTGGATCAACAGCGCGCCGAGATCACTCTCGGTGCGGCGCAACACCTCTGCCAGGCCCGCATGGTCCGACTCGACCGTCGTGGTGCTCTCCCGCCACGCTTCGATCTTCTGTGCCGGCGTACCCGACTGGACCGCATCGCCGCTACGCGCCCGGCCGTTGATGCGACCGGCACCCCACGTGGGCTGGACACCGATCTCGACCTGCCAGCTCTGATGCGCGGGCACCACCACCCGCCAACGGAACGCCCCCGGCAGGACCGCGGGTCCGCCGGCTGCGGTCACTGTCAGGCCCCGGACCGGGTCGGTACGGTCCTGCAGCACCAGCTCGCCGTTCACCACGGACTGGTTCGCTCCGCCATGAGCGGCGCGTCCCTCCTTGACCGTGAACAGATCGGCGAAGTCGGCGTCGACGTGCAGTTCCAACGTCACCACCGTGCTTTCGCCGGCCAGATTCCGGAGGGAGATGGACTCCCGCATCCCGTCGGCGATGGTGCGCTCCCGCACCACCAACAGCGTGCTGTCTGCCAAGCCGGGCAGCGGCGCCCTCCGCATGATGAACTGTGCGGCAAAGGCTTCCGGCGTCTGCACCGACAACGGCTCAGCCGGCCGGCCGTCGACACGCAGCTCCCATCGAGACAGCACGCGCGCATCGCGGAAGAACAGACCCTGGGCACCGCCGGGCAACACGTCGCCGTGACGGTCCGACACACAGAAGGTGCCGCCCTCCACCAAAGTCACCGTGTCCCCACCGAAGCCGATGCTGGTGGGCTCACCGGCGTTCAGCGCGGTCGGTGCACTCATGCGCTCGCCCGTTCCGAGGCGCCGGGTTCCACGATGCGCCGCAACGTGATCGGGCTCGGTGCGGAGTCCGCATCCGCCAGCACGGCTCGATAGATGCGCTCGTACCCCGCGCCGAACTGACCTGTCGCGAAATGGGCCGCCACATGGCGTCGGCAGGCCGCGGGATCCAGGGTGTGCGTCTTGGCGATCGCGTCGGGCAACTCGTCGGGGTGCTCACACACGAATCCGGTCACGCAGTCGGTCACGACCTCAGGCACCGCGCCGCCACGCAGCGCCACCACGGGAGTGCCGCAGGCCATCGCCTCGATCATCACCATGCCGAACGGTTCTTCCCATTGGATGGGGAACAGCAGACAGCGTGCGCCCGCCAGTAGTTTGCGCTTCGCGGCGGCGTCCGCCTGGCCGAACACATGATCGTTCTCGGTCAGCAGTGGACGCACCTGTTCGTCGAAGTAGGCGCGCTCCTCGGGCTCATTGCACTTGCCCGCCAACACCAGGGGCACGCCCGCCGCGTGGGCCGCCTCGAGTGCCAGATGCGCGCCCTTGTACGGCGCGTACCGTCCCAGGAACAGCGCGTAGTCTTCCTTGTCGGCCCGGAACGGCCAGTCGCCGATGCGCAGCGAGTTGTGCACGCGGCCAATCCAATTCAGGTCCGGAGCGAGCTGGCGCTGGCGGTCGCTGATGGCGATCAGACCGATGTCGTCGCCAAGCTCACGGTAGTACGGATACAGGTCGTCATCGATCGGTCCGTGCATGGTGACCACGGTCGGTATACCCAGCGACCGGTAGACCGGAGCGTTGAGCGGGCCCGCGAACGTGTGGTCGTGGATGATGTCCACCCCGTCGGTCGCGGCGATTTTCTCGATGGCTCGGCGCACCCGGACCGCGTGCATGATCTCGGGGTAGGGCTGGCCGAGGCGGTCCGGAAGCGTCCGCTGCCAGAGGGGGACGAAGCGCGCGGCGTTGGTCCCGCGCTGTCCCGCGCCGAGGAGCGTCACATGGTGTCCTCGGGCGGTCAAGGCGTCGGCCAGGTCAGCAACGACGGCCTCGGTCCCGCCGTATCCTTTGGGCGGAACATCGAAATATGGGGGTGCGACGAGCACGATACGCATCGGCTCGCTGGCCTCGGGGATGGCGAAGTCAGTGCTGCTCACTAGGTTCCCTCCTCACGATCGACTAAGCAGCGTTAGCACTCTCGTCCGACGAGTGCCAATTATGGCGTGTCCGTCGCCGCTTCGCCATCCCTGTACCGGCCCGTGTGCGAAGGTTTAGAGCGCACGCGTGCGGTCACTCACAGCACGACGGCGATTCAGTGGAGGCATGACATGCCCGGTGTCCGCTTCGGTAGCGCGGCGGGACGCTGGATCCTCGCCGCCACCGTGCTGGGGTCTGGGATGGCGCAACTCGACGCAACGGTCGTCAACGTCGCGCTGCCGGCGATCGGTCACGACCTGAACACCGAGGTCGGTGGACTGCAACTCGTGGTCAGCGCCTACTCGGTGACACTCGCCGCGTTGATCCTGCTATCGGGCAGCCTTGGTGACCGTCTGGGCCGCAAGCGGGTGTTCGTCGTCGGCGTGGCGTGGTTCGCGGTGGCGTCAGCGCTCTGTGCGGTGGCACCCAACGCCGAGATGCTCATCGCCGCAAGGGCTTTGCAGGGCATCGGCGGCGCGCTGTTGACGCCGGGCAGCCTCGCCATCATCCAGTCGGTGTTCATCCCGACCGACCGGGCAAAGGCGATCGGCGCGTGGTCGGCTCTGGGTGGCGTCGCCGCGGCGATCGGCCCGCTGCTCGGCGGCTATCTCGTACAAGCGATCGACTGGCGGGCGATTTTTCTCATCAATGTGCCCCTGGGATGCCTGGTCGCGTGGCTCGCGGTACGCCACGTGCCCGAGAGCCGCGACCCGTCGACGGCCGGCCACCTGGACTACGCCGGCGCCACGACAGCGACTGCGGGGCTGGCTGGTGTGACCTACGCCGTCGTGGAAGGACCCAACCGTGGCTGGGATTCTCTCGTCGTTCTCGCGGCCGGGGTGCTCGGAGTCATCGCCCTGGTGGCATTCGTCGCGATCGAACGACGTTCCGCGAATCCCATGCTGCCGCTGGGCATCTTCTCGTCTCGACAGTTCACGAGTGCCAACGCCGTGACCTTCGTGGTGTACACCGCGCTCGGGGGTGTCTTCTTCCTGCTGGTGGTCGTTCTGCAGACCGCACTCGGATACTCCCCCGTCGCCGCCGGCGCTGCCTCGCTCCCGGTCACGGCGATCATGCTGGCGCTCTCGTCGGCGTCCGGCGCACTCGCCCAGCGCATCGGTCCACGTCTGCCATTGACCATCGGCCCGCTCGTGATCGCGGCCGGCATGGTGCTGATGACGCGGATCGGCCCGGGTGCTTCGTACACCACCGTCGTGCTCCCCGCCGTCGTCGTCTTCGGGTTGGGGCTCGCCGCGACGGTCGCACCCGTCACCGCCGCCGCCCTGGCCGCAGCGGACGAGCGCCACGCCGGCGTGGCCTCCGGAGTCAACAACGCGGTGGCACGCACCGCGGGGCTACTGGCCGTCGCCCTGCTACCCCCGTTGTCGGGACTGACGGGCGACGCTTTCGGATCGCCCGCCGCGATGACCGCCGGTTTCCACACCACGATGCTGATCTCAGCGGGCCTTGCGGCCCTCGGCGGAGTGCTCGCGTTCGCGACGATCTCCAACGACCTGCTTGCCGAGGAACCGGACGAGGAGCCGCCGAGTCACCACTATCACTGTGCGCTCGCCGAGGTTCCCGCCGGTGAACGCGTCTGACGCGACTGAACACGGCGGCGAATTCATCGAGTAATCCCGCCTTTGGGAGAAGAATGTCTACATGGCGAACCAGAGCGCCCTGACCGACCAGGAGAAGCAGGCCCGGCTCGACGTCAACCAGCTCAAGCAGTTGGTGGGCCTGGTGGAGTACGACCCGAGCAATGATCCATTCCCCGTAACCGGCTGGGATGCCATCGTTTTCGTCGTCGGCAATGCCACAGAGGCAGCGAGCTACTTCCAATCGACGTGGGGCATGGAACTGGTCGCCTACTCGGGGCCCGAGAACGGCAATCGCGACCACAAGGCGTTCGTCCTGCGTTCGGGGTCGGTGCGGTTCGTGCTGAAGGGTGCGGTGAGCCCCGACAGCCCTCTGATCGCGCACCACGCCACGCACGGCGACGGCGTCGTCGACATCTCGTTGGAGGTGCCCGACGTCGACAAGTGCATTGCCCAGGCCAAGGCAGCCGGTGCGACGATCCTCGAAGAACCGCACAACGTCTCCGATGACCACGGCACCGTACGCCTCGCCGCTATCGCGACCTACGGGCAGACCCGGCACACCCTGGTGCAACGCGAAACCGACGGAGCCCGCTACAGCGGTCCCTACCTGCCTGGCTATCAGCCGGCAACGAGCGGTCAGATCAGACGGGACGGCGCGCCGCCGCGCTTGTTCCAGGCCCTGGACCACGTCGTCGGCAACGTCGAGCTCGGCAAGATGGACGAGTGGGTCGGCTTCTACAACCGGGTCATGGGCTTCGTGAACCTCGCCGAGTTCATCGGCGACGACATCGCCACCGACTACTCGGCACTGATGTCGAAGGTGGTCGCCAACGGCAACCACCGGGTGAAGTTCCCGCTCAACGAACCGGCGGTGGCGAAGCGCAAGTCGCAGATCGACGAGTACCTCGAGTTCTATCGCGGGCCGGGCGTCCAGCACCTCGCGCTGGCCACCAACGACATCCTCGCCAGCGTCGACGAGCTCCGTCGGCAGGGTGTGCAGTTCCTCGACACCCCGGACGCGTACTACGAGGACCCGGAACTGCGTGCCCGCATCGGCGAGGTGCGCGTACCGGTCGAGGAACTGCAGCGGCGCGGCATCCTGGTCGACCGTGACGAGGACGGATACCTGCTGCAGATCTTCACCAAGCCGTTGGGAGACCGGCCGACGGTGTTCTTCGAACTCATCGAACGCCACGGCTCACTCGGTTTCGGCAAGGGCAACTTCAAGGCGCTCTTCGAGTCCATCGAGCGTGAGCAGGCGAAGCGCGGGAACCTGTGATGGCCGGGTACCAAAGCGGTTTCGGCAACAGCTTCGAAAGCGAAGCACTGCCCGGCGCATTGCCCGTCGGCCGCAACTCTCCGCAGCGGTGCGCCTACGGCCTCTATGCCGAGCAGCTCAGCGGGTCGCCGTTCACCGCACCCCGCGCCGCCAACAAGCGGTCCTGGCTGTACCGGATTCGGCCGAGCGTGGCCCATTGGGGCGATTTCACCGCCGTCCCCAGCGAGCACTGGCGGTCCGCACCCGACGATGCTCCTGCCATCCCCATTGCCCAAATGCGCTGGAACCCCTTACCGATGCCGGATCCGGCGGTCGAGGACACGACGTTCGTCACCGGCGTCCGTACCATCACCACCGGCGGGGACGTCAACGCCCGCACCGGATTCGCCAACAGCATCTACACCATCACGTCATCGATGGTGGACACCTACTTCTACAACGGCGACGCCGAAATGCTGTTCGTGCTCGAGCACGGCAATGTTCGGTTCTGTACCGAGTTCGGGATCATCGACGCCGAGCCCTGTGAGATCGTCGTCGTCCCGCGGGGTGTGAAGATGCGCGTCGAGGTGCCCGACGGTCCGGCCCGCGGCTATCTGTGCGAAAACTACGGCGGCCCTTTCACTCTTCCCGAGCGCGGCCCGATCGGCGCCAACTGCCTGGCCAACTCGCGCGACTTCCTGACACCGGTCGCGGCCTATGAGGATCGCGACGTCCCGTCCACGATGTATGTGAAATGGGGCGGCACGCTGTGGCGAGCGGATATCGCCCAGTCACCACTGGATGTCGTTGCCTGGCATGGCAATTACGCACCGTACAAGTACGACATGCGCCGATTCTCCCCCGTCGGGCCGGTTCTGTTCGATCATGCCGACCCGTCGATCTTCACAGTGCTCAGTTCACCGAGCGAGACGCCCGGAACCGCCAACGTGGACTTCGTCTGCTTCCCCGAGCGGTGGATGGTCGCCGAAGACACTTTCCGGCCGCCGTGGTACCACGTGAACGTCATGAGTGAGTTCATGGGACTCGTGCGCGGCGTGTACGACGCCAAGCCGAACGGCTTCGTGCCCGGCGGCGTCAGCCTGCACAACGGCATGACCCCACATGGCCCGGACGCCAACGCATTCCACGCCGCCAGCACCGAAGAACTGAAACCGGTCAAGCAGGAGCACACACTGGCCTTCATGTTCGAGACGCGGTTCCCGCAGCAGGTGACGGCGTACGCCGCGAATTCACCGCAGCGGCAACAGGATTACGCGGACTGCTGGAGAGGGCTGGTCAAGCGCTTCCAGCCGGACAAGCCGTGACAGCACTCGACTTCACCCACGACCCGGGCCGGCGGAGTTGGGTCGCCTCCGCGGGCCCTGATAGTGACTTTCCGCTGCAGAATCTGCCGTTCGGCGTGGTCGCCGGTGTAAACGGCGAACCGGGCGGTGTTGTCCGGATCGGCGACATGGTCCTGCACCTGAGGGGGCTCGCCGAGTCCGGCCTGCTCACCGGCGAGGCGCAGACGGCCGCAGAGTCCGCGGCAGACGGAACGTTGAACGCCTTGTTCGCCTTGGGATCTGGTCCCCGCGTAGCACTTCGTAGGGCGCTGCACGCACTGCTCGCCGAAGGCGCGCCGCAACAACAGACCGTGGCGGCGTTGCTCACCCCACTGCGTGACGTCGATGTCCTGCTGCCCGCCCGCATCGGCGACTACACCGATTTCTACGTCGGCATCCACCACGCCCGCAACGTCGGAGCGCTGTTCCGGCCCGACAATCCCCTTCTCCCCAACTACAAATGGGTGCCCATCGGCTATCACGGGCGTGCCTCGAGCGTGCAGGTCAGCGGCACTCCCGTGACGCGACCGCACGGGCAATTGAAGGGTCCGGACGCACCAGCGCCTGTGCTGGCACCCACCCGGCGCCTGGATTTCGAGCTGGAACTCGGCGCGTGGATCGGCCCGGGAAACCGCCTCGGCGAACCGGTGCGTCTCGATGACGCCGAATCCCACATCGCCGGCTACTGCCTGCTCAACGACTGGTCGGCGCGGGACGTGCAGGCCTGGGAATACCAGCCACTCGGCCCGTTCCTGGCGAAGAGCTTCGGCACCACGGTCTCGCCCTGGGTAATGACTCCAGAAGCATTGGCGCCGTTCCGGATTCCGTTCGATCGTCCCGAGGGTGATCCCGCTCCCCTGCCCTACCTCGACAGCTCACGGCACCGTGCGAGCGGTGGGCTCGATATCGAGCTGCAGGTCCGTATCAGCACGGCCCGGATGCGCGACGACGGCGAGCCGCCGCACCCGATCGCACGCTCATCCAGCCGCCACATGTACTGGACCTTCGCGCAAATGGTCACTCACCACACGAGCAACGGATGCAACCTGCAGCCCGGCGACCTGCTCGGCAGCGGCACCCTGTCCGGTCCTGACACCGGCTCCGAAGGCAGCCTGCTGGAGCTCAGTCATGGCGGCACGGGCTCGATCACGCTGCCCAACGGGGAAACGCGCACGTTCCTCGAAGACGGCGACGAAATCACCCTCAAGGCAACGGCACATCGTCCCGGGGCGGCCATCATCGGGTTCGGCGAATGCGTCGCGGTCGTCCAACCAGCGATCACCTACCCGTGACCTGAGCGGCGTCGTGCACCAGGCGCTCCACCATGGCGTCGTCGACCTCGGCGAAGAACCCGCCGACAACATCCTCGATCTCGCCGAATCCCCTGGCGCAGAAGAGAATCGGTTGGTAGTGCGTGATGTCGTAGGTCTGCACCCCCATCCGGGCGATGTTCAATGGCCGCAGATCAGCCACATCGATCTGCTGGATCTCCCCGTACGACGACAGCAGGCCGGCACCGTAGGTACGTACCTCGCCATGTTGACGGACCACACCGAACTCCAGCGAGAACCAGAAGACCTTCGAGACGAATTCAAGGGCCTCAGTCGTTTTCACCCGCTGCGCCGCCTGCCCGGCCAGCCGGTACAGCGCCGCGAACCGCTCGTGCGCCAGGCAATTGCCGTGGCCGACCACCTCGTGGATCAGGTCCGGCTCGGGAGTGTAGAGCGGCACGGAGTGATGCCGGATGTACTGGGTGGAGTGGAAGATGCCGTCGGCGAGCAGTCCGTAGAACTCGCGCAGCGGCACCAGACCGGCCGCCGGCACGTACTGGAAGCCGGTCAGCGGCCCGAGCTTCTCGTTGACCTCGACCAGTTGCGGAATCCGATCCTCGGGAAGCCCCAACCGTTCCCTGCCCTGCAGGTACTCGGTGCAGGCCCGGCGCTGGTGTAGCCGGTGCAGCTCGGCGCACGCGATGCGCCAGACCTCCTGCTCGTCGTCGGTGTAGGTCGCGACGGGTGGCGGCGTTCCGGGCTGCCAATCCATGGCGAGCGCGGCAATAGCGTTGCGGCGGGCGCGGTACTCCGGGTCGACTGCGCCTGGATGATCCGCAGCCAGATGGACGGTGACGTCATCTCCCGACCGCGTCACCGGCGCATACAACTGCGCTTCCTCGAACATCGCTGCCTCCCGGAGGTCCGGGCGTCGCACAGCGCGGCGTCTAACACCCAGGATATGCGCGCTGATCACGCACGACTGGCAAGCACCTGTTCGCGCAGGATGTCGGCGTGCCCGCAGTGGTGCGCCAGCTCCCGCAGCACCTGCAACATGACCCAACGCAGGGTTCGCGGCCCGGACCGGTGCCCCGTCACGACGGTGTCCAACGGTAGATCGGCGACCGCCGCCCGCGCTGTCGCACAGACATCACGGTGCGCCGCAAGAACCGACGCAATGGTGTCGTCGTCATCCAGCTGGAAGGACTCGTCGACGCTCTGCACCAGGCCGAGAGCCTGACGGGATGTGCCGCCGACGCATTCCTCGAACCACACGCGCTGCATCCAGGTGACGTGCTTGAGCAACCCGAGAAGCGTTGTCGCTGACGGGACGAGGCGCCGGCGGGACTCCTCCTCGGTGAGGCCGTCGAGAGTCAGTTCGACGGCACGGCGGTAGTCCTCCACGAAGGCGTCGAGCTGGGCCCGTTCGTCGTCCATCAGTACATCGAACGAGCCCATCGCTGTCCTCTCGTCACACCGTGGCGGCCGGCTGCTTCCTGGTGACCTTCACCATCATCTTGGAGTAGCCCTTCACGAAGTTGGACTGGGTGTACTCGGGCTCCCCCACAACCTCGATGTCCTCGAATCGGGCCAGCAGCTCCTCCCACAGGATCTTCAGCTGCAGTTCGGCGAGGCGGCTGCCCATGCAGCGGTGGATGCCGATGCCGAATGCCAGGTGATGGCGGGCGTTGTGGCGGCCGATGATGAAGTCGTCCGGATTCTCGAACTTGCGCTCGTCGCGGTTGGCCGAGGCGTACCACATGACGAGCTTGTCGCCCTTGCGGATGAACTGTCCGTTCAGGATGGTGTCCTGTTTGGCGACGCGGCGCATGTAGGCCAGCGGGGTCTGCCACCGGATGATCTCGTGGACCGCTTTGGTGATGAGGCCCGGATCGGCCTTCAGCCGGGCGAACTCGTCGGGGTTCTGGTTCAGGGCGAGCACGCCACCGGTCATCGAATTGCGGGTGGTGTCGTTGCCGCCCACGATCAACAGAATCAGGTTGCCGAGGAACTCCATCGGCCGGTCGATCAGGTCCTTCGTGTCCTCGGACGACTGCATGAGCGTGATGAGGTCGAAGCCGGGCTTCTCTCCCGCCGCCAACCGAGCCTTCTTGTCGTACCAGAGGGCGCTGAACGCGCGTGCCATATCGGCTGCGGCGCTGAACATCTCATCCATGTCGGCCTCGCCGCCGGTGGCCGAGGCGCTGCCGGCCACGGTGTCGGTCCAGTAGACCAACTTGCGGCGCTCGTCGTAGGGAAAGTCGAGCAGGGTTGCCAGCATGCGTGAGGTCAGTTCGATCGAGACCGTGTCGACCCAGTCGAACGGCTCGTCCACGGGCAGACCGTCGAGGACCTCCTGCACCCGGGTCCGGATGAGTGCTTCCATCTCCTGGAGGTTCTGGGGCGCCACCACGCCCTGCACCGCGCCCCGCTGCTCGTCGTGCCGCGGCGGGTCCATGGCGATGAACATCTCGACGTCCAGGCCTTCCGGCGGGTCACCGATGATGATCTGCGGCTCGGCGGAGAAGCGTTCGTTGTCCTTGTCGACGGTGACGATGTCGTCGTAGCGGGTGATGGACCAGAACGGCCCGAACGGGCTGTTCGGCTGGTAGTGCACCGGCGCCTCGTCGCGGAGCCGCTTGAAGTAGGACTGCCAGCGGCCCTGGCGGAACATGAACGGGTTGCTGACGTCGATGTCTGCCAGCTCGACTTCCTCGACGGGGGGAATCGGGGCCTCGACGAAGACCGGCGACTTGTCGCCGACCACCGATTTCTTCGTCTTCTGGTAGAGGTGCATGCCCTTGATCTGCAAAGGCATCGGGATGGTCGACTGAGCGCGGCTGCGCACTGGGTCGAGGATCGCTTCCTGCGCCTTGGTGATTGCCTGATCGAGAATGTTCACGAGTTTCTCCGTCCTGTCAGATCTGGAATTCGGGCTGTGGATCGGCGTCTGACCAGTTCTCATTCACGGGGCCTCCTCCGCACATCCCTCTTCGTTGGTAATGACGCTACGAACCAAGATGAGCAGTTGGGAGACCCTAAGCGGCGGAATACTTACTCGAAGTGGCAACGCTGAGAGCAGATCGCCGGGGTCGACGATCTGTGGTCACCGACCTACGTATCCGCCCACCCGGTGCAACCGCGACTGCCACTATCAATTCGGCGAAGCAAATCGATCTTGGCGACGCGACTTACTAGATTCGGCAATGTGGTTGATTGGGACATCCCCCGCACGCCGACGAGCGTCGGCGTGCTGCTCGGGCTGGCCGGCGAACGCGGCGTCAGCCCGGAAACCTGCCTCACCGGCTCTCGACTGACTGTCCAAGGTCTGCAGCGCCCGGGCGCCGAGGTCACCGCCCGCCAGGAACTGACTGTCGTCACGAATCTGCTTGAGGCGCTGGACTATCCCGATGACCTCGGCGTCGAGGTCGGGCTGCGCTATCGGCTTGCCACCTACGGCATCTTCGGGTTCGCCTTGATCAGCAGCCCGACCTTACGCAGTGCGATCGACGTCGGCGTGCGCTATCTCGACCTCACGTTCGCCTCGTCGACGCTCGGTACCCGGGTGGTCGGCGACGAGTTCCACTTCGTCCTGGAGGCGCCGGGCACGCCCGACCGCGTCCGCCGATTCGAAATCGACCGGTTGGCCACGGCGGTCGCAGTGATCAAACGGGAACTGTCGGCAGACTTGCCGCCCTTGGGCGTCCGGTTCACCCACCGCCGGCCTGCCAATCTCGAGCGGTACATCGCCGCATTCGACGCCGAGCCGGAGTTCGATGCACCCGAGAACCTGCTGATTCTGCCCATCGACGTGCTCGATCTCCCACTGCCGCAGGCCAACGCCTACAACTCCGCCGCCACCCAGGAGCAGTGCCGCAATCTCCTCGAAGAGCGGCGCAGCCGGACCGGACTCTCGGGCCAGGTTCGCGACCTGCTACTGGCGTCCCCGGCGCAGCCACCGAATGCGCACGAGATCGCCCAAGCGCTGCTGATGAGCCCGCGGACGTTACGCCACCGGCTCGGCGCCGAGGGCACGTCGTACCGCGAACTCCTCGACGAGATCCGCCAGCGCCTTTCAGAAGAGATGCTGATCGGGGGTCGCTTGACCGTGGCCGAGACGGCGAGTCGACTCGGTTATGTTGAGCTGTCGAGCTTTTCGCAGGCGTTCCGCCGGTGGCACGGGATGAGTCCGCGGGCCTTCCGGGCGTCCCGCACGTGAGAGCGAAAGGGCGCGGCGCCGGCCATTGTCCGCGGTTACGCGGCGCAGTCCCACCAGTCGAGCAGTCGTGTCCCGTAGAGCGTGAGCCACTTTGACGGCTCCCCGGCCGGCACATCGACCTCGAACCACACGCGGCCCGGCTGCCGGCCGGTCTGCAACCAGGTGCCGTCCGGCTGCCGGGCCGCCCGAACGATGTCGACCGCGTCGCTCAACCGGGGATCCGGTGCGCTGCCATCCTGCAGTGCGGCGCGGCGGAAGTACTCACCCGCATTGAGAGCGCTGTAGGACCACCGCATCGGATAGCTGAAGTCGTTGATCCACTGCCCCACTGGCTGGTTCGTGGTGAGCCGATTGAGCAACCGACGTTCGAGCAGGTACTCCTCCCCGCGCCGGCGTGCCGCGCGGATCTCGGTGCTGCCCCCAGTGGCGGCCTCGAAAGCCAGCAGCCCCTTGAGCGAGTTCAGAGTGGAATGGAACGACGATCTCCGCGATCCTTCGACCCAGTCACAGTTCCACCCGCCGTCGGGCAACTGATGCTCGAGAAACCAGTCGGCGAGGCCGTCGACGTCCGCGCCCAGCCACACGCCGTTGGCCAGGGTCCAGGCGTTGATGCAGCAGTCCACCTCACCGGACCAGTACGGCAGGTCGTCGTACTCCCAGCGGCAGTGCGCGTCGAGCAGCTCGGCGGTGCGGCGTTCCCGCAACACCGATGCATCAAGTCCCCACTCCCGCAGCGCATTCAGCGTCCAGGTCGTGGCCGTCCATGGCTGGCCTTCCTCGGGCCGCTCTGGGTCGTCGAAGTCGTAGTCCGCCGGGAAGAACGCGCCGCCGGCCCACTGGCCGTCGGGATCCTGCAGTGCGAGCAGGCGTGCACCGAAGCCCTGGGTCGCGATGCGCGACCGGGTTCCCTCCCACACCGCGGCCGGCGCATCGAGAAGATCGCACTCGACCTGCCAGCGCAGCGCCGGGTCCGAGTCCAGCAGCCAGTCCGTAAGGGCCACGCTCGTCATCAGACCGCCATCACGCTAGGAGCAGTAGACCTGGCCGTTGAGCACACAGTTCGACGGTGGCGTGTAGGTGCCACTCAGAATCCCGCGGATGCCCCCGTTGGCCGTACCACCGGGCGGAATCACGCGGTTCCAGCTGGCTGGGGTGATCACGTAGTGGGTGCCGTACTGGGCGAAGGTGCTGCTCCATGCATGCGAGATCGACTGCCCGACCGGCATGTCGAACTCGATCTTCCAATCCGCCATCGGCACGGTGCTGTAGTTGGTGACCACAAAGCGCGCGATGAACCCGTCCTGCCAGGTGTGTTGCACCACGAGCCGCGCCCCGGCCGCGGCCGCATGAGCGACCGGAGTGCCGACGAGTCCGATGAAGGCGACCGTCAATGCGGACACGACGACGTGAAGCGCTGCGCGCAGCGCTTCACACGAGAGTCCGGTCCAGTCATCGCAGCCCAGACTAAGGCCCGCCGACACCCACTCCTGTTCGCGTCGCAGGGTGCTGCCATACCTTTGCGTGATTGCAACCCGCGCGAGACCACGTCCTAGTTCTGGTCCATGCTCACGACGTCGGGAGACCAGTCGCGGCGGCGTGCCATGTGAATCCACACACCTATGGCCGCGAGTGTCGACACGGCCCCGACAGCGGCTACGGGAGCAACCACCGACCTGCGCAGCGTCGAGAGCGCGGCGCACTGCTCGGCGTAGTCGCTGCTCAGGAACGTTGGGCCGCGGATCGCATGCTGTTCGAAGTTGAGTTGATCCTGCTCACGCGCCACCGAGTACTCCGGCCGTAGCCCGGTGCCGCAGGGAATCGGGTACCCGCCGCGGTCCACCGATTTCAACTCCAGCGGTAAGAAGAGCGCCACCGTGGCGCCCAGTATTGCCGCCACGCCCACCACGATGAGTGACCGGATGATCACGTGTCTCCACACCTCCCCGCGTTGTTCGCGGCGGCGACTCGGACTATCGCAGCCGGGTGCCGTGCGTCGGACGATGCCGGGCATTTACCCGCTGCCGGGACCGGTAACCATCGATCTGATCGGCTGCCGCGTCGTGGCGATCGGAAAAATTCTGCTCTCACTTGCTTGCACTCACCGATGGCGAGTGCTAAAACAAATCTATGCCAGCCGATACAGATAATCGAGCTGGAAGCGCATAGATGGCACAAGAGAAAGGACAGATGGAGGTGGCCACGATGCTGCTGCGTACTGACCCGTTCCGAGACCTGGATCGCTTCACCCAAGAAGTCCTCGGCACCGCGGCCCGTCCGGCGGCGATGCCCATGGACGCCTGGCGCGACGGCGATGAGTTCCACGTCGAGTTCGACCTGCCCGGCGTCAATGCCGATTCCCTCGACCTCGACATCGAGAACAATGTGGTGACTGTGCGCGCCGAACGGTCCCCGGTGGATTCGTCGCGGGAAATGCTGGCCGCCGAGCGGCCGCGCGGCGTCTTCTCCCGACAGCTGGTGCTGGGCAACAACCTTGACACCGGCAGGATCACCGCGGACTACCGCGATGGGGTGCTCCGGCTCGTGATCCCGGTGGCCGAGAAGGCCAAGCCGCGCAAGATCACGGTCAGCAGAACCGGAAACGCCAAGGCGATCGACGAAAGCAAAGTGATCACCGAGGACGGCAGCCCTGTCACCAACACGGCAGCGGCCAAGGAGCCGGTGAACGCCTGACCGGGTCGATGCGCCGGTGCCGGGCTGGACGCTGACCAGCCCGGCACCGGCCGGCCAACTTTCCGCGACTGCGGCACATTCTTGAATGGTCGGTGTCATGCCGACAGTGCAAGGAGGTGAAAAGTGATGCAGCACAGCATGATTGCGGCGCCGGCCGCGCCTGACACCATCACGCCAGACGAGCTGGCCCAATCGCTGGGTGTGGACGACCCCACGATGGTGATAGCGCTGATCGCCGAAGTCGACGCGATCTTCTGCGCCGCTGAAGCTCCTTGCCGTCAGCAACCGACGCCACCAGCGGTCGGGTGCGCTCTATACGGGCCCCGGTGCGCTGGTCGGTCTTTGGAGTCCACATGTCGGCGACCGCGGCGCGGGCCGGTGCGCCGTATGACGCCGGTGCAGCGCAGCCCTCCGGGATCGATAGCCGCTGCAGCAGTCATGTGAGCCGGTGGTTCCTCCACCACCCGAAGGCTGGGCCATACGCCGCCAGGGCCACACACTGGGCGCCTACCAGGAGGCGCCGACGCCCAATCTAGGCAAACCCTCCCCGGCGGCAAGGCCCGGTCTTCACGTCGGCCAGTTTCGTCGTCCCTGCCTTTGGATACCCCTGCAGAAGGACCAAAGACAGCCAACTCCTGAAAAGAGGAGACGAAAGGAGCTCGACGTGGCGTTCTCGCAGATCGCATCGAAAACAATGGCAGTCGCTACCGGCATCGCGGCCGCCGGAATCCTGGCGGCAACCCCGGCGCTCGCCGACCCGACAGCAGTGATGTTCGGCCAGCGAGCCGAGATTCCCAGCCCCGGTGGCGCGATCGAGTACACCGTCATCAACCTGCAGCCGAGTGGACACAACGACGGCATCTGGTACTCGGATGTGACAGCGCGTGCCGTCAGCGGTGCGCCGACGCCGAACATCTCCGATTTCAACGCGCGGGCCGTCAACAGCTCGACATATGCGGACATGAAGGGCAACGAGGTCGAGGGCCTGCCCAACCAGCCGATCGCCCCGGGCAGCTATGCCACGGGTCGAATCTACTTCGATGTCCGGAACGGAACCGCGCCCGACAGCGTCGTGTACCGGGATGCCGGCGGCAGTGACAAGGTGGTCTGGAAGAGCTAGCCAGACTGCGATGGCGGATTTCCGCCAGCGCTGCCCGCGACGTGGCCAATAACGTCGACGCGTGACCACAACTGCACACCGAAGTCCGGTAATCACCGGCACCACAGTCCTTTTCATGTCGCTGGCCGCCGCCTTGGGCACCGCGACGATCTACCCGCTCCAGCCGGCCATCGCCGACATCGCACGATCGCTGGGCTCCGGCACGGCGATGGTCGGTGCGGCGTTGGCCTGCGGTCCGATCGGCTACCTGCTGGGGCTGGCGCTCCTGGTCCCGTTGGTGGATAGGTTCTCGCCGCGGCGGGTGGTCGCCTGGCAGTTCCTGGCGCTCGGCGCCGCGCTCGCACTGACCGCCGTTGCCGGCACTGTGTGGCTGGTCGGGTTGGGATTGCTGCTGACCGGCGCCTGCTCCGCGGTGGGCGCGAGTCTGAGTTCCGTTGTCGGTCGCCTCGCGCCCGCGCACCGGCGCTCGACAATTCTGGGTATCGTCACGGCCGGGATTTCGGCCGGCATCCTGGCCGGCAGGATCGCCGGCGGCTGGTTGAGCGACGTGATCGGCTGGCACGCAATGCTTCTCGTGGTCGCCGCCGCGGCCTTCGGAGTCGCCGCCGGCTGCCTGCTGTTCCTGCCGACCGCGACCGGAGCGGTCGAACAGAACTATCTCGCCGGATTGGCATCGCTGCCCCGGCTGCTCGTCCGTGACCGCGTGTTACGCCGTGGCGCGCTGCGCGGATCACTGTGGTTCTTCGCGTTCTGCGCGGTCTGGTCCGGAATCGCGGTTGCCTTGTCGCAACAGCCATACTTCCTGTCTGCCAAGCAGATCGGGCTCTACGCCTTGGCGGGTATCGCCGGGATCTTCGCGACGCGCGTCGCCGGCGTCTACACCGACCGATTGGGCTTCCGGCCCGTGGTCCTCGTCGGTCTCGCGGTGGCGGGCGCCGCCTGCCCGGTACTCGCCTTCGGGTTGGGCAACCCACTGGCGATCATGGCGGCCCTGGCCGCATTCGATGCCGGCCTGTTCGCGGCACAGGTGGCGAACCAGACCACCATCTTGGCGATCGATCCGTCCGCGCCGGCCCGATTCAACAGCGCGTACATGCTGGTCTACTTCGTGGGTGGAAGCCTCGGGACGGCGTTCGGCGCGGCAGCGGTGGCCTCATGCGGTTGGCCGGCGACCGTCGGCGCTTGTGGCGCAGCACTTCTCGTCGCCGGGCTGCTCACCGGCGGTCGACCGCTCCGCGAGCGGTGACCGCCTCCTCAGATGGTGCGTTTCAGGCCGACGTGCGCGGCGTGGTACCCGAGGCGGTCATAGAACGCCCGGGCCTGTTCGCGCGCTTCGTCGGTGGCCACCTGGGCCAAGCGCGCACCGTGTGCCCGGCCGTACTCGTGCGCCCACTGCACCAGGGCCGTGCCGAGTCCTTTTCGACGCTCGGCCGCGGTGACCCGCAGACCCTCTATCTGTAGTCGGGTCGAACCACCGCGGGACAGCCCGGGAATCACGGTCAGCTGGACGGTTGCGACGATCACATCGGAACAGTTGCGGACCACCCCGAGGTAGTTGGAGTGGTCACGGACGAGACCGTCATACGCCGCCTCGTAGTCTTCGAGGTCCGCGGTTTCCCGGTCCTGGCCGAATTCATCGTCGGACAGCAGCGCGACGATCGACGCGACATCGTCACGGGCCGCCCGTTCCACCCGGAAACTACGGTCTCCCACCCGCAGTAGTCCCCGCACCGAGGTTCGCGCTTGCGACTGCAGACGCGTCACCAAGAGGTCCAGCCACGCCCCGACATTCGTTCGCGCCTCACGGGTGTCGGGATAGCGACATCGCAGATGCAGGCCGGACTCGTCCAGGATGAACCACAGCATGACGCCGTCGGTCTGGATGGCGGCGCTCACGTACTGAGCGTCCAGCCCGACGTCGTCGATGCGGACCGGAAGACGCCGCAGATCCAGCCATGAGATCGCGAACATCCCGGGCGACATCGGCATGCCGCCCCATGGGGCCAGCACGTCCGCCAATGGCCACGACCCGAGTTGCACTGCTTCTTTGACCGCGGCGGCCGCGGCACATGGATCGGCGACGGTCGACTCCAGTACCGAATTGGTGATGAACCAGCCCACCGAGTCGTGCCAGGTGGTGTCGAAGCGACTGTGCACCGGGAAGACGGCGCGAAGCGGCGCGTCGGCCAGCTCCCGGGTCACGGCCGTCATCGCGGCCACCGCCAGCGCGAGCGTCGACACGCCGTCGTTGCGGGCCTGCACGGCGAAAGCCGCACTGGCGTCGACATCGAACACATCCCGGACTTCGACGCGCTCGGGCCCCAGCTCAGGTTCGCCCAGCGGCAGCGGGAATCGCGGCATCACCCCGCCGCTGTCGGCGATGATGCGCGCCCACGTCTCCCGGACGTGGTCCGGCGCCGCGGGACGATCGAGCAGCGCCTGGGTGTGTTCGACGAAAGCGGGTGCCGGTGGCAGCGAAACCACGCGCCCGGTGCGCGCGGCCGCGAGCAACACCAGCAGATCCCGGGCGATCACCAGCATCGACCACATGTCGACGTGGCTGTGGTCCGCCGCTATCACCACCGTCAGTCCGGCGGCGGTTTCCAGCAGGCACAACCGGTGTGAGGGTTGCTGATACGGCGAGCAGGCCGCATCCAGGACACCGCGCAGCGCGTCGTTCACCGCCTGGCCGGCAGCGATCTCGTGCTCGACCCAACCGGCCGGACGCACTTCGATCTCGTGCAGTTGCGGATCGCCGTCCGGTCCTGCCGAAAATGCGGTCCGCAACGTGGCGTGGCGGGCCACCACCGCCAGCCACGCCTCGGCCAGCGATTCCCGGCTCACGCGCTCCGGCAAGCGAATGGACAACGCCATCCACGAACCTGGCCGGGCCCCTGCGCCGACATGAATCCGCTGGTCAAAGGACACCGGAAGCTGCCGACCCGGCGCCGACACCGCGACGTCGTAGCCCCAGAGCCGTCCGAACGGCAGTCGCAGGTGCGAGACGTTCGTGAGCCGCATGGCGGTACCCTAGCGCCCCGGTTAGCCTGAATGCTCGGTCAGCAGGTCGACTCCACGACGAGGCGATCGGTTACGGAAAGAGTTGCCTGATGCCTACTTTCGCAGTTCCCGGAGCCGAGCTTGCGGTTGAACTGAGCGACGAAGGTGGCCACCCCGTTGTCCAACTCCACGGTCTCACCTCCAGCCGCGCGCGCGATCGGGTGCTCAATCTCGACCTCGGCCGGGGGCTCAGCGGGACGCGGCTCCTGCGCTACGACGCGCGTGGCCATGGCAAGTCGACGGGCCGGAAAGTCCCCGCGGACTACCGGTGGGAACAGCTCGCGCAAGACCTGCTGAATCTGCTCGACCGGTGGTTTCCCGGCGAACCGGTGCACGGGGTCGGGCCGTCGATGGGTACCGGGACGCTGTTGCATGCGGCGTGCCGCGAACCAGAACGGTTCACGGGATTGACCCTGATGGTGCCGGCCACCGCGTGGGAGACCCGGCGCGCGCAGGCCGCGCACTACGAGGCCGCGGCCACGCTCATCGAGACCGAGGGCGTCGGCGCGTTCATCGCGGCCTCTCGTGGCGCGCCCCGGCCGCCGGCGACCGTGGGTGCACCCGAAACCGTTCCCGATGTCGCCGACGCCCTACTGCCGTCACTGTTTCGCGGTGCCGCGCTCAGCGACCTGCCGTCGCCCGAAGCCATCGCGCGGATCGACGTGCCGACAACGATCCTGGCCTGGATCGACGACCCGGCCCATCCGCTCTCGACCGCCGAAGCCCTTGCCGCGCTGATGCCGCGGTCCACGCTGACGCTCGCTCACACACCCGAGGATGTCGAGACGTGGCCCAAGATTCTGAGCCAGGATGTCGGCCGCCGCGGCTGACCGGTACTTGACGCCGCCCTTGACATCGACGTAACACTGCTGCCATGAGGCGTCCCTAGTGTGAAGCGGTCATTCACGTAGGGATAGGAACTGCATTGAGCGGAAATACCACCCGCTTGCGAGCGATCGCCGGCGTCCAGGCCTATACGCCCCCGGCGTACACCTTCGACCCGGCCGAAGCGCCCGGCGAGATCTTCGGCACCAACGTATTCACCAAGGCCGAGATGCAGGCACGCCTGCCCAAGGCGATCTACAAATCGGTGGTCGCCACCATCGAGAAGGGCGCCAAGCTGGACCCGACGGTCGCCGATGCCGTCGCCGCCGCGATGAAGGACTGGGCGCTGGAGAAGGGCGCGACGCACTACGCGCACGTCTTCTATCCGATGACCGGCCTGACTGCCGAAAAGCACGACAGCTTCCTCGAGCCGGTCTCTGACGGGCAGGCCCTGGCCGAGTTCGCCGGCAAGACGCTGGTGCAGGGCGAGCCCGACGCGTCGAGCTTTCCGTCCGGCGGTCTGCGGTCCACGTTCGAGGCCCGCGGGTACACCGGTTGGGACGTCACCAGCCCGGCGTACATCCTCGAGAACCCGAACGGCAACACACTCTGTATCCCAACGGTTTTCGTGTCGATGACCGGCGAGGCGCTGGACTACAAGACGCCGCTGCTGCGCAGCCAGCAGGCCATGGGCATCCACGCGGAACGCATCTTGACGCTGTTCGGCCACAAGGACCTCGAGAAGGTCGTCTCGTTCTGCGGTCCCGAGCAGGAGTACTTCCTGGTCGACCGGCACTTCTTCCTCGCTCGGCCCGACCTGATCAATTCCGGCCGTACGCTTTTCGGCGCCAAACCGCCCAAGGGCCAGGAGTTCGACGACCACTATTTCGGTGCCGTCCCCGACCGGGTGCTGGGGTTCATGATGGACACCGAGCGGGAGCTGTTCAAGCTCGGCATCCCCGCCAAGACGCGCCACAATGAGGTCGCCCCCGGGCAGTTCGAGGTGGCCCCGATGTTCGAGCGCGCCAACATCGCTTCCGACCACCAGCAGCTGCTGATGACCGTGTTCAAGACCATCGCCAAGAAGCACGGCATGGAATGCCTGTTCCACGAGAAGCCGTTCGCCGGCGTGAACGGCTCGGGCAAGCACGTCAACTTCTCGGTCGGCAACGCCGAGCTGGGTTCGCTGCTGGTGCCCGGCGACACGCCCCACGAGAACGCCCAGTTCCTGGTGTTCTGCGCCGCCGTCATCCGCGCGGTGCACAAATTCGCTGGGCTGCTGCGGGTTTCGGTCGCATCGGCGACCAACGATCACCGCTTGGGTGCCAATGAGGCACCGCCCGCGATCATCTCGATCTTCCTGGGCGATCAGCTTGCCGATGTCTTCGAGCAGATCGCCAAGGGCGCTGCGACGTCGTCGAAAGGCAAGGGCAGCATGATCATCGGTGTCGACACCCTGCCGGTGCTGCCGACCGACCCCGGTGACCGCAACCGCACCAGCCCGTTCGCGTTCACCGGCAACAGGTTTGAGTTCCGGGCACCGGGCTCGGGCCAGACAGTGGCGGTCCCGATGATCGTCCTCAACACCATCATGGCCGACTCGTTCGACTACATCGCCACCAATCTGGAGCAAGCTGTGGCCGACGGCGAAGACTTCGACACGGCGGTGCAGAAGCTGCTCACCGAGGTGATCACCGAACACGGTGCGGTGGTCTTCAACGGCGACGGTTACTCGGAGAACTGGCAGGCCGAGGCAGCGTCCCGCGGGCTGCCGAACCTGAAGACCACGCTGGATGCCATCCCGGAACTGATCAAGCCCGAGGCGGTGGCGGTTTTCGAGAAGTACGGCGTCTTCAACGAGCGGGAGTTGCACAGCCGCTATGAGGTACGCCTGGAGCAGTACGCGCTGACGATCGGCGTCGAGGCCAAGCTGGCGCTCGAGATCGGTTCCACCATCGTGCTGCCGGCCGCGCTGCGCTACCAGACCGAGCTCGCACAGAACGTCGCCGCATTGACGGCGGCTGGGATGACGCCGAGTTTGACGCTGCTGCAATCGGTCTCGGAGCCGATCAGTGCGCTCAGTGACGCGTTGGCCACGCTCAAGGCGGCGCTGTCAGATCATTCGGCCGCGTCGGCCTATGACGAGGCCAAGCACGCGCAAGTTGCGTTGCTGCCCGCCATGGAGGCGGTCCGTGCCGCGGCCGACACGCTGGAGACTGTGGTGGCCGACGACCTGTGGCCGTTGCCGACGTATCAGGAGATGCTTTACGTCCTCTGACCGTCCACGTCACACGCCGGTGGCACCATCGATCCGTTCGCGGATGACGTCGGCGTGCCCGCAGTGGCGGGCATACTCGGCGATCATGTGCGTGTAGATCCAGCGCAGGTTCACCTCGCCACCCATGAACGGGCTGGTGTCGTCGAGCCGGCGCGCAGCGCAGTTGGCGCGCGCATGGGCAATCTCGTCCTGCCAGATCCGGAACGCGAGCGGGTACGACGACTCCGGTGACAGCTCGAATCCGCCGTCGTGGCCCTCGGGGTGATCCGCGGGCCCGAAGATCGGTGGTGCCTGCTCACCGGCGAGCACGCGGCGAAACCAGTTGCGCTCCACCTCCGCGGCGTGCCGCAGCAATCCCAGGAGTGTCAGCTCCGACGGCGGCGCGGATGCGGTGCGCAACTGCTCGTCGTCGAGGCCCTCGCATTTGGCCGCCAACGTCGCGCGGTAGAAGTCCAGCCAACCCTCGAGTGTGGCGCGCTCGTCGGCATTCATGGGCGGCACCGGCCGCTGCACGGAAGTCACGCTTCCCGATGGTGCCAGGCCATCCCGACATTCTGCCGATGGCCCAGGAAAATCCGCTGTCTGTCGATATCCGGGGTAGCCGTTCGTGTAGAAGGTGAAGGGTGGCAACCGGCCGCCCCAAATCGAGGAGTGACGGTCATGCACTACCTACTCGCCATGCATCAGCCGGTCGGCGATCCGCCGCCGCCGGAGGTGCTGGGGCCGATCATGGATGCCCTGGACGCGGTCGAGCACGACATGAAGGCAGCGGGCGTGTGGGTGTTCTCCGGTGGCTTGCACGGTCCTGACGCGTCGACCGTGGTCCGGGTCCACGACGGCGCGGTCCTGACGACGGACGGACCGTACGCCGAGGGCAAGGAACACCTGGGCGGCTTCACCATCATCGACGTTCCCGATCTGGATTCCGCGCTCGGCTGGGCCCGCAGGCAGGCGGAAGCCGTGCGGCTCCTGCCCATCGAGGTGCGCCCGTTCCGGGGCGATCTGAGGGGCTGAACGCGGCCGTGCCACAGATGCAGCCCGCAGAGATCGCCGGCGTGTTCCGGCGGGAGTACGGGCGGGCGGTGGCTGTCCTGGTCCGTCGATTCGGCGACATCGACCTCGCCGAGGAGGCGGTCCAGGACGCCTTCACCAAAGCGGTGGACCGCTGGCCGCAGACCGGCGCGCCGCCGAGCCCCGCGGGCTGGATCATCACCACCGCCGCGCACACGATCATCGACCGGTTCCGCCGGGAAACCGTCCGTGATGAACGGCACGCGCAGGCGGCACTGCTCTATCCGGCGGCCGATGACGACAATCTCGAAGAAGGCCCCGTGCCCGACGACCGGTTACGCCTGATCTTCACCTGCTGTCACCCGGCGCTGGCCCTCGACGCGCGCGTCGCACTCACGCTGCGATTGCTCGGCGGCCTGTCCACCAAGGAGATCGCCCGTGCCTTCTTGATCTCGGAAAGCACTGTCGCGCAACGGCTGGTCCGCGCCAAGCGCAAGATCCGCGACGCCCGCATCCCCTACCGGGTGCCGCACGACAGTGACCTACCCGAGCGTGTGCACGGCGTCCTCGCGGTGGTGTACCTCATCTTCAACGAGGGACACACTGCCAGCTCAGGCGACGACCTCGTACGGGCCGAACTCACCGCCGAAGCGATTCGGCTCGGCCGGCTGCTGGCCGAGCTGATGCCGGACGAGCCCGAGGTCTGGGGACTGCTCGCGCTGATGCTGCTGACCGATGCACGACGCGCGGCGCGAACAGATGCGGACGGCAAGCTTGTTCTGCTGGCCGACCAGGACCGCGGTCGGTGGGACCGCGGCCTCATTGCCGAAGGGCAGGCGCTGGTCCGCAGATGCCTGCGCAGGAACCAGCCCGGGCCCTACCAGATCCAGGCCGCCATCAACGCCGTGCACAGTGACGCGCCGACCGCCGCCGCCACCGACTGGCACCAGATTCTCGCCCTGTACGACCAGCTGATGGCGATTGCCCCGACACCCGTTGTCGCCCTCAATCGCGCCGTGGCGGTCGCCGAGGTCCATGACCCGCAGACGGCGCTGGATCTGGTGGAAGCGCTCGACCTGGCCGGCTACCACGTCTATCACGTGGTCCGCGCGGCACTGCTGTCTCGTCTCGGCCGGACAACCGAGGCGGCCGACGCCTACGGCCGCGCTGCCGACCTGACCGCGAACCCCGTCGAACAGGCATACCTCACCGGCCGAGCGTCAGGAGATCGACGAGTTCGGCCGGATGCGACAGCATCGCCATGTGACCGCCGGGCATGACCTCGGGCTCGATCCCGAGACGGTCCGCGACCACGCGCCGCATGAATCGCTCAGGGAAGAACCGGTCGTCGCGGAACAGGATGAACCGCGTCGGAACCTGCGGAAGCGCTTCGGCCGGCCACGGTTTCAGCGACGGGGTCTCCGATTGCGCGCGTTCGACCTCCTCCGCGACCACGACAGGGTCGACGCCGTTGTAGTACAGCGCGACGGCGTCATCGACGTCGTACCCACCCGCGGCGGCCGCTTCCCGTTGCGCGGCAACACATCCGGTGGCTCTCCACCAATCACCGGGGCATTCGCCCGGCTGGGGAACCATCGCCGAGACGTAGATCAACTCCGCGGCACCGGCCCGCGGGCAGGCCAGCGCTCCGGTGAACCCGCCGAACGAATGCGCCACGACCACAGGCGGTTCGCCGTCATCGAGTGGCTGTGCCGCGACCACGTCGGCGTACGTGTTGAGGTCGGCCTCGTCATCGGCGCACGGCAGGTCCACCGCGATGCCGCGGTGCCCGCGAACAGCCAACTCGCGCACCACAAATCGCCAGTATGACGGATCGCAGCCGCCACCCGGAACGAGCAGGAACGTCGTCACAGCCTGCCGACGACGAAAGTCGCGGCCTGGTCGGCCATGCCATTCGAGCCGTAGGTGATGTGCGCGAACGACGGCCCACCGGCGGGGGCCCCGTTGCAGATGGTGTCGTCGGGCACGCACAACTCGATGGTCTTGGCCACATACGCGGGCCCGATGGCGATTGGCGGCGCGCCGATGTCCGCCATGAACTGCGACGAGGGCTTTCCGAACAGTACAAGTGCCGCAACGTGATTCGCGATCGCCGGCGGCATCGGCTTGGGTGCGTACCAGGTGTACTCCGCCAAGTCCGCCGGGATCTCCTTCGGCAGCGCGTTCGCGGTCGTGAACCCGGAAACCACTGCGCCCTGCGAGTATCCGCCGAGGACGATCCTGGTCTGCGGGCAGGCCGCGGCCGTCGCTTCGACGTGCGTGGCGGCGTCCTTGACCCCGTCGACAACGCTCTGTACGAAATCCAGCCGGTTCCCGAAATCGCTGCTGGCGGCATAGTTCACCGGGTATACCGCCACCGACTTGTTGCCTGCCTGGGCCTGCAGGGCATCGACGAAGGCCCGGCCGGCCATCCCGATACCCGGGGTTTCGCTGGTGCCGCGGGCGAACACCACCTCGACATCGGGGCACGGGTCGGCGGACGCCGGTGGTGCCGGAGCGCCCACAAACGCGGAAGCGACGACCGTGGCGACCCCGACGACATGGGCCAACCGCCTGGCTCGGAACAGCTTGATGATGTCCATACCAGCTTCACCGCCTTGCACCAGCTAACTGCGACCGGTTTTTCCATGCTGACACACAGCAGATGGCGAGCGATACCCGCGAGCCACAGGAATCTGCCAAGAATCCACCAAGGGCGCCGCCCCAGCATTGACCCATGACGGCTCGGTGTAGTCGTCGGGCGTGAGGTCAGGCGACGGTCACGGTGTCCCCGACGACCGACACCGCCTTCGGCGCCAGCGGCTCCTCTGCCGGACCGGTGACGACGGAGCCGTCGACCGCACTGAATTTGCTTCCGTGGCAAGGGCAGTCGATGGTGCCGTCGGAAACCTTCGACACCGTGCACTGTTTGTGGGTGCACACCGCGGTGAACGCCTTGAACTCACCGGCCTTCGGCTGAGTGACGACGACCTTCGCCGCGGCGAGGACCACTCCCCCGCCCACCGGCACATCGGCAGTCTTCACCGAGGGTGCTGCGGCCTTGGTCTCACTGCTGGTGGACGTGCCGGCCGGCGACGCAGACTCTTTCCCGCCACAGGCAGCGAGCACCACCCCGGCACCGACGGCACCCGCGCCGAGGAGTACCCCACGGCGGCTCGGGTGTCCGGCGTCGGCCATGACCGGCTTACCGCCGACCACCGCCGTTGTATCCGGGCGAGGCCACCTCGTCTTCGGTCAATTGGTAGGGCGGCGTGAACAAGCTGGGGTCATCGAGCGAGGATTCCGGCGCATTGAACGGACCTTGAGCCGCTTCCGGAGCCGCGGGCGCATCCACCGGCGGCACGCAGGTGCCCTCGGAGGCGACCAAGCCATCCGAGCACTGCAGTTCGTCGGCGTGCGCGATCGGCATGCTGATCAATGCAGCCACCGCAGATGCAACGCCGAACGTTGCTGCCCCCATTGACATGCGAGCGAATCGCGTGGTCGTTGCACTCATTTCATACCTACTCTCCGGCGCTATCTGGTTCGGTGAAGGTAGCACCATTGAGACCGCTGTGACTGTTCGTTTCGCCACTTGAGTCAATTGCGTTTACACACAATTTTCACAGCAGACCGTAGGCCTGCTCGAGCGCCAGCAACGCCTCGCCGGTCTTGATGGCCAGCTTCTGCATGTGCGGCATCGAGTCGCGGCACCCGGTGAAACCGAAATTCAAAGTGCCCGAGTAGCTTTGACATGTGATGTTCAGGCCGACACCGTGGACGGGAATCGACACCGGATAGGTGGACACCAGCTCGTTGCCCCGGAAGTACAGCGGATAGTCGGGTCCGGGGACATTCGACAAGATGACGTTGTAGGACGCCGGTGCCACCTTGGGGGCACCCACCGTCGCCGCCCCGGTCTGCACGAGGAACGGCGCCATCAGTGCCGCGGTGTAGGCCAGGATCGCCGTGCTGGTCATGCCCGACAACTGATCTTTGGCCGCCTTCGTCGAGGCGCTGATGGTCTCGATCCGCTCGCGGGCGTCGGCGAGGTCGGTACCCAGGGTCGCGAGAATGGCGCCCACGGCGTTGCCGCCGCCGGGATCGTCTTTCGGGCGGATGTTGACCGGCAGCATGGCGATCAGCGACTTTTCGGGCAGGGCGTCGAGTCCGAGGAGATAGTCACGCAGTCCACCGCCACAGATCGCGAGCGCGACGTCATTGAGAGTCGCGCCGGCCGCATCCGCAACGGCCCGCAGCCGCGCGATGTCGTACTGCTGTGTGGCGAACCGCCGGCTCCGGCCGATGCGACCGTTGAAGATGGTGTGCGGCGCCTGGCCCGGCCCGACGAGCGGATTGCTCCTGCTGACCGCGGTCACGGCCAGCTTGGCGAACGCGGCAGGCAGATCGATGACGGTCGACAACTCCGAGGTGACGGACCGCAGCAGCCCGCCGATGTCGGGGATGAGGCTGCTGTCCTTCTCGTCCGTCTTGCGCTCCCGCTTCGGCACCGGGTTCCGGAAGAACAGCGGGGTGTCGGTGTCGGACGGGTCGGTCGACATCGACCGGATGAGCGTCTTCATCGCCGTGTAGCCGTCGACGAGGGAATGGTGCATCTTGACGTACAGGGCGACGTTTCCGTCGTCGAGGCCCTCGATGATGTGCAGTTCCCAGGGCGGTCGCGTCAGGTCCAGCTGGCGAGCATGCAGGCGGGAGATCAGGATTCCCAACTCACGCTGGTCGCCGGGACGGGGCAATGCGGACCGCCGGACGTGATACATGACGTCGAACTTCGGGTCCTCGACCCACCGCTGCAGTGGATTCAGCAGGAACCACGGCGTCTGCAGCTTCATGTTCCACGGCGGCTCGATCTCGTTCGACCCGTAGATCTCGTCGCGCAGCTGATCCAGGATGTCCCCGGCGTCGCCCGATGTCGGGCGGAACTGCATGAGTCCCGCCACATGCATCATCGTCTCGGGAGATTCGGCCGCCAGGAACATCGAATCGAGCGGCGACAGTCGTTTGCTGGTCACCCGGGTGAACATACTGCGGTCACCGCGCGAAGACGGCGCCTTCGATGAGGATCGTGGTTCCGACCGCAATGAGGACCACGGGCAGGATGAGGTGTCCCCACCGCGTGAACGTGTCGGCGACGACCGGATGCGAGGCGAAATACCGGCCGGCGATACACCACACCCCGACCCCGAGGAGAAACACCGTGACGTACCAGGCGACGGTGCCGGCAGTGGCGACCATGAACATCGGCACGTAGACGCCCACGTTGTCGCCGCCGTTCGCGAAGGTCACGGCGGCGACCTGCCAGACACCCGGCGCGAACGACGCCGGCCCGCCGTCGGCTTCCGACGGTTCGGCGCCACGACCCCGCCAGGCCGCCCAAGCTGCCCTGAGCCCCAACGCGATTGGCAACAATCCGAGGTACGGCAGGACGGTGACCGGTAGCAATGCCGCGCCGACAAGCGCGGCACATATCGACACCACCAAGATGGCGGCGAAACCCAGGTACTGTCCGGCGGCCACCCGCGCGGCCGCGCCGCGGTGGCCCCGGGCCTGGCCGAAGAACACCGCGAGCACCACGAGATCGTCGATGTTGGTGACGGCGAAGGTCGCTACCGCCGACGTGATGATGGTGGCGCTCATCGCCGTGGACATTACGGGACGCTGCCGAGCCGAAGCGCAGTGTTCGTCTCGCCGCTACCTGGTCGACGCCGGCCCATGACACAGTGCCCGCGTGACCGTCGACTCGGCGAGTGGCCTGCAGCGCGCCGTCGACCGATTTCACCGGGGCTGTGAGCTGGCCGTCGGCCGGCTGCCCTTCGGCCTCAAATCGATTGTCGCTCCGACGTTCCTGGGTTTCGCACTGATCAACGGCTGCACGTTCGCGATCGACCTGTTGTTGCTCACCGGATTGCGCGACGGGTTGGGATTGCCACTGGCAGCGGCAGTCACAGCGGCCTATGCGAGCGCGTTCGGGCTGAGTTATGTGCTGAATCGAATCTTCAACTTCAGCTCGCACAGCGCGGTGGGTCCGCAGCTCGCCGTCTACGTCGTCGTGGTCGCCGTCAACTACCTGGCGTTCATCCTGGGGGTGTCGACCGGGTTGTCGGCCCTGGGCGTCGAGTACCACGTCGCCCGGATGGCCGCGGGCGTTTGCGAGGCGGTCTACATGTACGCCGCGATGCGCTGGGTGGTGTTCCGGCGCTGAGCTCGCGGTGACGTGCGTCTCATGGCGAGCAAGAATGCTGCGACGGTGTTAATTTCGCCTGGTCAAGTTGTACTGAGGTACCAAACGGGGGTAGTCGGGGACGGCAGGGCACATCAGACGCGCCGGCGAGAATCATTCGCTCCACGCCGCCATCACCGCCGCTGACTTATCAGCGAGATTCCACGTACGTCACCACGGGCGACATCGTCGCCCGATTCGTGGCGCGCTGCGTATCAACCGAAATTCCGTCCTCGTGCACAGATAGGAAACTGCCCAGTGGCCCGCCTGAACCGCTGCAGTGCAATAGGTTTCGTTGTCGCACTCTGCGTGGCGATCGGCGTGGAGCCGTCGGCGGCGGCATCGGACGAAAGCCCCGACGTCACCTTCTATCTGCAGGGCACCTGCTTGTGCGCGGTGTCGCCGACCGCCCGAGAGGCCCTGGGACTGGCCGACGGGTACCTGGATTCCAGCGGCACCATCCATGGCATCGGGTATCCCGCAGGCCTGTTGTTCGGCGCGGACGCAGTCATCGGGAGCACCAAGGTGAACGCGACCCTCGCCACCGTTCCGGACGGCGCCGCCGTCACCCTCGCCGGCCTGAGCCAGGGCGCCATCGTCCTGAACTATGTGAAACTCTCGCGGTCGCTGCAGGATTCGTTCACTCGTCACCGTGCGGACAATCTGCAATTCGTGACCTTCGGTGACCCGCAGAACACCACCGGCGGCATCACGACCAAGAATCCGGCACTGCAACTGTTCGCGCCGAACGTGCCGAGGGCGAGCGCATACCCCACCACCGAGATCGTTCGCGAGTACGACGGTTTCTCGGACTGGCCGGACAAGCCAACGCGTTTGGCCGTCCTCAACGCCGTCATGGGAATCGGATTCGTGCACACCGACTACGGGTCGGCCGCCAACCCGGCGACACCGGGAACGCTCAAGACCGTCCGCACCAACGCCGCCGGCGGCACCACCACGCATTACGTGGTGCCCACCAAGCGATTGCCACTCACTCAACCGTTGCGCGATGCCGGACTGAACACGTCTCTCATCGACGCTCTGCTCCGGCCGCAGATCGACCGCGCCTACGTCCACCGGCCGCAGGTTGCACCTGGAGATCCGGCTCCCCGGCCGTCGATCGCCGCCCTGGCGGCAAGGGCCCTGAATCCGGCGGCCGCCAAACCGGCTGCTGCCAGCGCCAAGGAGTCTGGCGGCGCGAAGGAAGACAAAGAGAAAGCACCGAAGTCCAAGCGGGGGTTCGGTTTTCGGAAATCTCGCCGTGGCGGGGAATCGAGGAGGTAGTTCGCATGTGGGTCAAGACGCAGGCCGTGACCGTGTCGGTGGTGTGCTCGGCAGCCGTCGTGGTCACCAGCGCCGCACCGGTTCTCCCGGCCGCGCACCCGACGACGGTGCACAGCGCCGAATACCGGTACGCGCTCACGGCGGCAGCCATCGACACCGCCTTCAATCCGATTCGGTACGTCGGCAACGTCGGAGGTGCGGCCCAGGCCGTCGCCACCGACGTGATCTACTGGCAGACACCGGACTTCCCGCTGCTGGTGCTGAGCGCACAGGTTGACTCCAGCACCGGTGAGTACGAGGCCGTGGAGAAGGTGACGTCGACGGCGGGGCACCTGCAGAGTCTGGTCAGCGCGGTCACCGCGTTTCCCGGCGCATCATCCTCGCCACAGGTGAAGCAACTGGTCAGCGGAATCGGATCGGCCGGCGCCGCCGCGGCCGGCGCCACGCGTACCGTGACAGCCACTCTGGCGCCCCACCTCGCGCCACTGACGCCGGTGATCTACGTCGTCAGGGTGCTGCGGGCCGCGGTCGGTGTCTATTACGCCGTGGCCACGCTCTCGACCACGGGAGTCGGCACGGTGCTGAGCGGGCACAACCCGTTGACGGCAGTCGCCAATGTCGTGTCCTCGGTCCAGAGCCTGGCCAACGTCCTCACCCACGCGCCGCGGCCGGCCGCGTCGGTCTCTACCGGCACGACTGGTACGACCGCCGGGGCGACCGCGACCGCGGCGCAAACGGTCGCGCAGCCGACCGCTGTTGTCGCGCGGACCCTAGCGAAGGGCACCAAATCAAAAGCGAAGCAGGAAGAATCGGCAGCCAAGAAGCCCGGTGACCACGCCACCGCACCCAAATCGGCTGCCGCACCGGCCACGTCGACGGCTGCCACCGAGCAGCAGGATGCCAAGCCGGCGACACCCACCAAGAAGTCCAAGCGCGCCGCGAAGGGCGACGACTCGTCGGCCAAGGCGGACGCCGCCAAAGCCGCCTCGTCCAAGGAGTCCAAAGAGAAGGGCGAGCACGGCCGGCGTAAACACTGAGCGGCGGTGGGCGTGCGCTAGAACGGAAGTACGCGCCAGCACCGACGAAGGGGACGCCCGCCATGGCGAAGACGCACCACTACGAACTCGACGTGACGTGGACCGGCAATACAGGCACCGGAACCTCGGGCTACCGCGAGTACGACCGCGCGCACGACGTCAGCGCCGACGGCAAGCCCGCGATCGCCGGCTCCGCTGATCCTGCTTTCCGCGGCGACCCGCAGCGCTGGAACCCCGAGGAGCTCCTGGTGGCGTCCCTGTCGCAGTGCCACATGCTGTGGGTCCTTGCGCTGTGTTCCCAGGAGGGCATCGTCGTCACCGGATACGCCGACCATCCGTCGGGCACCATGGCGCAGACCCCTGACGGTGGTGGATATTTCACCGAGGTGGTGTTGCGTCCGGTCGTGGAGATCGTCGACGACCGGCACCGCGAGGCGCTCACGAGCGTCCACGAGCGGGCCCACCACCTGTGTTTCATCGCCAATTCCGTCAACTTCGACGTGCGGTGCGAACCGCAGGTGAGCGTCGCCGAATCGGCGTGACCCACGGTGCCGCCGTGGGAAAATGGCGCATGACCATCAAGCTCGACGCACTCGATTCCGCGCTGCTGTCGGAGCTGGCCGCCGACCCGCGGACGCCGATCCTCGAGCTGGCGTCGCGGCTGAAGGTCGCTCGAAACACCGTGCAGGCGCGCATGAAGCGGCTCGAAGAATCCGGCCTGGTGCGTGGCTACCCGCCCAACATCAACCTGTCGCAGCTCGGGTTCGCGGTGCATGCGCTGGTCTTCATCGAGACGGACCAGACCAAGATGAACGCCATCATCGAAGCTCTGCAGGACGTCCCGCATGTACTGGAGGTCCACGCCACGACGGGACGGGCGGATCTGCTCGCCCGCATCGCCGCGCAGACGCAGGAAGAACTGCTCAGCGTGATCCAGCGCGTGCATCGCATCGACGGCGTCAAACACTCCGAAACCATGCTCGCGATGGCGACTCCGGTCGAATACCGATCGCTTCCTCTCGTGCAGCACGTGACGCAACGTCGAACAAAATGATGCGTGCGTCACAGTGTGCCACGTCACAATTGAGCAGTCTGCTCAACATTTTGACCGACTGTTGACGTAGATCACCCACAGGGGCAGATTTCGCTGCACTGATTGCTAATAGTTCGCACCTAGGACTGGCGATCTGAGTGGCGGAAAGTGTGGAGGTTCTCGATGACCAGTGTCCTGTCCCGATCCGAACTCGCAGCGGCCGAACCCGCCGCGCCCTACGACCTCGACGACCGGTACCGCGCCGGCGCCGGCCCCGTCCTGCTGACCGGCGTCCAGGCCATCGCCCGCATGATGGTCGAGCAGCATGTCCGTGACCTCCGCGCCGGCCGCCGCGTCGCGACCTTCGTCTCCGGCTACCAGGGCAGCCCGCTCGGCGGCGTCGACAAGATGCTGCTGGGCATGCCGAACGTGCTGACCGAGCACGACGTCGTCTTCACGCCCGGCTTCAACGAGGAGCTCGCCGCCACCTCGGTCTGGGGCAGCCAGTCCGACCTTCCCGCCGGGAAAGCCACCCACGACGGGGTCATCGGCGTCTGGTACGGCAAGGGACCCGGCGTCGACCGCGCGACGGACGCGCTGCGCCACGCCAACATGTACGGCGTCAATCCCCGCGGCGGCGTGCTGCTGCTGGTCGGCGACGACCCGGCATCGAAATCGTCGACCGTGCCCGCCGTGAGCGAACGGTCCCTCGCAGCCCTCGGCATCCCGGTCCTGTTCCCGCGCAACGCCGAAGAGATCATCACCATGGGCATGCAGGGCGTCGCGCTGTCGCGCGCATCGGGCTGCGTCGTGGCGATGAAGATCGTCGCCGACGTGGCCGACGGCGCCTGGACGGTCGACGCCGATGTCGCCGACATCACCATCACCGCACCTGAAATCCTCTGGGACGGAAAGCCGTTCACCTACGTTCAGCGACCGATGGCCGCACCGGCCGACAGCCTCATCGCCGAGGCCGACCTCTACGGTCCGCGTTGGGCGACCGTCCGCGCGTTCGGGGACATCAACCAGCTCGACGTCCTCGAGGTGGATCCGGTGCGTGCAAACGTCGGCATCGCCGCCACCGGTACCACCTTCGACGCCGTCCGTCAGGCGCTGCTCGACCTCGGCGTCGACGACGCGGCACTGCACCGCGCGGGAATCCGCCTGCTGCGCATCGGGATGCCGTATCCCGTCGGGCAGGAGTCCGTCCGGGCGTTCGCGCGCGGTCTCGAGCAGGTGATCGTCGTCGAGGACAAGACGGCGTTCGTCGAAACCCAGGTCCGTGAAATCCTGTACGGCACCGCCGATGCCCCGCAGATCGTCGGCAAGCACGATGCCGCCGGTATGCCGCTGTTCCCGCTCGGTGGTGAGCTGACCGCCGCCCGCCTGCTCGCGCCGCTGCGCCGGGTGCTGCGCGATCACGTCGAGCTCAAGCGCACCCCTCCCCCGCCACTGTCACTGGAAGTGTTGTCCGCCAAGCGAACCGCCTACTTCTGCAGCGGCTGCCCGCACAACCGTTCCACCGCGATCCCGGAGGGCTCCATCGGCGGCGGTGGCATCGGCTGCCACACCCTGGTCACCATGTCCGGCCGCAGTGACAGCGCCGTGGTGGGTCTGACGCAGATGGGTGGCGAGGGCAGCCAGTGGATCGGGCAGGCACCGTTCACCGACGTGCCGCACCTGTTCCAGAACGTCGGCGACGGCACGTTCTTCCACTCAGGTCAGCTCGCGGTGCAGGCCTGCATCGCCGCCGGGGTCAACATCACCTACAAGCTGCTCTACAACGAAGTGGTCGCCATGACCGGCGCACAGGACGTCGAAGGCGGCCTGGTCGTTGCCGGGCTCACCCACAAGCTGACGGCCGAGGGCGTCAAGCAGATCATCATCTGCGCCGATGAACCCAAGCGGCACAACAAGAAAGCTCTCGCGAAGGGCACCCTGCTGTGGCACCGCGACCGCCTCGATGAGGCGCAGAAGGTGCTGCGAGAGATCCCGGGTGTGACCGTGCTCATCTACGACCAGCACTGCGCTGCCGACGCGCGCCGTCAGCGCAAGCGCGGCACGCTGCCCACCCGCAACACGCGCGTGGTGATCAACGAAGCGGTGTGCGAGGGCTGCGGCGACTGCGGCACCAAGTCGAACTGCCTGTCGGTACAGCCGGTCGACACCGAATTCGGCCGGAAGACCCGCATCGACCAGACGTCGTGCAACACCGACTACACGTGCCTCGACGGCGACTGCCCGTCGTTCGTCACGGTCGAGCTGACCCCGGAGAAGAAGGGCCGCAAGACATCCCGGCGCAAGGCGCCGGAACCGCCGCGGGTCACCGATCCGGGGTTCGGTGTGCCGACCGGCACGCAGAACGTCCTGCTCGCCGGCATCGGTGGCACCGGCATCGTCACGGTGAACCAGGTGCTGGCGACCGCCGCCCTGCGCGCGGGCTACGAGGTGGAGAGCCTCGACCAGATCGGCCTGAGTCAGAAGGCCGGCCCGGTGGTGTCGCACCTGCGGTTCTCGACCGCCGCCCTCGAGCCGTCCAACCGGCTCACCTCGGGCAGTGCCGACTGCATCATCGCCATCGACCTGCTCACCGCGACCGACAACCGGAACCTGGCCTACGGCAGTGCCGAACGCACCATCGCGGTCGCCTCGACGAGCCAGACCCCGACCGGCGACATGGTGTACGACAAGTCCGTCGCCTACCCGGAGACCCAGTCGTTGCTCGACCGGCTGACCGGCGTCACCCGCACGCTGACGCACTTCGACGCGCTGGCCGCGGCACAGGCCCTGTTCGGCAACACCGCAGCGGCCAACTTCCTGGTCGTGGGCGCCGCCTTCCAGAACGGCGGCCTGCGCCTGCCCGCGGCGAGCATCGAAGAGGCCATCGGCATCAACGGTGTCGCGGTCGCTGCCAATGTGACGGCGTTCCGCTGGGGCCGCGTTGCGGTGGCCGATCCGGCCGCGTTCGCCGCCGCCGTCGAGGCCGCCCGGCCCAAGGCCCGGCCCGCGGTGGCCAGCCCGGAGCTGCTGGCCAGCACCACGTTCGGCGGCGAGGTGCGCCGGCTGGTCGAACTGCGTGCCGGTGAACTGGTCCGCTACCAGAACACGAAGGTCGCGCGGCGGTACGTCGAAACGGTGCAGGCCGTGTGGCAGCTGGAGCGCACCATCACCGACAACACCGCCTTCAGCGAGGCCGTCGCCCGCGGGCTGCACAAGTTCACGGCCTACAAGGACGAATACGAGGTCGCCCGGCTGCTGGTCGACCCGGCGTTCCTGGCCGATGTGCAGGCGCAGGTGCCCGGTGGGGAGAACCTCACCTACAAACTGCACCCGCCCGTCCTGCGCGCCATGGGCCGCACGAAGAAGGTCGGCTTCGGACCGAAATCGCATGTGGCACTGAAGATGCTGGCCAAGGCCAAGGTGCTGCGCGGCACCAAGCTGGACCCGTTCGGCTACGCGCACGTGCGAAAAGTGGAGCGGCAGTTGCTGTCTCACTACACGGCCATGGTGCTGCGCCTCGCCGCCGAACTGACTGTCGACAACTACGCCACGGCTGTCGAGGCAGCCGGACTGCCCGACATCGTTCGCGGTTACGAGGACATCAAACTCGGCAACGTCGAGCTGTACTGGGCACGCCTGCGCGAGCTCGGCATCCCGGCCTGACCGGCGCCACCCCAGCTGTCCTGCCGTGACACCCGCGGCAGCGTCAACCATGCCGCCGAACATGCGGCACCAGAAAGGAATCCGTAGTGACAGTAGTGTCCAACTCCCCGGTATCCACCCCCGCCGGAGTCTTCGGTCGTTCGCACAAGCTGAGCTCCCGTAGCCACGAGCAGGTCGTGTTCTGCGAGGACGCCGAATCCGGTCTCAAGGCCATCATCGCGATCCACTCGACGGCGCTGGGCCCGGCCCTCGGCGGCTGCCGCATGTACCCGTACGCCGACGAATTCGAGGCACTCGAGGACGTGCTGCGGCTGTCGTGGGGCATGACGTACAAGGCCGCGGCGGCCGGGGTGAACCTGGGCGGCGGCAAGTCCGTGATCATCGGCGATCCCGCCAGCGACAAGAGCGAAGCACTGTTCGCGGCGTTCGCGCGCTACGTCAACACTCTGGGCGGACGCTACGTCACCGCCGGTGACGTCGGCACCAACACCGACGATCTCGACATCATGGGCAAGTACACGTCGCATGTCACCGGCCGCAGCGCCGGGGCCGGCGGCTCGGGTGACAGCGCGCGCCTCACCGCGCTGGGCGTGTTCAACGCCATGCGGGCCGGCGCCGAATCTGTCTGGGGCGCAGCGACGTTGGCCGGCCGGACCGTCGGCGTCGAGGGTGTCGGCAAGGTCGGCCGGGAACTCATCGCACTGCTGCTCGCGGACGGCGCGGACGTGTACGCCACCGACGTGAACGCCGCTGCGCTGCTGCGCCTGTCGAACGACCACCCGTCGGTGCGCCTTCTCAATTCGGTTGCCGACGCCCCGGTCGATGTCTATGCTCCGTGTGCCCTCGGGTCTACTCTGACGCCTATGAGCGCTGACACCATCGAGGCGAAGCTGATTTGCGGTGCCGCAAACAACCAGCTCGCGACGCCGGACGTCGAGCTGTTGCTCGGCCGCCGCGGGATCACCTGGGTACCTGACTACGTCGCCAACGCCGGCGGCCTCATTCAGGTGGCCGGTGAACTGCACGGCGCGGACCGCACCGCCGTCGAGGGCGACGTGACCCGGATCTACGACCGCTGCCGCGACATCATCGCCACCGCGCGCGAGACGGGCATCAGCATCGGCGCCGCCGCGAACCTGTTCGCCGAACAGCGGCTCGACGGAGCCATCTGATGGGCGCCGGCGGCGGGCTTTTCCGCACCAAGTCGGTCGAGCAGTCGATCCGGGACACCGATGAACCCGACTCGAAGCTCCGCAAAGATCTGACGGCAAGGGATCTCACTGTTTTCGGCGTGGCCGTCGTCATCGGCGCCGGCATCTTCACCCTTACCGCTCAGACCGCGGGCAACATGGCGGGGCCGGCCGTGTCGGTCGCCTTCGTCATCGCGGCGATCACATGCGGGCTCACCGCGCTGTGCTACGCCGAGTTCGCCTCGACTGTGCCCGTCGCCGGCAGCGCCTACACCTACGCCTACGCCACCTTCGGTGAGCTGGTCGCGTGGATCATCGGTTGGGATCTGATCCTCGAGTTCGCGCTCGCGGTATCTGTTGTCGCCAAAGGCTGGTCACAGTATCTCGGCCACGTCCTCGGTGGGACGGTGTCACCGGTGGTGCACCTGGGGTCGGTCAAGTTCGACTGGGGTGCGCTGGTGATCATCGCGATCGTCGGTGTGCTGCTGGCGACCGGAACGAAGCTGTCATCGCGGGTTTCGGCCGTCGCCGTGGCGATCAAGCTGTCCGTGATCGTGCTGATCCTCGTTGTCGGTGCCACCTACTTCAAGGCCTCGAACCTCACCCCCTTCATCCCGGCGGCGCAGCCCTCGGCGAAGGCGGATGGCGTACACCAGTCCATGCTGGCCTGGCTCACCGGAACCGGCGGCACGAGCTTCGGGTGGCTGGGTCTGCTGACCGCGGCCAGCATCGCGTTCTTCGCGTTCATCGGCTTCGACGTGGTCGCCACCGCGGCGGAAGAGACCCGCAACCCGCAGCGCGACGTCCCGCGCGGCATCTTCGGCGCGCTGGCCATCGTCACGGTCTGCTACGTCGCGGTGTCGTTCGTGCTCACCGGCATGGTGCCGTACACCGAACTGCAGGGAGAAAATGCCACCCTCGCAACGGCGTTCGCCCTCCACGGTGACACCTGGGCCAAGAACATCATCTCCATCGGCGCATTGGCGGGCCTGTCGACCGTCGTCATGGTGATGTTCCTCGGCCAGACCCGCGTCCTGTTCGCCATGTCCCGCGACGGCCTGCTCCCCAAGCGGCTTTCGCACACCGGCAAGCACGGCACCCCGGTGCGATTGACGGTCATCGTGGGCGCGGTGTGCGCGGTGCTGGCGGCGTTCGTGGACTTCGGCACCCTCGCAGGCATGGTCAACATCGGCACGCTCGTCGCCTTCATCCTCGTGGCGATCGGAGTGCCGATCCTGCGCCGCACGCGGCCCGATCTCAAACGCGGCTTCCGGGTGCCTCTCGTGCCGCTCGTCCCGATCCTGGCAGCGCTGTCGTGCCTGTGGCTGATGATCAACCTCGAGGTCGAGACCTGGCTTCGGTTCGTCGTGTGGATGGCCGTCGGCGTCGCGCTGTACTTCGTGTACGGCAGGTCGCACTCGAAGCTCGCGCAGCGGAAGGCCGAGGCGCACAAGCACCTCAACGTCACTCAGATCGCGGCGTGAGCATCAGCTGCAGGTAACGCGAATCTCGAAGGGCTTGGTCACCATCACGGGCGGTAGCGCTGCCGTCACCCCGGTAGCGCTACCGCTGATGACGTAGGTGTCGCCGTCCTTGGACGCCGTGGCCTCGCCGCCCGACATGCCCTGCTGATAGCCGAGAATGACGCCGTTGACGTTGCCCAGGATCACCGAGTGCACCGTGGCGGCATCCGGTGTCAGCACCACCGCCACTCCCGAGGCCTTCTGACCGATGGCGATGTTGAAGTTTCCGACGGCGTTGGTACAGACCACATTGCCCGTGATGTTCTGACGCACCCCGTCGACGGTCACCTCGGCCTGGCCGGGCGGCGGATTGCCGGTCGGCGGTTGGGTGGGCGAGGCCGTCGTTGACGATGCCGGCGATGACGTGGACTTGGTGGTGGTGGTGCTGCTGCTCGAGCTCGTCGTCTCCGACGGCGGTTTCTCGCCACTGCAGCCGGCGATCCCCACGACAACCGCCACGCTGACCGCACCGATCGCAACCTGTCGCCTCATGACACCCCTCTTGTTGTCGTCGCCAATCCCGATTCACCACATCTACGCCGTTGAACCGGTCGCCGCATTTCTTTTCTGAAATGCGACGACCGGCTCATTCCGGTGGCTACGGCAACCTGCCTACATCGGCATGAAATTGCCGAACCACCAGAAGCCCCAACGCTCGATGGCCGGGCTCCACACCACGGACGCACCCGGAGCCCACCACGGCGGGTTCGGTTGGACCGGCGCCCAGGGCGGCGGAATCGCCGGGGGCACATTCGGTTCGGCGCTCGCGACGCCGCTTCCCAGGGTGCTCGGCGACACTGTCGCGATTCCGCCGGCCACGCCGAACAAGCCGGCCGCCAGACTGCCGGCGACGGTGGCTGCTGCTGCCAGTTGTTTGATGGTCATTGTCTCGTCCTTGCCTCGACTGCATGGCCTCATGCGTCAAGGTCCGCGACGGATGCGACATCGCATTCCTACCTGGCGAGCGTGCCCGACCCCCGAACGAGCGGACCTGGCGCCGTAGGCAATTGGTGAATACCCCACGGCGCCAGCGGTAAACGGGCCTGCGGTCAGTCGAGGCAGAACTCGTTGCCCTCCACGTCCTGCATGACGATGCACGACTCGTTGATGTCGTCGGCGGGAAGCAATCGCACGCGGACCGCACCGAGCGCGACCAGCCGTTCGCACTCCGCCTCGAGCGCCGCCAGTCGTTCGTCCCCGGCCAGACCGGTGGCCACGCGCACATCCAGATGCACGCGGTTCTTCACCGTCTTCCCTTCGGGAACGCGCTGGAAGAACAGGCGCGGGCCGACGCCTTCGGGATCGACGCACGCGAACTTCGAACCTCGATGTTCGGGTGGCAGTGCACGGTCGAAGTCGTCCCACGATGCGAATCCCGGCGGTGGCGGCGGTACGACGTATCCCAGCACGTCGCACCAGAACCGCGCCACCCGCTCGGGTACCGCGCAGTCGAAGGTGACCTGAAACTTCTTGACATCAGCCATCATTCGCCCTCAGTGGTTCAGCTTACGAAGGCCGGCGACGGTGTCGGCCAAGGTGATGCGCGGATCGCGGTAGGTGACACCTAGTTCGCGCTCGCTCGGGGTGTCGTCCGAGTCGGGCATCTGGGTGTAGTACTGCATCGCGGCCTCGGTGAACGGCGTCTGGAACGGCAACAATGGTCCCAGCCGATCAAGTACCTGGCCGGCCAGCCGCAGCACCGTGTCGGGAACCGGAACGGAGAACATGGTCTTGTCGCCGACTTCGCTCAACAACCGAGCCAGCTCGTCCACCGGGATCCGATGGCCGCCGGCCATGTAGCGGCGGGGTCCCTTGCCCGGCTCCAGCAACGCCGCGTGGAGCTCGGCCAGATCCCGACCGTCGACCACCGTCCAGGCCGCGCTGCGGCCGGGAATCGCGCCGAGTTGAAGTGCCTGCGCCACGCCTTCGCCGGCCTCGCCGAACTGGTTGCCGACCGGCGGACCCATGACCATGCCGGGATAGGTGATGTTCACCGGCGCCCCGGCGTCCTGCATGCCGCGGGCGTAGATCTCGACCTGCGCTTTGGAACGTCCGTAGCCGTCGGTACCGCCGAACACCGGAAGGTCGGCCTCGAGCTTGTCCACGTCGGGATTGAACAGCGCGGTGATGCTCGAGACGTGGATGATCGGATCGAGGCCCAGCTCCACAGCGCCGCCCAGTACGTTGCGCGCACCGTCCATGTTGGTACTCAGCATCTGCGCCGCCTGGTTCGGATCGGTGGCGACCAGCGCCGCGGCGTGCAGCACGGCGTCGCACCCGTCCAGCGCGCGCAGCACCGAGTCGCGATCGGTGATGTCGCCGACCACGTGGTCAGAGACGTCGACGCCCAATTGGGCCACGCTGGTCTGCAACCGAGCCGCGTTGCGCACCAGGAACCGGACCGAATGCCCCTTGTCCGCAATGGCTTTCGCACTCCAACCACCGACGAACCCGGTCCCGCCCGTGACCAGCACCCGCATGACGCCTACCCCCTCCGAAGTGAACTGCCGCTGCCCAGACGCTAGTACCTGCCATCACGCCGCAGGGCGGATCCGCGCGATGTGGACAGCACTCGGACAACACGCCCGATTCCAATCGCGCGACCCCCTACGCGCGCATCTCGACGTGAGGCAACAGGCCAACAAGTGCCGCGGCGTTCGGCTATCCCTGGACACAGCGCAGTAGCGTCAGGACGACTTCTTGACCACGCTCGACTTGAGCTGCAGACGCCCGAAACCGGGCACGTTTGCGTCGATGTCGTGGTCGCCGACGCCGTCGGTGATGAGCGTGATGCCGCGGACCTTGGTGCCCACCTTGATCGCACCGCCACCGCCGCCTGACACCTTGACGCTTTTCACGAGCGTGACGCTGTCGCCGTCGGCGAGCACGTTGCCCACAGCGTCCCTCACCACTCGCCCGGCATCGGCGTCGCCGGCATCACCGTCAGCCCACTCGTGGCCGCACATGGGACACGCGTACAACGCACCGGATTCGTAGGTGTACTCGCTCGTACACTCTGGGCACGGGGGCGTCGCGGCTGTCTCTGTCATGCGATGAGTATGGCAACACCGTCAGCACCGTCGACTAACCCTGCACAGTCGGGCGGATGGTGATGTCCCCGATCTCGACGTCGTGCGGCTGCTCCATGGCGAAGGCGATCGCGCGGGCGACCGCCTCCGGCGGCAGCCCGAAGTCATCCATGTTGCGACGGATCTGGTTGCGAAGGGCCGGGTCGTCGATCGCGGCGTCGAGCTCGGTGCGGACGAAGCCCGGCGATATCGACGTCGTTCGTACGACGCCGTCCGTCGACTCCTGCCGCAGACCTTCCATCAGGGTTCGCACCGCGTTCTTCGCGGCCGCGTAAACCGCCTGCCCCGGAACGATTTTCAGCCCTGCCGTGGACACCGTCGTGATGAAGTGCCCGGCACCCTGTCGCCGGAACACCGGTAGCGCCGCGGCGATGCCGTGGAGCACGCCGCGCAGGTTGACGTCGATCATCTGCGACCAGCCGTCGGTGTCCAGGTCGGCGACCGGACCGATCTTGCCGATCCCGGCATTACTCACCAGCACATCCAGCCGACCGAACGCGTCCACCGCGGCGGCCACCAGTGCGTCGACGTCGGCCCGGTGTGTCACATCGGTCGGGCACGTGACGACCTGCCCGCCGGCGGCGCGGATCGCACCGCCCAACTCGTCGAGCCGGGCACCCCGGCGGGCGCCGAGAACCACCACCGCGCCCCGTTCGGCGAGCAGCCGGGCTGTTGCTTCGCCAATGCCACTGCTGGCGCCCGTGATGGCGACGACTTTGCCTGCGATACCGGTCATCTCAGCCCTGTCTACGCGCCGTGCCCGGGCTGAGATCCTTCACATCGTCGAAGAACACCGGCTTGCCCCCGGTGCCGGAATCACCGCCCGCGACAGGTGCCAGCAGATGGCCCACGTGGTCGCCCATGTCGAATCTCGCGATGATCTCGCCGACGAACCAGGCCAGCGCGGAATCGAGGACCGCAGAGCCTTCCGGCCCGACATGCCAGGCGCAGCGCTCGAATTTGTCGACGGCATCGCCGGTCTCACCGCCGAACAGCTCGGCCAGCTTCAACTCGTCGCGCGGCAGCAGGTGCACCGCAAGGTGAGTGGCCGTCCGCGCGATCGAGGTCGTGTGATTCGCCGTGGACAGCCCGACGAGGAACCTCGGCGGGTCGATGCTGGCCTGCGTGGCGAAGCCCACCAGGCATCCGGCGGTCTGACCGTCGGCCTGCACCGTGACCACGAACATCGGGTAGTCGAGCAGGTCGACGAAATCATCAAATGCGGTCTCTGGTTTCATCACCGGTCCTGGCCTCGGGTTTTGGGATACCGGAGTTGGGGTAGCCACTGCTCATTCTTGCAAACCGTCAACGGGTGCCGTCGATGGTCGATACCGGAGATGGGAGTCCTGCGTGAAGGCAGTTACCTGGCATGGCCGACGAGACGTCCGAGTCGACACCGTGCCCGACCCGGAGATCGAAGCGCCCACCGACGCCATCATCGAAGTCACCTCGACCAACATCTGCGGATCGGATCTGCACCTGTACGAGGTGCTCGGGGCGTTCATGCACGAGGGTGACATTCTCGGGCACGAACCCATGGGCATCGTTCGCGAGGTCGGCAGCGACGTCGACGGGTTGGCGGTCGGTGACCGGGTCGTCGTGCCGTTCCAGATTTCCTGCGGGCACTGCTACATGTGCGGCCGGCAGCTCTACACCCAGTGCGAGACCACGCAGGTTCGCGACCACGGCAAAGGTGCCGCGCTGTTCGGCTATTCGGAACTGTACGGGCAGATACCGGGCGGCCAAGCCGAATACCTCCGAGTGCCGCAGGCCCAGTTCACCCACATCAAAGTGCCTGAGGGACCGCCGGATTCGCGATTCGTCTACCTGTCGGACGTGCTGCCCACGGCGTGGCAGGCTGTCGCCTACGCCGACATTCCCGACGGCGGGAGCGTCACGGTGCTCGGGCTGGGGCCGATCGGCGACATGTGTGCGCGCATCGCCGAGCATCTCGGCTATCGGGTGATCGCCGTCGACCGGGTTCCCGAACGGTTGGCGCGGGCATCGGTGCGCGGTATCCACACCGTCGACCTCGACACCGTCGACGGCAGCATCGGCGACACCATCCGGGCGCTGACCGACGGCCGCGGCACCGACTCGGTGATCGATGCGGTGGGCATGGAGGCCCACGGATCGCCTGTGGCCCAGGCACTTCAGCGCATGACGGCGACGCTGCCCGACATGGTGGCCAAGCCGATGATGCAGAACTTCGGGGTCGATCGACTTCATGCGCTCTACTCGGCCATCGACATCGTCCGCCGCGGCGGGACCATCTCGTTGATCGGCGTGTACGGCGGCATGTCGGACCCGCTGCCGATGATGACGCTGTTCGACAAGCAGATCCAGCTACGCATGGGCCAGGCCAACGTCAAGAGATGGGTCGACGACATCCTGCCGCTGCTCGGCGACGACGATCCGCTGGGCGTCGACACCTTCGCCAGTCACGTTCTGCCCCTTGATGATGCACCACATGCCTACGACATCTTCCAGAAGAAAACGGACGGTGCCGTGAAGGTGATGCTCAAGCCGTGAGCGGAAGGACCGATGACACTACCCCGAATGCAACCCGACCAGGGCGCCATCGCCGAGGCGAGAGCCATCGTCGGCGCCGTGGCGTCGGCGTTCTCCCATCAGGTCGTGGGCCAGGAGCACCTGCGTGAGACGATGCTCGTCTCACTGCTCGGTGGCGGTCACCTGCTGATCGAGAGCGTTCCCGGTCTCGCCAAGACCACCGCGGCGCGCGTTCTTGCCGCGTCTGTCGGTGGCAGCTTCCGCCGCATCCAGTGCACGCCGGACCTGTTGCCCAGCGACATCATCGGCACGCAGATCTTCGAGGCCGACACCAACACGTTCACCACCCAACTGGGCCCGGTGCACGCCAACATCGTGTTGCTCGACGAGGTCAACCGCTCGAGCGCCAAGACGCAGAGCGCCATGCTCGAAGCGATGGAGGAACGTCAGACCACGATCGCCGGCGTCGAATACCCGATACCCGAGCCGTTTCTCGTCATCGCCACCCAGAACCCCGTCGACCAGGAAGGCACCTATCCCCTGTCGGAGGCCCAGACCGACCGCTTCATGCTCAAAGAGCTCGTGCAATATCCGTCGATCACGGACGAGATCGAGATCATCGACCGCATGGACGCCGGGCGGTACGACCGCGCCCGTCATCCGGCCCCCGTGGTCTCGCTCGACGACGTCCGGCGGGTGCAGGAGATCGTCCGCTCGGTCCACCTCGATCGCGCGCTCGTCGCGTACGCGAGCCGACTGGTCGACGTCACGCGCAGCCCCGCCCAACACCTACCGTCGCACCTCGCCCGACTCGTCGAATACGGCGCGAGCCCCCGCGCAACCATCGCCTTCTGCCGCGCCGCACGCGCGCTCGCCGTCATCCACGACCGCGGACACGTTGTGCCCGAGGATATTTCGATGCTCGCACACCGCGTGCTGCGGCATCGGCTGATCCTCGGTTTCGAGGCCGCGAGCGCGCGGATCACGCCTGACGCAGTGGTCGACGCGGTACTGCAGACGGTCCCGGTGCCGTGAGGCCGCCATGGGGAAACACCTCGACGCCGCGAAAATCCACATCGGCCGTGACCCGGGCAGCCTCCTGGAAGGCGGCCGCTACGCGCTGATCCACACCCGGAGCCTCGAGTTCGACGAACTACGCCCCTACGTCCCAGGCGACGACGTCCGGGACATCGATTGGAAGGCGAGTTCCCGGTCCGGCCACACCCTCATCAAGCAGTTCGTGTCCGAGAAGCACCACAAGATCGTGGTGGTCGCCGACGCCGGCCGAAACGTGTCGGCGCTCGCGCCGTCGGGAGAGCTCAAGAAGGACATCATCATGCACGTCATCGGCGCGATCGGACTCATGACGCTGCGCCGCTCCGACGAGATAGGCCTGGTGGCGGGAGACCGCCGTGGTTGTATCGACACCCGCCTGCGGCGTGGCGAGACGCATATCGAGCGCATGCTGCACCACTACCTGCAGCTCGCCGGCGAATCCCCCGCCCGCAGCGATCTGCTGGTCCAACTGCAATGGCTGGCCACGCATTACCGCCACCGGCTCCTGGTCTTCATCGTGTCCGACGAACCCGAGATCAGTGACGCGTTGCAGAACGTGCTGCGCTCACTGACCGCCCGGCACGACGTCCTGTGGGCGCTGGTGACCGACATGCCGCCGGTGGGATCCGGAACCGGCCGCAGCTACGACGCCGCCGATGGACAGTTCCTGCTACCGCCGTCCGCACTCGACCGCGCCGTCACCGAAGCCTACCGGCGATCGGAAGACGAACGGCGCCAGAAGCTTTCGGATTTCCTGACCCTGTCCGGCGTACCGCATGCGCGAATCGGCGCGAGCACCCAGATCAAACCCGCCCTGACGGCGATGACGGGGGTCTACGCACGTGCCAGATGACGATCTGCTGCGCCACGTAATCGGCCCCGAGCCCTATTCCGGGTGGTGGCCGTGGTTTTCGGCTGCGCTGATCGTCTGTGTAATCGCCTGGTATGCCTGGCTTTTCACGGCGATGTCAGCGTCCCGCCGGATCGGCGACGTGCGGTTGATCCGAGTCGTGCGGGACGAGATGATCAAGCTGCGCGCGATCCGGGACATTCGCGGCATCGCCAGGCGCCATCGATCGGGCGACCTCTCGGCGCCGGCTGCCGGGGCGGCGCTGAGCCGAGAAGTCCGCCGGTTCCTGCACGCCGCGACCGGGCTCCGCGTGCAGTACATGCACGTCGGCGCCATCGCAGCCGGCCCGGCCGGCGCCGCCGCACCGCTGCTGTCCGAACTCGTCGACGTGCAATTCAATCCGCGATCGGACGTCGATGTCGACGATGCCTGCGCGACCGCCGAAGGGCTGGTCAGGCGATGGAGCTGACCTGGCGGATTGCGGCGATCATCGGGTGCGTCGCGCTGGCGGCGTGCGTGGCGGTGGCCGTGCTCTGGCCACACCGCCAGCGTCCCGGCGATCTCAGACCGCTCGCCAACACCGGCCGCCTGACACGGCTGCCCGAATACCGCCGGGCACAACGCCGGAACACGATCTCGGTGTGGTCCGCCGTCGTGCTCCTCGTGGTGGGTTTCGGTGCCGCCGTCGTGGCCACGGCACGACCCACGGGACTGCCCACGCTCGATCGCCGGTCCGAAGCCGCTGCGCCGCAGGACATCATGATCTGCGTCGGCGCCCCGGTCTCCGATTCCCCCGTCAACGCGACGCTGCAGTTCTTCGCCGATGCGGCCCGGGAGTACCGCACCGAGCGGATCGGGCTGACGTCTGCCAATCGCCGTGTCGTCCCGTTGACCCGGGACTACCAGTACGTGGCCGCGGAGCTCACCGCCTATGGTCGGCAGATCAAGCGCAGCGACGCCAGACCGTTCGTCGCGCCCGTCCGCTACACCGGCTACACCCCGAACATCGAAGACCTCCTCGCGCTGTGCATGACCGGGTTCCCGCCGGCCGCCAAGGGCACGGCGACGCGCAGGTCACTCATCTACGTCGGGCCAGACGCTTCGAGCGGAGAGGCCGGCCGGCTGTTCGACGGCACCGCGCTTCGAGACCTGGCTGCCACCAGCAAGATCCAGGTGAACGCACTCATCGTCGGCGCCGATGGGGGCACCGTTTCCGGCCTCGTGCACGACACCGGCGGCAGGTCGCACCCTGCCACTGATATCGGTGCGTCGTTGCGCGACATCACCCGCCATCCGCCCCCGGCCGATCGGACGAACGTCGCCGCCACACCGACAGAGACTCCGGACATCGCACTCGTGGTCGCCCTGCTCGCCGCCTGCGGTGCCGCATGGTGGCGACGGCGAAGCACCGAACACGCCGGCTGGCGGACGTGGCGCTGGGCCGGATTCGGCCTGACCGTGGTGCTGTTGATCGCCGCCGGCACGCGCCCGGCGATCGGGGCGACACCCCCGCCGCCCCAGACCGCAGGCGCGCTCGAGCCGAGTGTCTTCCTGGTCGTCGACCGCTCGGCGGACATGGCGGCACCGGGACCCGACGGCCGCTCACGCGCGGCCGAGGCGAGTGCCGACATCGCGCAACTGATCGACCGCTATCCGACCGCGCGGTTCGCCGTCGTCGGATTCGCGTCCGGCCCAGCAGTGGAATGGCCGCTCTCGGCCGACGCGTGGAGTCTGAAGCCGGTCGCGACGGCTCCCGTCACCTACCCCACATCGGAACCGGCACATACCGACGCCGGCGCGGCAAGTACGGTGCTGCGCTACCAGCTGCTCAGCGCAGCCCAGCAATACCCGGACGCCAAGAACCTCGTGTATTACCTCGGCGCGGGGACACCGGAATCCGCCACTCCGCAAAGGGAATTCGATCTACCGGAAGGTGTGGTCGCCGGCGGGGCCGTGATCGGTTACGGCGACGACGCGGTCCCCTCGCTACGGGCCGTTGCCGAGCAGATCGGGGTGCCGTATGTGCCGCGGCCCGCGGCCGGGCTGCCGCCCGAGGCGCTCACCGACGTCGCCCGCCCCGTCCAATCGCCCATCGGCTCGGGTCACAGTGGAACGGAACTCTACTGGGCGCTCTCAGGGCTCGCCGCCATGCTGCTTCTCATCGAACTGTTCCTGACGTTGCGGGAAGCGGCCCGCACCCGACTGGACCGGGTACGACTGTGAACACCGACCGACGAAAGCTGCGTCGCCGACTGCTCCTGGGCTCGGCGCCCGTCGTCGCCGCGGTGCTGATCCTCGCCGCGAAGCTGGCAACTGTCGCTGTCGTCGGCGACTCGGCGGTCACCGACTATGCGAACCGGGACACCGCCGCGCTGTCCGACGACGTCGCAATCCTGCGCCAGTTCAACGTGATCGAACCGGGCCGGACGTCGTACGCCGGCGGAAGCCTCGCGGTACTGCAGCACCGGCTCGGCGATGCCGACCGCGAATTCGGCCGCGCCCTGGCGCAGACCCCGGCCGACCGGTCGTGCCCGGTCCGGGTCAACCTCGAGCTGATCCGCGAAACCCTCGGCGATCAAGCTGCCGCAGCGGGCGACCGCGACGCGGCCGTCCGGCAGTACACCGCCGCCAGGGATGTGGTCACGCACGCGCCCGCCGACTGTTTCGCGGGCAACGCCGACCCCGATGCGCAGCGGCGCCGGATCCGCGCAGAGGCCCTGCCCCGGCTGGACGCCAAGCTCGCCGAGGCCGGCCCGCCGCCGGCCGCGCCGCCCCCACCCCCTCCGGCAGCACCGCCCCCGGCGCCGCCGCCCGCGGCCGGGGATGCCACGTCGACCCTTCCGCCACCGCTGCCCCCGCCGGACGGCGCCGACCCGATGCAAGGGCTGCAACAGATCCTGCGCGACGCGGCACGGTGACTTCGGCAGGTGTGCCCGCGGTGACGTCTGGGTATGCACCATCGATGAGTGACACCGCTCTGTTGATCATCGACATGTTCAACGACTACCGGCACGAAGACGGTGAGGAACTTGCGGCGAATGTCGCCGAGATTCTCGATCCGTTGCACCGGCTGCTGACGGCGGCCCGATCACACCCGGGTGTGGACGTCCTGTACGTCAACGACAACCATGAAGATTTCAGCGTCGGCGGCGAAGGCATCGTCGACGTCGCGTTGTCCGGGAGCCATCCCGAGCTCGTCAAGCCGCTGGTGCCGGCACAGGGCAGCACCTTTCTGACCAAGGTGCGGCACAGCGTCTTCTACGCCACCGCCCTCGACTACCTGCTGCGGCAGCGTGGCGTCACCAGGCTGATCCTGACGGGTCAGGTCACCGAACAGTGCATTCTCTACAGCGCCCTCGACGGGTACCTGCGGCACTACGACGTCATCGTCCCACCCGACGCGGTCGCGCACATCGACCCGCAACTCGGTGACGCGGCGCTGAAGATGATGCGGCGCAACATGGGCGCCGAGATCATCGAATCCACGCGGTGTCTGCCCTGACGCGTCGGGCGCGCGTGTACCGACCGTGACACCGGGTATGCGCCCTGTGTGAACACGACACCACCGATAACCCCCATGGACACCGTGGCCGAAGTTGCGGCGCGTCTGCGCGTGGATTCGATCCGGTCCAGCACCAGTGCCGGATCCGGTCACCCCACGTCGAGCATGTCAGCCGCGGATCTCGTCGCCGTGCTGATCACCCGTCACCTGCGCTATGACTGGCGCGATCCGGCCGCCGTCACCAACGACCATCTCATCTTCTCGAAGGGCCACGCGTCACCGCTGTTGTATTCGGCCTTCGCGGCCGTCGGCGCGATCACCGACGAAGAACTGGTCGACGGCTACCGCAGGTTCGGGCAGCGCCTGCAAGGTCACCCCACACCGGTACTGCCGTGGGTGGACGTCGCGACAGGCTCGCTCGGCCAGGGACTGCCCGACGGCGTCGGACTCGCGCTGGCCGGGAAGTACCTCGACGGCCTTCCGTACCGGGTGTGGGTGCTGTGCGGTGACAGCGAGATGGCCGAAGGCTCCATGTGGGAAGCGCTCGACAAAGCGTCCTACTACAAGCTGGACAACCTGGTCGCCCTCATCGATGTGAACAGGCTGGGACAGCGGGGCCCGACAGACCTCGGTTGGAACGTCGCGGCCTACGAGCGGCGCTGTCAGGCTTTCGGCGCCCGGACGGTCGTCATCGACGGCCACGACCTCAACGCGATCGATGAAGCCATGGCCGGCGTCGGTACTGCGGAAGCAGTGGACCGCCCGACGGTGATCATCGCCAAAACCATCAAGGGCAAAGGGTTCTCGGAGGTGGAGGACAGCCCGGACTGGCACGGCAAACCGTTGCCCGACGACATGGCCGAACGGGCTATCGCCGAACTCGGTGGCCGGCGCAGACTGATCGTGCGCAGCCTCGAGCCACCGACGCCCGCTCCGGCAGAGGAATGGCAGGCGGCCGAGCCCGTCGACCTCCCCACCTACGAACTCGGTGCGGACATCGCCACGCGAAAGGCCTACGGCGACGCGCTGGTGTCGGTCGGCAGTCGCAACCGGCACGTGGTCGCACTCGACGGCGAGGTCGGAAATTCCACCCACGCAGGCGAATTCGCGCGGGCATTCCCCGACCGCTACTTCGAGATGTTCATCGCCGAACAGCAGCTCGTGGCCGCGGCGACGGGCCTGAGCGTCCGCGGATACATCCCGTTCGCCTCCACGTTCGCCGCGTTCCTGACGCGCGCCTACGACTTCATCCGTATGGGCGCGATCTCGAACGCGAATGTGAAACTTGTCGGCTCCCATGCCGGCGTCGAAATCGGCGCGGACGGCCCATCGCAGATGGCACTCGAAGATATGGCGATGATGCGCGCCGTCCACGACGCCGTCGTGCTGTACCCGAGTGACGCCACCAGCACCGTGGCACTGGTGCAGTCGATGGCCGAGACGCCGGGAATCAGTTACCTGCGCACCACGCGCGGCGCCTACCCGGTGCTCTACGACGCCACCGAGGAGTTTCCGGTGGGCGGCGCCAAGCTCCTGCGCGTATCCGATCACGATGACGTCACCTTGATCGGCGCCGGCGTGACGGTGCACGAATGCCTCAGCGCCGCAAACGAACTCGCCGGGAAAGGCATCACCGCCCGGGTCATCGACTGTTACTCGATCAAACCGCTCGACGCCGCCACCGTCGCCGCGGCCGTCGCCGCCACCGGTGGCCGCGTCGTCGTCGCCGAGGACCACCACCCCGAGGGCGGTCTCGCGTCGGCGGTTCTCGATGCGCTCGTCGCTCACGATCTTGCCGATATCCGCCTCGCGCATCTGGCCGTCCGCGGCATGCCCGGTTCCGGCACGACACGCGAACTGCTCGCCTGGGCGGGCATCGACGCGGACCGCATCCGGGAAGCCGCGACGACGTTGATCGCCAAGAGCGTTGTCGACAGCACGCCGCGCTGAAGTTCGGGCTTGCGACAATGGACGCATGGTCGAGCAGAGCCTGTGGATGCAGAAAGTCGAAGCCGATCCCGGCCACTCGCAGTGGTACATCGAACGGTTCCGGGCGCTCGCCCGCGCCGGTGAGGATCTCGTCGGCGAAGCCCGCCTGATCGACGCGATGGCTGCCCGCGGCTCGCGAATCCTCGACGCCGGCTGCGGCCCCGGCCGGATCGGCGGCTACCTCGCCGCGGCCGGGCACGAGGTGGTCGGGGTGGACGTCGACCCCGCTCTCATCGCGGCCGCCGAAGAGGATCACCCCGGACCGCGCTGGCTGGTGGGCGACCTCGCCGAACTCGACCTGCCGGCCCGCGGCATACCGGAGCCCTTCGACCTGATCGTGTCGGCCGGCAACGTGATGACGTTCGTCGCCCCGAGCACCCGCGTGCAGGTGCTCTCCCGGCTCCGCGCCCACCTCGCCGACAACGGCCGTGTGGTGATCGGGTTCGGCGCCGGCCGCGATTACGAATTCAATCAGTTCTTCCAGGACGCCAGCCGAGCCGGCCTCACCCCGGATCTGCTGCTCTCCACCTGGGATCTGCGGGTGTTCACCGACAAATCCGACTTCCTGGTCGCAGTCCTCATCCCGATCCCGCCCGGGTAGCGTGACACCGGTGAACCTCTCTCGCGTGTCTTCCTCCGTTGCCCTGACCGCCTGCGCCGCCTCCCTCGCCGTCGCCCTCACCGCGTGTGGCTCGGACGAGAAGCCACCGGCGGCGACCACGACGCAGGCGCCGTTGGTGACCACGACCCCGAGCGCGGCGACCGCCCTCGACAACTCCTCGACCGCCGCTGCCCGCACCTGCCCGACGGCAGAAGGACAGGGCGGCGCACCCGAGTGGACCCTGAGCGGCGCCACCGGCAGCGTCGCCGTCACCGGATCCACCGATACCGCGGCTCCGGTCGTCACCGTCAAGGGCCCGTTCAGCGTGAACCAGACCCAGGTGCAGACACTCAAGGCCGGCACCGGACCCGTCGTCCCCGAAACCGCGACGGTCTCGGTCTGCTACGCGGGCTTCAACGGGCGTGACGGATCGAAGTTCGACAGCGCCTACGACCGCGGCGCCCCGGCCACCTTCTCCCTCCTGCGCGTCGTGCCCGGTTTCCAGAAGGCCATCGCCGGACAGAAGGTCGGCTCCACCGTCGCCGTCGCGATGACGTCGGCCGACGGCTACCCCGACGGCCAGCCGAGCGCGGGCATCGAGAAGGGTGACTCGCTGGTCTTCGCGATCAAGATCCTCGACGTGTCGAACTGACCGTCATGCTGCGGCGGTGCGGCGAACCTGTTATCAAGAACTTGGTTCATCGTTACCGCGAAACACCGTCGAGCAAAGGTGGCCCCGACCTCAACTGACGCCACAATAGAAGTGTTGGAGTGCCGCGCTGGGGAGGACAGCGCAGCACGACAGCGCAGCATGTCAGTAGGTCGCCGCTGCCGCGACGGGAGGATATATGCGCAGCTCTGTCGGCACCGTCACCGTCGTCATGGTCGCGGTTCTGACCGCCGGATGTGGTAGCACCGCCGGTACACCCGTGCCGGTGACCACGCCGCCGATGGTGGCCCGGCCCCTCGTCGAACGCGAACTGGACGGTCTGCTGCTCAACCCCGACCAGGTCAACGCGACCATGGGGTCGGCCGCCATGACGGTGCTCAGCGCTCAGTCCACGATGTCGGACAACAGCGCCACGATGGCACCGCCGGAGTGCCTCGTCATCGACGGCGCCGCGGAAGCCGCGGTGTACGCGGGCAGCGGCTTCTGGGCCGAGCGCGAGCAGAGCATGAACGACGGGGACAAGTTCACCCACTACCTCAAGCAGGCTGTCGTCCTGTTTCCGACGCAGGACAAGGCGCAGGAGTTCTTCAACACGCAAGCGCAGCTATGGCCGGCGTGCAAGCAGTACACGCACACGCAGAGTCAGTCGCAGTGGTCGGTCGGGCCGATCACCAACGCGCACGACACCCTCAGCGTCGTCGCGACAGAACAAGACGCGGCCGCACCCGGATGGGCATGCGGCCGCGCCTTGGCACACAAGAACAACGTCATCATCGACATCAACACGTGCAGTCCCAATCCGGCGGACACGGCGGTCCAGATCGCCACCCAGATCGGCACCAACGTCGCGGCACGATGGTGACCGCGGTGGTTACCCGCCGTTGGTGACCGGGTTCGACGTCAGCGGGATGAACCCGTCGTTGATCCAGACGCCCCACCGGCCGCCCCAGGCCGAGGTCCACACGACGGGCTGACCGTCCCACACCTCAGCCGGCTTCTTCGGGGCCCACGGCGGAACCTCCTCGCCCAGCCCGGGCGCCGGTGGCGGCGGCTGCGCAGCAGCCAGCGGCATACCGAAGCCGAGCGCGGCCGCGGCGAGCGAACCCGCGACGGCGGCGGCGGACAAGGTCTTCTTGATCGAGGTCATGCACACGCTCCCCTGCGTAGACTGCGATTACTTAGCGTATGTAATCACATTACGCCGTCGAGTCAGTGCGATGGGGTCGGCGCGAATCCGGCAGCCGGCGGCGGCGCGCCGGGACCACCCGGCGCCGGCGTGGCCGGCGCCGCACCCGGGGCGTCGTAGTACCCGGGCGGCGGTGGGCCGTTCAGCGGGTAGTAGCCCGGAGGCAGCGCCGGTCCACCGGTCTTGGGCCCGGTGTCGACGATCGGGTTCGACGACGCCGGATCGGTCAGTGAAATGAACCCTGGTGGCAGCTTGGGCGCCGGCCCCGCACCGGGCGGTGGTCCGGGTGCCTCCTCGGGCGGCATGGTGAGCGCCTCGATCGGGTTGCCGCTGTGGAACGTGTGCCAGATGTCCCGGAGATAGCCGAGCTGACCCGGCGTACTACCGGCGCCGTACTGCGGGTTCTCGATCTCGGGGACCGTCGGAGCGCCGATCGGAGGCGCGGCCACCGGGCCGCTGGGACCGCTCGCAGGCTCCACGACGGGCTGGCCGGGTGCGGGTGTCGTCGGTGTGGCCGGGTCCGCCGCAGCCGGACCGGCCGCCGCGAGCGCACCGGCCAGCAGCACACCGCCGACTATCACCGGCGCGTGGAAACGCTGTCGCTCGGTCTTCAAATGCTCGTCCGTCCTTTCAACCGGCGTCCGTAACGGGTCAGGCTATCGCGTGTACCGGCCTCCGTCATCTCGTTCGGGCCTGAAAAGCCCGGTACGCCGACCTGATTTCCGCGACCCGCGCCGCAGCGATCCCCCACGGTTTGTCGACCCCGACGCGTTCGTCGAGGTCCCACAGCACACAGTCCTCATCCGGTCCGGCGACTTTTTCCCACGCGATGACCGTCCGCCGGAGTTGCTCGTGCATCGGCTCCGACACGGCGCCGGCGGGCGCCCCGCCTTCGGGATGATGGTGCAGGAACCGGCCGTAGGCCGTGTCACAGAAGGCCGAATACCTTGCGGTACAGAGGATCAGCCCGTGCCAGGCCTCGTCGACGGCGTGCGACGGCATGCCGATCACCTGACCGTCGCGCATGGCCACCCCGCAACACCGCAACCACTGCCGCAGGCCCTCCGTCACGAGATCCCGTGGCTGCCAAGGGCACGTCTTGTACACCGCGTCCGGCAACTCGAGCTCTGCCACCGCGGCGTTCATCCGGTCCAGCGGCCCCTGACGCGTGAATCGCACCCTGCAACTCTATGTCGCGGTCGGCAAGTCGAGATCGGCCATCGCGGCCCGTCGCCGCGCTTCCCAGCGCCGCAGCGCCACCCGGCACGGCTCCTCCAGCAGCGCGTAACTCACCGCGGCCACCGCGAAGCCGAACGTCGTCGTCAGGACCATCACGACCGGCAGCGCACCGGGGAACGTCGTCTGCCCGATCATGGCGAGCACCATGTCGAGGGCGGCGAGGTGCCAGAGAAACAGACCGTACGACCAGCGGCCGAGCGTCACCATCGGGGCGCTGGCCAGCACCCGGTGCGGGCTGTCCGGGGTGTCCAGGACCAGCGGCGCCAGCAGCGCGCCGGCAATGACCGCCCCCAGTGCCGTCCGCACGATGAACTGGCCGAGGGTCGCGTGCTGGTGCCCGGCCGGCATCGCCAACGGTGAGGCCGCCACCACGAATGCGACGACCGCCACCGCCATCAGGGTCGAGCGTTGCCGGGCCAACCGGTGCGCCCAGCCGTACGGCCGGAACATCCACTCCGCCAACAACATCCCCACGGCGAACCACGAGGCGTAGGCCGGTAGCCAGTTGAGCGGATTGGCGCCGTGATACGCCGGGATCGGCAGATAACCCCAGCCGAAACTCAGCAGCGCCACTCCGGTGATGACCGGAATTCGCAGCCGCAGCGACAGTTTCGCGACCAGGAGCGCCAACAGGGGCACCACGAGATAGAAGGCCATCTCGACCGACAGGCTCCACATCTGCGTGAGCCCGGCGATCAGCGTCTTGGGGACGAAGACCTGCGTCAGGGTCAGATTCGCGATCCAGACCGCCCGGTCCGCGCCGTGCGCGTCGGGCAACAGGGTCAGCACCGCGACCACCGTCAGCAGATACGCCGGCATGATCCGGACCAGCCGGGAGCGGTAGTACGGCGCCACCTCGGGTTCGGCCCGCAGCCCGTGCGCCGCGGCGGCGTGCGGGCGCCACAGCAGGAAGCCCGACAACGCGAAGAACACGGCCACCGACAGGTCGAAGCGGGCCAGCAACCGGCCGACGACACCGTCGGTGTAGCCCGTCTGCAACGCCACGTGCGTGAGCACGACCCCCAGTGCCGCGGCCGCCCGCAGGCCCTCGACCGCAGGCAGGAACCCGCGAGTGCCGCTGACGGGCTCGGGGGCCGGGGTGGTCATGCGCCCAGTGTGCCCGAGAAGTGCACTCAGCTACCGAAAAGCCCCGCATCGACGACCCGGATGACCGGTGCGCCGTCCGCGTCGGACGCGGCCAGGTCGACTTCCACGTCGATACCCCAGTCGTGGTCATGCGCCGGGTCGTCCAGGATCTGACGGACGCGCCACACGTCGGGCGCCCGGTCGAAGATCAGCATCGCGGGTCCCCGCGCATCGGCCCCGGTGCCGATGTCGTCGTGCTCGGCGAAGTACTGCTCCCCCACCGCTTCCCAGCGCTGCGCCGCCCACCCCGACCCGGAATCCAGGTCCCCGAGTTCCGCCCAGCGGCGGCGGGCCCACAGCTCGACGCGCCGGAACAGCGCGTTGCGGACCATCGCGGTGAATGCCCGCTCGTTGCCGGTCAGTGGCCGCACCGGCGCCATCACCGCCACCTCGTCGACCTGATCAGCGCTGGTCAACTGTTCCCATTCGTCGAGCAGGCTCGAATCGACCTGGCGCACAAGCTCACCCAGCCATTCGACGATGTCGGTGAGCTCATCGGTCCGGGCGGCGGCCGGCACTCCCGAGCGCAGCGCCTTGACGGCATCCGACAGGTAGCGCAGCACCGCGCCCTCGGTGCGGGTCAGGCCATAGGCACTGACGTACTCCTTGAACGTAAGTCCCTGTTCCCACATCTCGCGCACGACGGACTTCGGCGCCGGGTGGCCGTCGGCCGCCCACGGGTTGCTCCGGCAGTACACCTCGAAACAGTGCGCCAGCAGTTCATCGAGCGGACGCGGGTAAGTGATGTCGTCGAGCAGTTCGATGCGCTCGTCGTACTCGATGCCTTCGGCCTTCATCGCCGCGACGGCCTCACCCCGGGCCTTCTTCAGCTGCGCCGCGAGGATTTGGCGTGGGTCCTCGAGCGTCGCCTCGATCACCGAAACCACATCGCGCGCAAACGTTTCCGAGTCCGGGTCGAGCAGCTCGACGGCCGCGAGCGCGAACGTCGACAACGGCTGGTTCAGCGCGAAATCCGGCGGCAGGTCCACCGTGAGGCGGTACCGGCGCCCGTCCAGTTCCGGCTCGGCCAGGCGTTCCAGTACCCCGGCCTGCAGCAGCGAACGCGCGATGCCGACCGCCTCGCGGATGTGTCGCAGCTGCCTCTTGCGCGGCTCATGGTTCTCACTGAGCAACCGGCGCATGGCCAGGCAGGGATCACCGGGACGGTCGACGACGTCGAGGATCATCGCCGTGGACACCCGCATGTTGCTCGTGAGCGCCTCCGGCTCCGCCTCGACGAGGCGCTTCATGGTGTTCTCACCCCAGGGGACCATGCCCTCGGGTGCCTTGCGGCGCACCAGCTTTCGGCGCTTTTTCGGGTCGTCGGCGACCTTGGCGAACTGCTTGAGGTTCTCGACCTCGTGCTCGGGCGCCTGCACGACGACGGTGCCCGCGGTGTCGTAGCCGGCCCGCCCGGCACGGCCGGCGATCTGGTGGAACTCGCGGGCATTGAGCAGCCGAGTACGGGTGCCGTCGTACTTCGACAACGCCGAGAAGACGACGGTGCGGATCGGCACGTTGATGCCCACACCGAGCGTGTCGGTGCCGCAGATGACCTTCAAAAGCCCGGCCTGCGCGAGCTGTTCCACCAGCCGCCGGTACTTGGGCAGCATGCCGGCGTGGTGCACACCGATGCCGTGGCGCACCAGCCGCGACAGCGTCGAGCCGAACGCCGTCGTGAAACGGAAGCCGCCGATGTGGTCGGCGATGGCGGCCTTCTCCTCCTTGGTACTCACGTTGACGCTCATCAGCGCCTGCGCCCGCTCCAGCGCCGCCGCCTGCGTGAAATGGACGACGTAGATCGGTGACTGTTTGGTCTGCAACAGGTCGGCGATGGTCTCGTGCATCGCGGTCGTCGCATAGCTGTAGAACAGCGGCACCGGGCGTTCGGCGCCGGCCACCAGCGCGGTCGGGCGGCCGGTACGCCGGGTGAGGTCCTCGCGCAACACGGTCACGTCGCCGAGCGTCGCCGACATCAACAGGAACTGCGCCCTGGGCAATTCGAGCAGCGGCACCTGCCACGCCCAGCCGCGGTCGGGGTCGCCGTAGAAATGGAACTCGTCCATCACCACCAGACCGATGTCCGCGTCGGCGCCTTCCCGCAGCGCGATGTTCGCAAGGATCTCGGCCGTGCACGCGATGATCGGCGCACTGGCGTTGACCGCCGCGTCGCCGGTGAGCATGCCCACGTTCGCGGCGCCGAACACGTCGCACAGGGCGAAGAACTTCTCGCTGACCAAGGCCTTGATCGGCGCGGTGTAGTAGCTGCGCCGGTTCGCCGCGAGCGCGAAGTACACCCCGCCCGTGGCCACCAGCGACTTGCCGGAACCGGTCGGCGTCGCCAGGACGACGTTGGCGCCGCTGACCAACTCGATGAGCGCCTCCTCCTGCGCCGGGTACAGCGCCGTCCCCGCCGCCTCGGCCCACTCGGCGAACGCCGCGAGCAGTTCGTCGGGGTCAGCGCCCGTCGCGCGCAGCGCGGACAGGTCGGCGGGGTCGTCCAGGAGGGATATGCGGGGTGCCATCGTGGACACCAGCCTGCCCGATCACCGGACGCGCGTCAGCGGCGGGCAGGCTGCGCGCAGGCAAGATGGCTCGTGTGACGTGGTTGATCCCCGACGCGCTCATCGTGGCGCTGTCCCCCATGGCGGTCCTGCCGCCGGTGCTGCTCCTGCTGTACTCGGACCGGCCCCGCAGCACCGGCCTGACCTACCTGGGCGGGTGGCTCGCCGGGATGGCGGCCGTCATCAGCACGGTGGTGCTGGTATCGCCCGTCGGCCGGTCGCACGCCGCCGCGACCAGTTCGCGGTTGCAGCTCGGCATCGGCATCGCGCTGATCGTGCTCGGTGTCGTCACGTGGCTGCGGCGCGCGCACTACGCGCAGGCGACGGGCTGGCTGACGCGGCTGCAGTCCGCGTCGCCACTGGTCACCGGCGTCACCGGGGTGGTCTTCGCCGTCGCGAACCCGAAGTTCATCCTGGCGTGCGTCGCCGGCGGCGTGGCCATCGACGCGCTGCTGACCGCGCCCGTCGAAAAGGCCGGTGCCGTCGGCTTTTTCGTCGTACTGGCCGGCTCCACCACCGCCGCACCGATCCTGGCGCACCTGGTGGCCGCGCGGTACGCCGAGAAGGGCCTGGAGCGGATGCGCCACTGGGTGCAGGAACACACCGCCGCGATCACCGCCGTGACACTGACGGCCGTCGGCACGCTGCTGGTCGTGGTGGCCGGAATCCCCACCGCCGCAGCCGATCAGGTCGCCCGGCTCCGCCCCGTCGTGCTCGAACGGTTCGACCACGACCCCGTCGCGTTCACCGAGGGCATGTTCGTCGACGGACCGACGCTGTACGAGAGCACGGGCCTCGAAGGAAAGTCCGAGCTGCGCGAACTCGACGCCGACACCGGACAGCTGCGGCGCGCGGTCCCGCTGCCGCCGGCCTATTTCGGCGAGGGCATCGCCGATGCCGGCCCGCACCTGTGGCAGCTGACGTACGAGAACGGCGTCGCCATCGAATGGGACAAGGCCACGCTGACGATGCTGCGCGAGGTCCCGCTCGACGGTCAGGGCTGGGGCCTGTGCCGCACGGGTGACCGGCTGATCCGCAGCGACGGATCCGCGGTGCTGCGCTTCCACCGTCTCGACGACATGCGGGAAACAGGCACCCTCGCCGTGACCTACAACGGAATTCAGGTCACCGGGCTCAACAGCCTCGACTGCGCCGGAAACCGGATCTGGGCCAACGTGTTCCCGACCGACCAGATCATCGAGGTCGACGCCAACACGGGCGTCGTCACCGCCGTCGTCTATGCCACCGGTCTGCGCGACGCCGCCTGGCAGGGCGACATCGGCGTCCTCAACGGCATCGCGCATCTCGGCGGCGCCGGCGGCAATGGGCAGTTCCTGGTCACGGGCAAGTACTGGCCGGCGGTCTACCGGGTGCGGTTCGAACCGGCGACACCGGCGGAAATTCAGGTGCGCTGACGACTGCCGGATGTGACGATCAGCGCCATGCCGAGTTCACTGATCGAGGTCCGACGTCAGTACAGCCATCCCGACGAGGTCGCCCTCATCGATGCCGTCCACGCGGCACTGGTCGCCGCGTTCCAGATCCCGGTCGGCGACAAGCACGTCCGGCTCCTGGTCCATGAGCCGCACCGGTTTTCGCACGCGCCGCATCTCAGGCATCCCGAGCGGTACACACTGGTGACCGTCGACTGTTTCGCCGGCCGGTCGGTGGACGCCAAGCGCGCGCTGTACCGCGAGATCACGGGCCGCCTCGGCGCCTTCGACATCCCCGCCGACCACATCACGATGCTGCTGCGCGAGAGTGCGCTCGAGAACTGGGGCGTCCGCGGCGGACAGGCCGCCTGCGACGTCAACCTCGGCTTCGATGTGAATGTCTGATCGCGTATTCACGGCAGCCCCGCGGCGATAGGCTCGGAGAGCTCATCGGAAACCAGCTCAGCAAGGAGCAGTCCATGACTCTCGAAGCAGTGGCGACGTCGTTCGAGCAGAACGTCGCCGACGTGCAGGAGTATTTCGACAGCCCGCGTTTCGACGGCATCACGCGGCTCTACACCGCGCGTCAGGTCGTCGAACAACGCGGCACCATCCCGTCGGACTATCCGGTGGCCCGGCAGGCCGCCGAAGCGTTCTATCCGCGGCTGCGCGAACTGTTCGCGCAGAAGAAGAGCATCACCACGTTCGGGCCGTACTCCCCCGGCCAGGCGGTGGTGATGAAGCGGATCGGCATCGAAGGCATCTACCTCGGTGGCTGGGCCACCTCGGCCAAGGGCTCCATCAGCGAGGACCCCGGGCCCGACCTGGCCAGCTACCCGCTGAGCCAGGTGCCCGACGAGGCCGCCGGGCTGGTGCGTGCGCTGCTGACCGCGGACCGCAACCAGCAGTACCTGCGCCTGCAGATGACCGAGGAACAGCGCGCAGCGACCCCCGCGATCGACTACCGGCCGTTCATCATCGCCGACGCCGACACCGGTCACGGTGGAGATGCCCACGTACGCAACCTGATTCGCCGTTTTGTCGAGTCGGGAGTGCCTGGCTACCACATCGAGGACCAGCGGCCCGGTACCAAGAAATGCGGCCACCAGGGTGGCAAGGTGCTGGTGCCGTCGGATGAACAACTCAAGCGCCTCAACACCGCGCGCTTCCAGCTGGACATGATGGGCGTGCCGGGAATCATCGTCGCGCGCACCGACGCCGAGGCCGCGAACCTCATCGACAGCGCAGCCGACGAGCGTGACCAGCCGTTCCTGCTGGGCGCCACCAACCTCAACATCCCGTCCTACAAATCCTGTTTCCTGGCGATGGTGCGCCGCTTCCACGACAAGGGCGTCACCGACCTGCGCGGGCACCTGCTGTACGCGTTGCCCGAGGGCCAGTACGCGGCCGCCGACGCTTGGCTGGACAGCCACGGCATCGCGGGCCTCATCGACGAGGCGGCCGCGGCCTGGGACCAGAATTCCGGGCAGTCGGTCGACGCGGTGTTCGACGAGGTCGAGTCGAAGTTCGTCGAGGCGTGGCAGGCGGATTCGGGCCTGAACACCTACTGCGAAGCCGTGGCCGAAGTGCTGCAGTTCCGGGCCAAGGAGGGTGAGGCCACCACGGTGAGCCCCGAGGAGTGGCGCAAGTTCGCGGCCCGCGCGTCGCTGTATGCGGCGCGGGAGAAGGCCCGTGAGCTGGGCGCCGACGTGGCGTGGGACTGTGAGCTCGCCAAGACCCCCGAGGGCTACTACCAGGTGCGCGGCGGCATCCCGTACGCGATCGCGAAATCCCTTGCGGCTGCGCCGTTCGCGGACATTCTGTGGATGGAGACGAAAACCGCGGACCTGGCCGACGCCCGCGAGTTCGCGGAGGCCATCCACGCCGAATTCCCGGACCAGATGCTGGCGTACAACCTGTCGCCGTCGTTCAACTGGGACACCACCGGCATGACCGATGACGAGATGCGGGCGTTCCCAGAGGAACTCGGCAAGATGGGGTTCGTCTTCAACTTCATCACCTACGGCGGCCACCAGGTGGACGGTGTGGCGTGCGAGGAGTTCGCGACAGCCCTGCGGCAGGAGGGCATGCTGGCCCTGGCGCGCCTGCAACGCAAGATGCGGCTCGTCGAATCTCCCTACCGCACACCGCAAACGCTCGTGGGCGGTCCGCGCAGCGATGCCGCGCTGGCCGCGTCGTCGGGGCGGACCGCGACCACCAAGGCGATGGGTGCCGGCTCCACGCAACACCAGCACCTGGTCCAGACCGAGGTGCCCAAGAAGCTCCTCGAAGAGTGGCTGGCCATGTGGAGCGATCACTACCAGATCGGCGAGCAGCTGCACGTACAACTGCGGCCCCGCCGCGCCGGTTCCGACGTCCTGGATCTCGGCATCTACGGCAGCGGCGACGAGCCGCTGGCCAACGTCGTCGTCGACCCGATCAAGGACCGCTACGGCCGCAACATCCTCACGGTGCGCGACCAGAACACCTTCGCCGAGAAGCTGCGGCAGAAGCGCCTGATGGATCTGATCCACGTGTGGCTGATCCACCGGTTCAAGTCGGAGATCGTCTACTACGTGACGCCGACGGAGGACAACATCTACCAGACCGAGAAGATGAAGTCGCACGGCCTGTTCAGCAACGTCTATCAGGAGGTCGGCGAGATCATCGTCGCCGATGTCAACAAGGCGCGGATCGACGAACTGCTGGCGCCGGACCGCGAGGCCCTCGGCCGCTTGATCCGCAAGGAGGACTAGCCGGTCGGGTCGCCACGGTTTCACGCCTGAGCCGTGGCGACCGCCGGTTCCTCTTCTGCCGCACCGAAAACCGCGATCGCGACCGCCCCGGCGACCGCGGTGGCGAAAGCGACCCCGACCAGCCATCCGAGTCCCGGCTTCGCCACATCGTCCAGCAGCAGGACGCCGACCACACCGGGAATCACCGTCTCCCCCATGACGAGAGCGGCGGCCACGCCGTTCACCGAACCGATCTGCAGTGCGACGGTGAACAGGTAGAAGCCACCGCCGCCGGCGACCACCACCGCCCACGCCGCCGGGTCGGAGAGCAACGCATGCCATTCGAACGGGTCGAGCCCGTGGGTGATCCGGACCGCGACCGCCATGGCGCCGTACAGGATGCCGGCGATCAGCCCGGCCGGCACCGCGGCCTTCTTGCCGAGCACCCGAACGAGCACCACCCCGAAGACGAAGATGAGCGCCGATGCCGCCAGCACGCTCCAGTGCATGTGCCGGCCCGGTACCTCGGTGCCGAGTTCACCGGCGCTGAAGCCCAGAATGCACAGTGCCACAAGGACTGTCGCGATCGCGGCCCAGTCCCGCGGGCGCAGGCGCACCCCGAGCACCAGCACGCTCAGGACGGCGGTCACCGCGAGGTTGGCACTCATGATGGTCTGCGACAGGAACAGTGGGATCAGCCGCGCCGACACCAGGCTGCCGAGGAAGCCCAGCCCGTCCAGCAGCATGCCGGCGAGGAACAGCGGCGCCAGGATCGCCGTCACTGTCGACCGGAACGTCGGTGCGGTGTCGGCAGCTTCGCCGTCGCGACGGGCCGCGCGGGACTGCAGCACCGACGCCGTGCCGTAGCTGAAGCAGGCAACGAGGGCGGCGAGGATGCCGATCAGCATGGTGCGGCTCCGGCTCCGGCGAACCGAGAATTGGCGGACATCGGCCAATTGTAGGAAGCGGGCCCGGGCGGTCGCCTTCCTGCGCCGGCCGCACGGCGCCAAACCGAGACCTACCACTTACGTCAGGCACAGCTGATCCACAACCTGCTGCCGTTCCATGGTCGGACAGTCCGCCACGAACGGAGACGATCGATCATGAAACACACCAAGATGATTGCCGGCCTGGCGATCGCCGGCAGCCTCGGCGCCGGCCTGGTGACGCTGGGCACCGGCGTCGCGAGCGCCGACTGGGGTCCACCGCCGCCCCCACCCGGACCCGGCTGGGGACCACCGCCGCCGGACCACCACTGGGGCCCGCCGCCACCGGCATGGGGACCGCCGCCACCACCTGCTTGGGGACCGCCGCCGCCCGGAAACCCGCCGGGCACCTGGAACGGAGGCTGGGAACCGGATGGCGGGGTGTGCCTGTTCGGCGCCTGCATCTGAGCAGGGCACCCGGAAACCGAAAGCCACCGCCTAAGGCGGGCACAGGCCATACATAGCTTGACTAACGAGAATGACTACAGACCGAGAAACAGCGAGCGCCGCAACGTGGTTGCAGCAATCGATTGAGTCGAGGAATGGAGTAGATCATGAAATCGATAAAATTCATTGTTGGTTTGGCTGTCGCGAGCGGCGTTGTCGCCGGAGCCGTCGGGCTGGGTGCGGGTACCGCGAGTGCGGATACCGGCATGGCGCCGGTCCCGGCGCGCTGGGGTCACGGCCCGGGCTGGAACGGCCCGGGACCCGGACCCGGCTGGGGTCCGCCGCCCCCGCCGGCCTGGGGCTGGAACCCGCCGGGCACGTGGAACGGCGGCTGGGAGCCTGACGGCGGATTCTGCATCTTCGGCGCCTGCATCTAGCTCAGCCCGCTTGCGGACGCGGCGCGGGCAGCTCCAGCAGGAGCCTCGCGCCGCCGAGCGGACTCTGCGTCAAAGACGCTGTGCCACCATGCAGTTCGGCCTGCTGGGCAACCAGTGCCAGACCGAGACCCGAACCCGAATGTGACGCGGTGGACCCGCGCGCGAACCGGTGGAACACCGCGTCACGTTCGTGTTCCGGTACGCCGGTGCCATTGTCGTCGATGGCGATCTGCACGCCGTCGTGCGAGCTGACGGCCGACAGCTGCACCCGGGTCGCACCACCGTGTTTGACGGCGTTGGCGATCGCGTTGTCGACAACCAGCCGGAGCCCGACGGGCAGGCCCAGCATCAGCACCGTCGGGGACGGTACGAGGGCGACGTTGAGGTCGGGATAGACCCGTACCGCGTCGTGGGCGGCCCGGTCGAGCAGCTCGGTGATGTCGACGGGCACGAGATCGTCGGCCGTGGTGAGCTCGCCCTGGGCGAGCCGTTCCAGCGCCGTCAGCGTCGCCTCGATCCGGCTCTGTGTGCGCATGACGTCGCCGATCACCTCGGCACGCTGCTCCGCCTCGAGATCGAGCGTGGACAGTACCTCGAGGTTGGTGCGCATCGCGGTCAGCGGGGTGCGCAGTTCGTGCGATGCCACCGAGGCGAAGTCGCGGGCCGACTCCAGTGCGGCCTTGGTGCGTGCCTGTTCCTCGCCGATGCGGGCCAACATGCCCTCGACCGCCTCGGCGATCTCCACGGCTTCCGAGACGCCCCGCACGTGGACCTCTTCGGGCTTGGACTGGGAGTTGATCTGCCGGGCCTGCTGAGCGAGCTTGCGGAACGGGTTGATCATCACGAACCACATCGAGCCGCCGACCACGAACGTGCCGAGGATGACGCCGCTACAGATGGCCAGGATGCGGATGTGCAGGTTGCGGATCTGCCGCTGGGCCTCGGCCAGCGGTGCGCCGAGCGCGATCGACGCCGAACCGGTGGTGACGGTGCGGACGCGGTACTCGACGCCGTTGATCGTGGTGTTGGCATACCCGGCCTCGAACTGCGGCAGCACGATCTCCGGCGGCATCGAGACCGTGGCGGCGCCGATGCGGACGGTCTGCACCAGTGAGCCCTCGGATTGCGGCGTGCCGGTGGGCGTCTGCCGGGCGATGCTCAGCAGGGTGTTGACGTCGGGCAGGCTGCTCAGCGAGTCCAGCCGCCGATCGAGCTGGCTGTACTGGTCGTTGGTGACGCCGATCCACACCCAGGTTCCGATGATCAGCACCGTCGCGACCACCGACAACGCCGCGACGACGACGATGGCTCGCAACGACAAAGCCGGTATCGGTAATCGCAGCTGCACCAAGTCATCATGCCCGATACGAAAAAGCGGACGGGGCGCGTGCCCCTGGCACACACCCCGTCCGTCGAAGAGCTGGTGTTACTTGGCGGCGGCCAGCGCCGCGTCGTAGTCCGGTTCCTGGGCGATCTCGGGCACCAGTTCGGTGTACACGACATTGCCGTCGGCGCCGATCACCACGATGGCGCGGGCGAGCAGGCCGGCCATCGGGCCGTCGGCGATGGTGACGCCGTAGTCCTCACCGAAGCTGTCCCGGAACGCCGACGCGGTGGTGACGTTCTCGATGCCCTCGGCACCGCAGAAACGCTTCTGGGCGAACGGCAGGTCCTTGGACACGTTCACGACGGTGGCGCCGTCGGCGGCCGCCCGCTCGTTGAACGTCCGCACGCTGGTGGCACACACCGGGGTGTCGACCGACGGAAAGATGTTGAACACCACGGACTTACCGCTGAACTGGTCGTTGGTCACCGGAGCCAGGTCAGCGCCGGTCAGGGCGAACGCCGGGGCCGCGGACCCGACAGCGGGCAGCTCGCCGACGGTGTTGATGGGGTTTCCACGCAGGGTTATCTGTGCCATACCCGACAGTCTGTCAAGACTGCGTCACGCGCGCAGCGCTGGGGTGCTGCTGTGCCCGCTACGCCTCGGATCGCAGTCAACATGTGGCTGAGATCCGAGGCGTAGACGGTTATCCACAGCCGGGCAACGCGGGGTCTGGTGCCGGCCCGCACACTGCCGCGAAGATCGACGACGTGGATGACAAGGGCCGAGCCGCCGACGCGGAGATCGCCGCGGTTCTCGGCCGTCAGGCGGGTGTCATTTCGCGGCGGCAGGTGCTCGACGCCGGCAGGCACGACGCCTACATCCGGCGCATGCTGCGGCGCAACGAATGGGCTCGTATGCACGACGGCGTGTACGTCGACCACACCGGATCGCCGAGTTGGCAGCAACGCGCCTGGGCTGCAGTGCTTTACGCCGCGCCGGCGGCGCTGTGTCTGGAGTCGGCGATGCAGCACGAAAGCCCGGTCGTCCACGTCGCGGTTGAGCGGAACCGGACCGCGCTGGTCGAGCCCGACGGTGTTCGCATCCATCACGTTGCCCACTTGGACCAGCGGGTGCTGTGGCACGTGGGACCACCGCGGCTGCGCTACGAGGAGGCCGCACTGGATGTCGCCTGCCGGGCCGCAGAATTCGATGCGATCGCCATCCTGGCGGACGCCTGCCAGTCCCGACGGACCACAGCACAGCGACTGCTGGCAGTACTCGAGAGCCGACGGCGCGTGCCTCGCCGACGCTGGCTGCGGGCGATTCTGCTCGACATCTCAGAAGGCACGTGTTCGGTCCTCGAACAGCGCTACCTCGATCGCGTGGAGCGGGCGCACGGGTTACCCCGAGGCAGTCGTCAGAACAGGTCTTCGTCGTCGTCTGGTGTTCGATACCGCGACGTCGAGTACGGGAAACGGCTGGTGGTAGAGCTCGACGGCAGGCTGTTCCACGACTCGGCGACCGCCCGGAACAACGACATCGAACGCGATCTGGATGCCGCGGTCGACGGCCGGTGGACGGTCCGACTCAGTTATCAGCAGGTATTCGACCGGCCATGTCAGACCGCAACGAAGATCGCACAGGTGCTGCGTCGGCGTGGGATCCCCGTGCGTGGTCATCCGTGCGGACCCGGGTGCGGATATCCCGCCGCCGATATCGCCGCTTGACCCGAATCCGTGCGCTTACGCCTCGGATCACAGTCAGCAGGTGACTGCGATCCGAGGCGCTGTCGGTGGTCGCAGCCGCTACTGCCACTCGATGATGCGGCTCAGGTACGGGTCCATGCCGTTGGTGCGCACCGGGCCCACAGTGACGGAGGGCTCGGTGCCCTCGATCATCTGGCCGTTGCCCACGAACAGGGCGACGCTCTGCGAGCCGGCCGGGCCGTAGAACAGCAGGTCGCCCGGCAGGGCCTGGTCCGCGGTGATCTTCCGGCCCACCTTGTACTGCTCACCCGACGACCGCGGCAGTTTGATGCCGACGCCGGCGAACGCGTACTGAACGAGGCCGGACGCATCGAAGCCCGGCGTGGTCGGCGCCGGCGTGATGGCGCTCGCGGTCGGCGATTGGCCGAACAGACCCGACAGGCCCGGGATGAGCGTGTTGGTCTGCGGCGCCGCCGCCGGCTGCGCGACACCCATCGGTTGCAGGCCGACCTGAGGAGCCGGCTGAGCCACCGGCGCAGCCGCGGTCGTGACGCTGGCCGGCGGCAGGCTGGGGCCGTTGGCGTTGCCACCGCCGTAGACGAACGGCACCCCGCGCTGCGACAGCGCGCGCTGGATGACGAAGTCGATGGCCTGTCGGTGGGTACCACCGGTCCAGGTGGTGTCGGCCGACGCGAGGGGCGCCGACACCAGCGGAGCCGCCACCGCCATGGGCGCCGCCAGCAGTGCCGCGCTCGCCACCGTCACAATGATCCGCCGCATCTCGGCCACCTCTCGTCGTGCGCCACCGGCACACGACGCTGCGTGGTCTACGCAGGGGTCGTGGCCCCGGTGGTCCCTCTCGTCACAAATTTCACTAACGTCACTTTTACCCCACGCGCGCGCCTTATCCCACATAAATGCAGGTCAGCGCGCGATCTTTATCGAAAATGTGATCGAAAGGTGATCCACGGCGGTCGATTTCACCGCTGCCGGTGACCCGGGCCACTCCCGGTCGAAGGAGCCGGACGGCACCTCTAGGCTTGCGCCATGGCAGCGATCCTGACGGTGAATCTGGCGGTCCCCCGACCGAGCCCCGACAAGGATCAGCTGAGCACCGGAATCGACAAGCGCCCGACGTCCGAGCCGGTGCCCGTTCGCGCCCCCGGCCCCATGCACGGCGGTCTCGGCAGCGGTCTGGTCGGCGACACCATCGGCGACCAGCAGTTCCACGGCGGTGACGACCAGGCGGTGTACGCCTACGCCCGTGAAGACCTCGACGACTGGCAGGTCCGCCTCGACCGCGAGCTGGCCAACGGCTCGTTCGGCGAGAACCTCACCACCGCGGGGCTCGAGGTGAACGGCGCCGTCATCGGCGAACGCTGGCACATCGGCGACGGCGGCCCGCTCCTGGAAGTGAGCCGGCCCCGCATCCCGTGCCGCACCTTCGCCGAGTGGCTCGAAATCCGGGGCTGGGTCAAGACTTTCACCGCCCAGGCCCTGCCCGGCGCCTACCTGCGCGTCGTGACGCCCGGGGTGCTGCGGGCCGGTGCATCGATCACGGTGGTCTCGCGTCCGCCGCACGACGTCACTGTCGCGATGGTGTTCCGCGCCCTGACCCTCGAACCGGAGCTACTGCCGCGGCTGCTTCCGGCCGACGCGTTGCCGGAGGCCATCAAGGACCGCGTCCACCAGCGGGCGAGCCAGCACTAATCGCGCAGCACGACGGCCGCCGCGAGTCCGGCGACGACCTGCAGCCCCACGATGACGGCGGCGACCGCCGACCACCCGGCGGTATCGAAGGCGATCCCGCCGACCCAGCCGATGACGCTCGAACCCGCGTAGTACGCCAGGTTGTACAGCGAGCCGGCCTGCGCCTTGCCCACGGTGGCCAGCTGGCCGGTCCAACCCGAGGCGGTGGCATGCGCGCCGAAGAACCCCGCGGTGGCGACCAGCAGGCCGGCGAGGACCGCGATCACGTTGTGGCTCAGGGTGATCACCACACCCAGCCCCATCACCGCGACGCTGCCCAGCAGCACCGGGCGCCGGCCGTACCGGCTGGCCGCGGCCCCGGCCCACGCCGACGCCCAGGTACCCGCCAGATAGGCCACGAACACCAGGCTGACGACGGTCTGCGGAAGGCCGAACGGCGCCGCGCTCAGCCGGAAGCCGAGGAAGTTGTACATCGCGACGAACCCGCCCATGAGCAGGAAGCCCTGCAGATACAGCACCAGTTGCCTGGGGTTGCGCAGGTTGGCCGCCAATCGGTGCGCCAGGGAACCCTCGGTCTCCTCATCGGCCGGGATGAATCCCCGAGGTTGGGGGGCCAGTCGCATGAAGCCGACAGCTGCTGCGCTGCAGAGCAATCCGACGACGAACATGGCCCACCGCCAGTCGGTGAACTCGGCCACCGGGGCGGCCACCAGCCGGCCGAGCAATCCGCCGATGGTGGTGCCGGCGACGTAGGTACCCGCGGCCCGTGCGGCATGGCCGGCTTCGATCTCCTCGGTCAGGTAGGCCACCGCGATGGCCGGCACTCCCCCGAGTGCCAGGCCTTCGGCGAATCGTCCGGCCAGCAACAGCTGGAATGTCGGCGCGAACGGCACCAGCAGCGCCAAACCCGTTGCCACACAAACCGAGTAGGACATCGCGCGCACCCGGCCGATGCGGTCGGCCAGGGTCGACCAGCCGATCACCCCCAGCGCCAGACCGATCGTCGACGCCGACACCATGAGCGCCGAGGCCGCGGCACCGGTGTTCAGGCTGCGGGCGATCAGCGGCAGGACCGCCTGCGGCGAATACAGCTGCGCGAACGTCGCCACGCCGGCGCAGAACAGCGCGCCGAGCAGCCTGCGGTAGTCCGTGGAACCGCGCACATGGCCGGTCCAGACGGGCGCTTCAACAGTCACGAACGCAGGTTAGGAACCGCCCCGTTCATGTGTCCAATACATTAGTTTGAGTTGTTTCATACGTTTTGTGCATCAGATGCGGTGGTGCTGACCAGGTCGGCGAATCGCGCTGCAGCAGGCGACAATTCGCGACCCTTGACCCACGCCATGCCGATCTCGCGCTTGACCCTGGTGTCGGACAATGGGATGTAGATCACCGAGGGATCACCCCGGCCGGGCCGCGGTACCGGCACCACGGCGACGCCGAATCCCGCCGCGACCAAACCTTCCATCGTCGGAATCTCCATGGCTTCGAACGCGATTTCCGGCGTGATGCCGCTCTCGGCCCACACCTGATCCGTCAGCTGGCGCAGCCCGAAATCCGCCCCGAGCGCGATGAAGGTCTCGTCGGCCACCTCGCTCAGGCGTACGCGGGCGCGGCCCACCAGCCGGTGGTCGGCGGGCACCGCCAGGCACAACCGTTCGACATACAGAACCCGCCAGACGCACGGCACCTGCGTCGGCCGCGGGGACGTGATCGCGACGTCGGCCTGCCCGGTGCGCAGCCGCTCCGCGATGTCGTGCGCCGCGCCCTGGAACAGCTCGAAGCGCACCGCCGGAGCCCGTACTCGGAACTGCCGAAGCACCTCCGGCACAAACCAATTCGCGGTCGAATGCAGAAAAGCCAACCGGACCAGGCCGCTGTCCGGATCCAGCAACGCCGCGATCCGGCTCTGTGCCGCATCCATCTCGGCAATGCCGCGGCGCGCATGTTCGAGCATGATCCGCCCGTACCCGTTCAGGCGCAGCCGCCGGCCGGTGCGGTCGAAAAGCGGTGTGCCCACTTCGTTTTCCAGCCGGGCCAGGGCCCGCGACAGCGTCGGCTGTGCGACACCCAATTCGGCGGCGGCAGCGGTGACGTGCTCGGTCTCGGCCAGGACGACGAACCAGCGGAGTTCATCGAGGAGCACGAAAAGCACAGTACCCCGTGCGCCCGAGGGCCCACGGGGTACTGAGTCGGGTTCCGACTAGATGTCGAACCGGTCGGCGTTCATCACCTTGGTCCACGCCGCGACGAAGTCCTTGACGAACTTCTCCTTGTTGTCGTCCTCCGCGTAGACCTCGGCCAGTGCCCGCAGCTGCGAGTTCGAGCCGAACAGCAGGTCGACCCGGCTGGCGGTCCACTTCGGCGCGCCGCTGCTGCGGTCGGTGCCAACGTAGGTGCCGTCATCGGCCGGCGACGGGGCCCACTTGGTGGACATGTCGAGCAGGTTGACGAAGAAGTCGTTCGTCAGCTTGCCCTTGTCGGCCGTCAGCACACCGAGGTCCGAACCGCCGTGGTTGGCACCCAGCGCGCGCAGACCACCGATGAGCACGGTCAGCTCCGGCGCCGTCAGCCCCAGCAGGTTGGCGCGGTCGATCAGCCGGTACTCGGACGGCAGGGTGTCGCCCTTGCCGACGAAGTTCCGGAAACCGTCGCCCTTCGGCTCCAGGTAGGCGAACGACTCGACGTCGGTCTGATCCTGGCTGGCGTCGCCGCGACCCGAGGTGAACGGCACCGCGACGTCGAAACCGGCGTCCTTGATGGCCTTTTCGAGGCCGACGACACCGCCGAGGACCACCAGGTCGGCGAACGACACACCGGTCGGCGACGCCTGCTGGATGTCCTCGAGCTTGCGGATCACCTGAGCCAGTTCGTCAGGCTCGTTGACCTCCCAGCCGAGCTGCGGCTGCAGCCGGATGCGGCCACCGTTGGCGCCACCGCGCATGTCGCTGGAGCGGAACGAGGCCGCCGCCTTCCACGCGGTGTTGACCAGCTGCTGCACCGACAGGCCCGACTCGGCGATGGCGGTCTTGAGCGAGGCGACGTCGGCCTCGGACAGCGTCTTGCCGGCCGGCACGATGTCCTGCCACAGCCACGTCTGCTTCGGCACCAGCGGGCCGAGGTAGCGCACCACCGGACCCATGTCGCGGTGCAACAGCTTGAACCACGCCTTGGCGAACTCCTCGGCCAGCTCCTCCGGGTGGTCGAGCCAGCGGCGGGTGATCTCGCCGTAGATCGGGTCGAAGCGCATCGACAGGTCGGTGGTCAGCATCGACGGGTGGGTCTTGCCGGTGCCCTGTGCCATCGGCACCGAGTTGGCCCAGCCGCCGTCCTTGGGCTTCCACTGGTTGGCACCCTGCGGGCTCTTGGTCAGCTCCCACTCGTTGCTGTAAAGGATCTCCAGGAACGAGTTGTCCCACTTGGTCGGGGTGTGGGTCCAGGTCACCTCGAGACCGCTGCTGACGGCCTCGTTGCCGACGCCGGGGTTGGCCCAGCCCAGGCCCATCTGCTCCAGCGGGGCGGCCTCGGGCTCCACGCCGTTCTCGATGTCGGTGGCACCGTGGGTCTTGCCGAAGGTGTGGCCACCGACGATGAGGGCGGCGGTCTCGATGTCGTTCATCGCCATCCGGCCGAAGGTCTCACGGATGTCGATGGCCGCGGCCAGGTAATCCGGATTGCCTTCGGGGCCTTCGGGATTGACGTAGATCAGACCCATGTGGCTGGCGGCCAGCGGGTTCTCCAGCTTGGTGCGGTCGGTGCCGGCGTAGCGGTCCTGCGAACCCAGCCACTCGTGCTCGGAACCCCAGTAGATGTCCTCCTCGGGCTCCCAGTAATCCGGGCGACCGAAAGCGAAACCGGCGGTCTTGAAGCCCATGTGCTCCATGGCGCGGTTGCCCGCGTAGACGATGAGGTCCGACCAGGAGATGTTCTTGCCGTACTTCTTCTTCAGCGGCCACAGCAGACGACGGGCCTTGTCCAGGCTGACGTTGTCGGGCCAGCTGTTGAGCGGGGCGAAGCGCTGCATGCCCCGGCCGCCGCCGCCGCGGCCGTCCTCGACGCGGTAGGTGCCGGCGGCGTGCCACGACATGCGGACGAACAGCGGACCGTAGTGGCCGAAGTCGGCGGGCCACCATTCCTGCGAGTTGGTCAGCAGCTCGTCGAAGTCGCGTTGGAAGGCCTCGAAGTCGAGGTTCTTGACGGCCTCGCGGTAGTCGTAATCCTCGTCCGTGGGATCGATGGCCGGCGGGTTCTTCTGCAAAATCTTGAGGTTGACGGCGTTGGGCCACCAGTCCCGGTTGCTACCACCCTCGACAGGCGGCTTGATGCGCATCGGGCAACCGCTTTCGGCAGGCTCGGTCTGTGCTTCTCCGATCGGAGGGTGAGTTTCCTCAGGCACTGCACTTCCTTTCGAGGGTGGTGAATTGTGTTGCGATCACGGATGTGATCGTGAAGTTGTGGCTGCCGCGCAGTCGGGGCACACACCCCAGTAGATGACCTCGGCCTCGTCGACGACGAAACCGTCGAGCACGCCGTGGGTGTCCGACGGGGTCAGGCAGGGCGCTTCGCCGGTGGCGCAGTCGATGTCGGCGATGGCGCCGCACGAACGGCACACGACGTGGTGGTGGTTGTCGCCGACGCGGGTCTCGTACCGGGCCACCGAACCCGAAGGCTGGATGCGACGGATGAGCCCCGCGGTGGTGAGTGCGGCCAGCACGTCGTAGACCGCCTGACGGGAGACGTCGGGCAGGATCGCGCGGACCGCGTCGAAGACACTTTCGGTGTCGGCATGCGGACGTCCCGCCACCACCTCCAGGACTGCGAGGCGGGGCCGTGTCACACGGAGATCTGCGGAACGCAGCTGCTCCGTGTAGTCGGTCGTCACGTGTTCACTTCTACGCGCTTTTTTGGACTGAGTCAAGACTTTGGCGTGATGTGTGTCACGCGAATTCACTGAGGGAAACCGGCGACGATGCCATTCGCAGAGGTCAAAGCCGTTGTTCCGCAGACACTTTAGGCGACCCGCCGCGCGCCCGCAGGGAATTCGCCCGAACCGGCGAATCGCCGCGTTCAGTTCGCGGGGCGATTCAGCATCCGAGGCTGAACGTATGCACAGAGTTTGCCGACGGCCGCCGAATCCGCGCGGCGCGATTGTTAATCTGCTGCATATGCGACGCAGCGTGACAGGCCACCCGGTTCGCCGGCCGGCTGACGCGGGAGACCACCGGGTACCCGCATGACCGCTGCCGGACAGAATCACTATTACTGGCTCACCTCGCTGCTCGCCGTCCGCGGCCTGCAGACCCGAACCTGCCGGGTGATCGCCGCGCTCAACGCGGTGCTCGGCATGGTTCCCGTGGTGCTGATGCTCAGCCCCGCGGGCCCCCATGGCCCGGTACGCCAGGCGATCGCCATCGCGGTCGGCGCCTGTGCGCTCGGCGTCGGCGCCGTCTGGCTGCGCCATTCCTGGCCCTCGCAGCGGTTCTCGGCGATCTCGGTGACGCTCGGCGCGATCCCGATGAGCGCGGCCTGCCTGATCATGACGGACCCGATGCTCGGGCTGCTGGCCACCAGCGCGTTCATCTTCTCCAGCGGTTATGTGGCCTTCCTGCACCGCCCCAGCGTGCTCGCCGGTCCCTGGGTGCTCGGCGGGCTCACGCTGGGATACCTGGGCGTCCGGGTCGGGTCCGAAGACCCCGCGCTGGCGGCGTGCGCCGTCCTGATCATCGCGCTGCTCAACGTCTTCGTGTTCTTCACGTGCCGCGTCGCGATCGGGCTCAGCTCGACCGACATCCACCACAGCGAGATCGAACCGCTGACCGGGCTGCTCAACACCGACGGGCTGTACTCGCGCGCCGCGAACCTGCTCGCCGCCCGCAACCGGCAGGACGACCGTCACATGGTGCTCGCGGTCGTCAGCATCGACAGCTTTCCGCTGCTGTCCTCGATGTCCGGCCAGCGGCGCGCCAACCGGGCCCGTATCGACGTCAGCCAGGCCCTGCGGGAAACGGTGCGCCGCAACGCCATCGCCGCGCACATCTCCGACAGCGACTTCATCGTCGCGGACACCTTCACCAGTCCCGACGCCTCGCCGCTGATCGACCGCGTGCAGGGCGCCATGAAGTCGACGCCGTCCCGGGTGACCGCGAGCATCGGCGTGGTGTGCACCCCGCTGGCGCCGCTGACGGTGCACCCGCCCGAGATCGTCATCGACGCCCTGCTGGCGGCAGCCGCCGAAGCCATGGAACGCGCCCGCGAGGACGGCGGCAACGACGTCCGCTACGACGTGCGGGACGACCTGCCGATCAACGAGTAGGCAGCTCGGCGCGAATCCGCGGTGCGATGAGGCCTGCCAGGTAGTCGTGTCCGGCGTCGGTCGGGTGGACGCCGTCGGGCGCGATGAGGTCCGGACGGTCGACGAACCACCGCTCGGCGATCGGGTCGACGAACGTGGCACCGGCCATCCCGGCCTGCATGCCGAGCACGTCGCGGATCTGCAGCACCGCCGGCGGTACGTCGGCCGTCGGCCAGGGCGGCCCGATCACCAGCAGCTTGGCACCGGGCGCCGTCGCCCGCGCCTGGGCGAAGGCGTCGTGCGCCATCCCCGACAGCTGCACGAGGTCGGCGCCCTGGTCATTACGGGAGCCGAAGAACACCACGAGGGCGTCGTCCGGCCGCACGGCGCGCCTGGTCAGGTCCAGGAAGATGCTGCCGTGGTCGCCGCGCACGACGTAACCGGCCCGGCCCTCGGCGGCGACGTCGGCCGTGATCGGGGCACCCCAGGCATCGAGGTTGCGACCCGCCTGCGCCGTCCAGCTCCGGGGGCCCTGGCCGCCGAAGTTGGTGCCGTTGGTGTACGAGTCGCTGATCACCGCGACGCGTTCGGGCATCCCCGGGCGCACGTTCCGGTACGCGTGTGCCGGACCGGGCGCGCTCACCACGGACACCGCACACAGCGCAGCGGTCAGCAACAAGGTGGTCAGATGGCGCACGGGTCTCCCATGATGAGTCGGTACTACGGCGTAGTGCGGTCAGCCTGCGCGTTCGGCGGGCTCTTCGTCGTCAGATATCGCCTGGAGTTTACGTTGTGTTACAACAGCTTTCGAGCCATCTGCCGGCCCGACCATGCGCCGCATCCAGTGCCGCGCCGGCTCTTCGACGTAGTGGAACAGCAGCACGGCACCGGCGAACGAGCCGGCCAGCAGCGCCAGCACGATGAACTTGGTGCCCCAACTCGGCAACATCTCGATGCGGTACTGCGCCGCGGCCCAGTTCCAGCCCTGATGCACGAGTTCGTGGACCATGTACAGGCCGAACGACACCTTGCCGCCGTAGACCATGACGCGGGTCGACAACAATGCGGGCAGGGTGCCGGTGCCGACCGAAAGGGCCACCACCAACGGCAGGAAGAAGACGTCGACGAGGCCGAAGTCGTCACGGATGGTCGGGATCGGATGTGCGTCGAACCAATACACGAGGCCCACGATGACGGCCAGCAGCACCACCGACAGCACCCCCGCGACCGTGCGGCCCCGGTCGGTCAGGTTCAGCTTGCGGACGGCGGCACACGCCAGGGCACCCGCGGTGAACTGCAGGACGATGCGCGGCAGCCAGCTCCACGGCGTGTAGAACTCGCCCGTGGCGGCCAGGAACAGCAGCGGCGGCAGCGTCACGGCGAACGCGAGCCACAGCAGGGTCCGCGCGCGGCTCACCCGGGCCACCCGGAACAGCACGATGACCAGCAACCCGAACAGCAGGTACGCCAGCCATTCCGCGCTGATCGACCAGGCCGGGCCGTCCCAGCTGGAGTTGTCGAAGTACGGCACCACCCACAGCTGGACCAGGAACAGCTGACGCAGGTAGTTGGGGCCGGTGAGGGTGGCCGCCTCCGGCGACGGGAAGTCGCCGACGTTGAGCGTGAAGATGATCCAGGCCACGGCGAGATGCATGGTGACCAGGTAGACGGGCCAGACCCGGGCCAGGCGGAGCCACAGGAAATGCAGCGTCGCCCGTGTCGACCACGCCGGCCCCATGCGCTCGAGGTAGTTCCAGGTGAGGACGAATCCGCTGAGGATGAAGAACAGATCGACGCCCTGCGCGCCGCAGTCGAGGATCGGGGCGAGGGCGTCGCTCAGGGGCGGTGACGCCTGCTTCAACAGCGGACGGAAATGGAACAGCACCACCCACACTGCCGCAACGATGCGCAGGCCGGACAGTGCCTTGATTTCACCGCTCGGCACCACACTCATGACGGGAAAAGGGTAACAGCGGCGAAGACCCGGGTCCTGATGGGAAACCTGTGACTTTTCTTGGATGACACTCCCGACCGCGTGATTCCGGGCCGAAATGCATTTCCCCACAGAAAGGCGTGTCCGGTAGTAACTCTGCTCACAGAATCGAATCGAGGAGTGCGGGAGGCTGGAATATCCGGCCGCTCAGGAGCATTCTGTAGACATGCTAATTAGGCGGAAATTCACGACATCGGCGGTCGCCGCGGTGGCCGCCACAGCAGCGATAGTTGCCGCTCCGGCCGCGGCGATGACCCTCTCCGGGAGCATCGGCACGGATCGGACCGTGGTTGCCGACAACGGCTACGGCGGACCCGATGGCCAGGGTGGCGGCGGTGGCTGCGGCGACGGCGCGAACTGGCGGGGCTGCGGTGGCTGGAACCCCGTCACCGGCGGCTTCGGACACGGCTGCTTCAACGGCATCTGTGGCGGCTGGGACGGCACCCGCGGCTGGGGCGGCTGACAACGCATTTGCTCGCGTCGCGAGATAATTGCGTTTTCCCTATTCACGGTGCTGAATAGGAATTTACTCGCGGCGCCAATGGGGTCCGCGGCGCGGTAATTGGATTTACTTCACCCGGGAAATCCCTAAGCTCGCGGCCATGGATCTGCCGAGCCCGCGAGCCGACGCGCCGCATCTGGCCGACGTGGTACCGGCCGTGCTGGCCGCGATGGGTGTCCCCGGGGCCCAACTCGACGGTGTGCACCGGCCCATCGACCTGCCCGGCGGTGTTCGTGGCGCGTGCGTGCTGCTGATCGACGGCCTCGGTGCCCAGCTCCTCGACACCTACGCAGCCGACGCTCCGGTACTGGCCGGGCTTCGCGGCCGGAACCTGCGCGTCGGCTACCCCGCCACCACCGCTGCGGGGCTGGCGGCGGTGGGAACCGGACGGCGCTCCGGCGAACACGGCATGGTCGGCTACTCGTTCCGGATTCCCGACCACGGCGTCGTCAACGCGCTGCGCTGGACGCCGCATCCCTTCGGCGCGGACCTGCGCGACGCGCTGGTGCCCGAGGACGTGCAGCCGCTGCCGACCACGTTCGGCCAGGCGTCGGCCGCCGGTGTCGCGGTGAGCGTCATCTCGGGCGCCGAATTCACCGATTCGGGGCTGACCCGCGCGGTGCTCCGCGGCGGACAGTACGTCGGGGTACATCGACTCGGCGACCTCGCGGCCCGCGTGCAGCAGGCCGTCGCCGACGGCGGCTTCTGCTACGGCTACCACGCCGATCTGGACATGCTCGGCCATCTGTACGGCGCCGGCTCGACGGCCTGGCGGATGCAGCTGCGGCAGGTGGACCGGCTGGTCGAATCGATCGTCGAGGCCCTGCCGGCCGGCGGGCTGCTGGCCGTCGTCGCCGACCACGGCATGGTCAACCTCGACGACGCCGACGTCGTCGACATCGATGCGCGTCCCGAGCTGTTGGACGGCGTCGTCGCCGTCGCCGGTGAGGCCCGGGCGCGGCACGTCTATGTCGCCGAGGGCGCGGCGGACGCGGTCGCCGACGCGTGGCGAGAAACGTTGGGCGCGAATGCCTGGGTGCGCACCAAGGAGCAGGCCATCGCCGAGGGGTGGTTCGGCGCGCGGGTCGGTGACGCGGCGCGCAGCCGCATCGGCGATGTCGTGGCAGCGGCCCGGGACAACGCCGGATTGGTACGTCGGACGGTCGAGCCTCTTGAATCTGCCCTCATCGGGCAGCACGGATCGTGGACAGATGCCGAGCAGCTGGTTCCGCTGCTCATCGCTTCCGGTTAGCCGGGACTATTCGGGCTTCAGATGTGCGTCGTCGGCGAAAACGAGGGTGCCACTGTCCAGCAGGACGGCCCAGCGGCGCGCCGCGTCGACAATATGGTCGTCGCCGACATCGACCGAATAGCCCGCATGATCGCCGTAGTCCTCCACGATCACACCACGCACGTCTTTGGCGTCGCCACGGTTGACGCGAACCCGCATGTCAACGGCGAACTTGGCGTTCCTACCCATAACCACCCCAGCATTCCCTGGTAAACACCGCAGGTACGGAACCTCGGCCCACCGACCTCTGCCCCGACGTCAGTAGGTACCGAACTTTAGGCCACCGTGACCACAGCGGCAAAGCAAACACCCCTGATTGACAGGTAGATGGTACGTGTCGTACCAACGGGCGTCGGCTACCGTCTTCGCCGTGATCGTGCTGCTGCCGCCCTCGGAGACCAAGCGCCCAGGTGGCGACGGACCGCCCCTGCAGCTCGGCACGCTCGGTGTGCCGGAACTCACGCCGCTGCGCGCAGCGCTGATCGACGAACTCGTCACCCTCGCTGCCGACCCCGAAGCCAGCCGCAAGGCCCTCGCCATCTCCGCCGCGCAGGACGCCGAAATCCAGCGCAACGCCGAACTGCGCAGCGCCCCGACGATGCCGGCCATCGACCGCTACACCGGGGTCCTGTACGACGCCCTGGACATCAGCTCACTGCGCGGCGCCACCGCAACCCGGGCACGCGCCCGGCTGGCCGTCGGGTCGGCACTCTTCGGCCTGCTGCGCGCCGACGACCCGATTCCGGCGTACCGACTGTCGGCATCATCGAAACTGCCCGCCGGCGGGACACTGGCCAGCCGGTGGAAGCCGGTCCTGGAACCTGTACTGGCCCAGCTGCAACAGCAGGAGCTCATCGTCGACCTGCGCTCCGGCTCATACGAGGCCCTCGGCAAGATCCCCGGCGCGGTGACCGTCGACGTCTACACCGAACGCCCCGATGGGCGGCGCACCGTCGTCAGCCACTTCAACAAGGCCCACAAGGGCCGGTTGGCCAGAGCGCTGGCCGGCAGCCGCGCCGAACCGACCGACGCCGCCGCCGTTGCCGCTGTTGCCCGTCGTGCCGGGATGCGCGTCGAACGCGACGGGGCGCAGTTGACGGTGGTGGTCACGGCGTGACGCCGACGGTCTGCGATAATGGTTCGTGAGGGGAGTATTCCTTCGCCACGGTGTCGTCATCACGTTGTCCAATGTCGGGCAGCCGGTGCTGTGGGCCGGCCGCCTGAATCGGGGCGACGGTGGTAGAGACCTCGGTCGTTCACTGACGCCCGGAGACACCCTCATATGAATGTTTCGACGCTGGAATGGTCCATCACCCTCGGGGTGACAATCGCCGTACTTCTCTTCGACGTGGTGGTGATCGGCCGCCGCCCGCATGAACCCACCACCCGGGAAACCGCCGGATACCTGGCGCTGTACATCGGCCTCGCCGTCGCCTTCGGCATCTGGGTATGGCAGTTCCACGGCGGTCAATACGGCATCGAGTACTTCGCGGGCTGGCTGACCGAGTACAGCCTCTCGATCGACAACCTGTTCATCTTCCTGATCATCATGGCCAGCTTCAAGGTGCCGCGAATCCTGCAGCAGGAGGTGCTGCTGATCGGCATCATCCTGGCGCTGATCTTCCGTGGCATCTTCATTGCCCTTGGCGCCGTAGCCATTTCGAAGTTCTCGTGGATCTTCTACCTGTTCGGCGCGTTCCTGGTGTACACCGCGATCAAGCTGGCCCGCGACACCGAGCACGACGACGACGCCGAGAACTCGATGGTGCGGTTCGCCCGCAAGTACCTCAAGGCGTCGGACCAGTGGGACGGCAGCAAGCTGCACACCGTGGTGAACGGCAAGCGCGTCCTGACCCCGATGATCCTGGTCATCATCGCGCTGGGGACCACCGACCTGCTGTTCGCGCTCGACTCGATCCCGGCGATCTACGGCCTCACCCAGGAGCCGTACCTGGTGTTCACCGCCAACGTGTTCGCACTGATGGGTCTGCGCCAGCTGTACTTCCTGCTCGGCGACATGCTCAAGCGGCTGGTCTACCTGTCGCAGGGCCTGGCCTTCATCCTCGCGTTCATCGGCGTGAAGCTGGTGCTGCACGCGCTGCACGAGAACACGCTGCCGTTCATCAACGGCGGTGAGCCCGTGCACGTGCCGCAGATTCCCACGCTGCTGTCGCTGGCGGTCATCATCGTCACGCTCGTCGTGACGACGGTGGCGAGCCTGTGGAAGACCCGCGTCGACAGCAAGGCCGGCGCCGCCTGACCGCGGCAACCGGTCACGGTTGCCAGATCGCTTGCGCGCCAGCAGGATGCCCTGGTGACCGATCTCGTGGACGATGCCGTCGGGCAGGCGCAACTGGTGGCCAGCGGCGCGGTGAGCAGCGCCGAACTGCTGGAGGCCGCGATCACCCGGCTCGAATCGGCGCGCCGGCTCAACGCCGTGGTCACCGATCTGTTCGACCGCGGCCGCGAACAGGCCCGCCGGCTCGATGAGTCGGGCGTGCTGCGCACCGGGACGGCCGGACCGCTGGCCGGGGTGCCGTTCCTCCTCAAGGACCTCGGGGCGTCGCTGGCCGGCGCCCCGGAGGCCATGGGGTCACGGGCGCTGCGCAGCCATGTCGCCGACCAGACCGCCTGGATCGTGCAGCGGTATCTGGACGCCGGGCTGGTGATCTTCGGCAAGACCAACACCCCGGAATGGGGCAACCACTGCACCACCGAGCCGTCCCTGTTCGGGCCGACGGTCAATCCGTGGTCACCGGAGGTCAGCCCAGGCGGCTCGAGCGGCGGGTCCGCCGCCGCCGTCGCGGCCGGCATCGTCCCCGCCGCCTCCGGTGGCGACGGCACCGGCTCGATCCGGGTGCCGGCGTCATGCTGCGGTGTCGTGGGCCTCAAACCGCGCCGCGCCCGGACCTCGTTCGCGCCCGGCGCCGGGCACGGGCTGGAGGGGTTGGTCAACGAGCACGCCCTCACCCGCACCGTCCGCGATAGCGCGGCGCTGCTCGATGCCGTCACCGGCAGCGCACCGGGCGACCCGTACTCTGCTCCCCTACCCGCCCAGCCGTTCCTCGATGCCATCGCGCAGACCCCGGCGGCGCAGCGCATCGCGATCGCGGTGGATTCGCCGTTCCCGGGGCCGGGCACCGACCCGCAGGTCGCCGCCGCCGTCGAGGCCACCGGCGCGCTGCTGGCGGGCCTGGGCCACCATGTCGAGCCGTCGGCGCCGAGCATCGATCCAGACGCTGTCGCCGACGCCATCGCGGTGCTGCACCGGGTCAGCAATGTCCAACTGCATGAACTGGCCGCGGCGCACCTGGGCCGTCCCCCACGCGAAGACGAATTCGAACCGAGCACCTGGATGATGATCCGCGAGGGATTCGCCACCACCGGCCTGGCCTACGCCGAAGCCATCGCGGCCGTCCACGCCCAGACCCGGCGGTTCGCCGCCGGGATGGCCGGCCACGACGTCCTGCTGGTGCCGACGCTGCTGTCCGGACCGCCGCCGTACGGCCTGCTCGATCAGCCCCGCGCCGGCACCCGCGAGTTCTTCGACGTCGAATTCGCCACCACCGGCTGGACGTCGCTGGCCAACGTGACGGGCTGGGCCGCCATTTCCCTGCCGCTGGGCCACACCGCGGACGGACTGCCCATCGGCGTCCAGCTGATGGCGCCGGACGAGACCATCCTGCTGCAACTGGCCCGGCAGCTGGAGCAGGCCGCGCCCTGGGCGGACCGCTACCCGCGCCCCTGAGTCCGCCCACCGCGGCGTGCAACAATTCGGCCATGGTCATGTCGATCGATCGCCCGAAACTCGAAGGCAACATCGCCGTCGGAGAAGACCGCCAGATCGGTTTCGCCGAGTTCGGGAACCCGCAGGGACGCGCCGTGTTCTGGCTGCACGGGACGCCCGGCGCGCGCCGGCAGATCCCGACCGAGGCCCGCAGCTTCGCCTCCCGCAACAACATCCGGCTGATCGGCATCGACCGCCCCGGCATCGGTTCCTCGACGCCGCACCAGTACGAGAACGTGCTCGGGTTCACCGAGGATCTGCGGACCATCGCCGACACCCTGGGCATCAACCGGTTCGCGGTGATCGGGCTGTCCGGCGGCGGTCCCTACACGCTGGCCACCGCGGCCGCCATGCCCGAGAGGGTGGTGATGGCCGCGGTGCTCGGCGGCGTCGCGCCGCTGATCGGCGAGGACGGCATCAGCAGCGGCCTGATGGAGCTGGCCAAGATCGTGCGGCCTATCATCGAGGTCGCCGACACCCCCATCCGCTGGGTGGCGGGGTCACTCATGAAGGTGATCGCGCCGTTCGGCTCCCCCGCGCTCGACCTGTACGCACGCATCTCCCCCCACGGCGACCGGAACCTGCTGAGCCGCCCCGAGTTCAAGGCGATGTTCCTCGACGACCTGCTGAACGGCAGCCGCAAGCAGCTGGCCGCGCCGTTCGCCGACATCGTCGTGTTCGCCCGCGACTGGGGCTTCCGGCTCGAGGACATCAAGGTGCCGGTGCGCTGGTGGCACGGCGACGCCGACCACATCGTGCCCTACGCCCACGGTCAGCACGCGGTGGCGCGCATCGCCGACGCGGAGATGTTCACGCTGCCGGGCGAGAGCCATCTCGCGGGTCTCGGTGTGCCCGAGGACATCCTGACCAAGATTCTCGAGGTCTGGGACGACGCCGACCTCGCGGGTCAGTAAGGCCCCTCAGACCGTCACCGGCTGACCGCTGAGTACGCGGCGCAGCATGTGCATGGCGACGGTCGTCGACCGCTCCCGGATGTCGGCCCGGTTGCCGGGCAGGTGGATCGTGCGCGTGTGGGTCGCACCATTGGCCAGCCCGACACTGAAACACACTGTGCCGACCGGCTTTTCGTCGCTGCCGCCACCGGGGCCGGCAATGCCGGTGATGCCCACGGCAACGTCGGCGCCGAACCGCTGCAGTGCACCCGCCGCCATGGCCTCGGCGACCGGTTCGGACACCGCACCGTGGGCCGCGATCAACGCGGGGTCGACGCCGAGCAGGTCCGCCTTGGCTTCGTTCGAGTACGACACCACGCCGCCGGCCAGGTAGGCCGAGGAGCCGGGCCGGTCGGCCAGCCGGGCCGCCAGCAGGCCCGCCGTGCACGACTCGGCCGTCGCGATGGTGCGGCCCGAAAGCAGTTGCGCCACTTGGTCATCGACCAGCGCACCGTCCTCGGAGAAGACGTCGTGCGGATGCCGCTCACGCAGCAGCGCGGCCAGTTGCCGGTAGCTGTCGGTGGCGTCGGGTTCGTAGCGGGTGACGATCTCCAACTCGCCGCGACGCAGGCACGTCGTGATCTCCAGCCCCGCGAAACCGGGCACCAGGGTCTCGGCTTCCCGCAGCGTCTCGGCCAGCCCGGACTCGGGCAGGCCGAACATCCGGATGGTCTCCTGGCGGTAGACGGTGCGGCCGGCGATCGCACGTTGCGCCGTCGCCGTCTCGATGGCCCGGCTCCACATCGGCCGCAGCTCGCGGGGCGGTCCGGGGAGCACGATCACCGTCGGTGCGCCGCCGGCCCGGGTCACCACGACACCCGGCGCCGTGCCGACGGGGTCGAGGATCTCGACGCCGTCGCCCGCCGGCACCAGGGCCTGCTTGCGGTTGGCCGCCCGGACCGCCTCGAAATCGGCGCCCGGGAACCGGCCCATGAAGGACCGCAGGATCTCGGCGATGCGCTCCTCGAGCGCTTCGTCGAGCACCAGCTCGCGGCCGCAGAACTTCGACACCACGGCGACGGTCATGTCGTCGGCCGTCGGCCCCAGGCCGCCGCTGGTGACGATCAGGTCGACACCTTGTGCGGCAAGGAAATTCAGTTGCGCTTCGATGTCCTCGGGCCGGTCACCGCAGATGGTGATGTGGGCCAGCTCGACGCCGAGTTCGAGCAGCCGGTCGGCCAGCCACGGCCCGTTGAGGTCCTGGACCCGGCCGGTGAGAACTTCGGTCCCGGTCACCACGATGCCCGCACGCACGCCCATGGCGATCAGGGTACGGCGCTGCGGGCTCGGTCAGACCGCCAGCCAGGCGCGCACGGTGTCGAGCTCGCGCGTGTACTGCTCCATGATGTCGTCCTGGAACCGCGTGCCGCCGCTGATCGCGTCGTCACCGCGCCAGATCACGCGGACCCGGGACGCGCCACGCAGGTAGACGTCGACGCGGTCGTCCGTGTGCCGCTGCCACCCGCTTGCGGCGGTGCGCTCGGCCAGTGCGGAGCGTTCGTCAGCCATGTGTTTCTCCTTCACGTCGACTCACCATCATGTCCTATGCGCCCGGTCTCGGGACCCGCGGTACCGCGTCGGGCGCCGCGGGCCGGACGTCCGGCTCGGCCAGACCAGGGTCGGTCACCGAGGCCCGCGCGGCCGCCTCCGCCGCGTCCTGAGGTGGCCGGCCACCGGTCACCGGGACCGTCACGGGCGGCGTGTTGTAGCCGCCGACCCGCACCCAGCCGGCGTTCACGCCCGGCTTCGGCACCAGCCCCCGGACATGCGCGGTCTCCCCCGGATACACCGTGACGTAGTTGTCGCTGTACTCGATGGGCAGGATTTCGTCGGCGTCCGGCGCGGTGGTCAGCTCGGCCCGCTCGAAGAACGCGACCTGCTTGGTCGGGTTGCGCAGCGTGATGTCGACGACCTGCTGGCCGTCCCCGTTCACGGTGCCGGCGGCACTGACCTCGAGGCGGGCCTTCGTCATGTAGTTCAGCGGCGCCATGTCGGCCCACGCGGTCTGGTGCAGCTCGAAGGCGACGTCCTTGCGGGGGTCTCCGATGTCGTCCTGCTGCGACTGCCAGTAGTCGTTGTCGGCGATGACCTCGCCGACCGGGTTCACCAGCTCGCACCGGACGAAGAACACCCGGGAATCGGGCACCACCCGCGGCAGCGTCAGTGCCACCGCGGCGGCACCGGACGCCACGTCGTACGGGTCACTGGTGCGGTCGTCGCGCAGGTTCCCGTTGATGTCGTACACCCGCGTGCGCACACGCAGGCCCACCGCGTTCTCCGGGCTCTGGTTGGTGATGCTGACCTTGGCGGTGCTGTGGTCGCCCGTGGCGTACGAATCGAACGTCACCGACAGCGGCTGCAGACCCTTCTTCGCGCCGTAGTACGCACCACCGGGCCGCAGGTAGTAGTCGAAGATGTTGCCGAAGAACGACGGCCAGTGGTTGTTGAGCATCCAGTAGATCGTCATCTTGTGGTCCGCCCAGCCCAGCGCGGCGAACGACTCGAACTGGGCCCGCGTCGCCTCGTAGTGGGCGAGCTGGGCCTTGCGCGTGAATTCCTCAGCGCCGCTGGAAGATCCGTAGCGCTGTACGACGGCGTTGCGGATGCTCGCCAGGGCCTCGTTGCCGGGGTTGGAACCGGCGTGGAAGTACCACATGTCGTTGATCGGCCACAGCTTGTCCGGCGGGATGAACTTCCGCAGGCTCGCGAACGGCGGGATGTGCTCGTTGTCGCCCTGTTCGGCCGACGCGCCGCGGGCGGCGGCGTACTCGCCGTCGAACCAGTACGCGGGCGGCCGCCAGGTGTACGGGCCGGCCATCTGGATGCCGTCCCACAGCCGATTGCCCGACGAATCGGTCGTGTACGACGACACTGTGTCGACGACGGCGTTCTGCCAGTGCAGCTTTCGCAGAATCTCGTGGTACTGCTCGAGGATGTCGGCGGGCGGGTGCCCGTCGCTGGCGTTGGCCCAGACGAACGCCGACGCATGCGATCGCAACATCGTGATCTGCGAGCGCAGGCTGTCCTGCGCCACCCGGTGGTCCTCCTGGCCCCACTGCGGCCACTTCTCCCACTGGTTGCAGCACATCCAGCCCACCATGAGCGGGATGCCCAGTTCGTCGGCCCGTTCGATGAAGCGGGCACCGGGAATCTTCGATTCCATCCGGATCATGTTCAGACCCAGATCCTTGACGTAGCGCAGGATGGCGTTGTCGCGGTCGGGATCGTCGCGGTACAGCAGGTCCGGGGTGTAGGTGGCCCCGCGCGCCAGGAAATCGCGGCCGTTGACCTTGAGATAGAAGTTGCCGCCGGAGCCGAGCTGCGGGAACTCCTCGCTGCCGTCGCGGCCCTGCTCGATGGACCGGATGCCGAAGCGCTGCTTCAGCTCATCGGTGGCCTGTCCGTACTGCAGGAACTGGATACGGAGGTCGTACAGGTCGGGCCGGCCCATTGTGTACGGCCACCACAGGTCCGGGTGGGACAGGCGCAACGCTTCGTAGTCACCGGGACTGAACGTGACGTCGCGGCTCTCCCCCGGCCCGAGCGACACCGGCCGCTCGATGTGGATGTCCGCCTTGCCGGGTCGGGTGATGGTCGCCCGCACGACGCCGTTGACCCGCTGGTCGGAGTAGTTGGTCAGGCCCGACCGCACGCTCAGCTGGGCGCTGTCGGTGCGCGGCAACGGCAGCTGGCTGTTCACGGTCGCGTCGGTGATCGCCACGTCGCCCGACATCTTCAGGGTGACGGGCTTGAGGATGCCGGCATTGCGGTCCGCCACGAACGAGTTGCCGTTGGCCGGGTTCTTGCCGGGACCCTGATACCCGAGGTAGTTCCAGTTGATCCAGTCGAACCAGCTGTCGGCCAGCTCCACGCCGTCGACGTCCTGCAGCGCGCGCTCCGGGGTGACCTTGACGGCGAGGGTGTTGGCGCGGCCGCGGTCGATCCACTTCGACACGTCCAGGGTGTGGTCGACGTACATGCCTGCGATCTGCTTGCTGTCGGCGATCTGATGCCCGTTCAGCCAGATCTCGGCGCGGTAGTTGATGCCGGGAAAGTTGAGCCGGTACGTCGAGTGCCCGGCCGGTGCGACGAACGTGGTGCGGTACCACCAGTCCTGCTTGTACAGGTCCTGCGGCACCTTGGTCAGCAGGTTGTCGCCGTAGTAGAGGTCCGGGTAGGTGCCGTCGTCCTGCAGCGCCTGCAGCACGGTGGACGGCATGTGCCGCACCTGGTGCCAGCCGGGACCGGCGGCCGGGAATCCGTCGACGCTGAGCTGCGCTCCGGTGGCCACCATGCCCTGCGCGGAGGACAGCTGCCAGCCCTGCGCGAGCTCCACTTCGGCGGCCGCGCTCATGGGCCTCAGCAGGCGCGGCAGATCACCGGTGCACGCGAACAGCAGCACCAGAGACATGACGGCACCCAGCACTGCACCGCGGCGCAACTCGGTTGATATAGCCCTGCTCCCTCCGAGAACATCAGCATCTGAACGCGCTTCTACAACCGAATGCGCGATGTGGGGGCACCTCATTGTGCCCCGTCAGACCGGCAGTTCCGGAATCGCTGAGGTCAGAACTTGTGTGGCACGTCGGTCGTCAGGCCGCCGTCGACGACGAACTCGCTGCCGGTGGCAAACGACGATTCGTCACTGGCCAGGAACACCACGAAGGTCGCTACCTCGTCGGACTGTCCGGGCCGGCCCAGCGGCGCGGTCATCATGTCGTCGGGAAAATATTTGGTCATCGGCGTGCGGATGAAACCGGGCAGCACCGAGTTGACCCGGATCTTGTCCTTGCCCAGGTCGATGGCCGCCGATTTGGTCAGCCCGCGCACCGCCCACTTGGACGCGACGTACGGATGCAGCAGAGTCGCGCCGCGCATGCCCTCGATGGACGAGATGTTGATGATCGAGCCGCCACCGGCCTCCCGCATCGGCGCGACCACTGCCTGCATGCCCAGGAACGTGCCCGTGAGGTTGACGTCGATGCACTTCTGCCACTTGGCCATGTCGAACTCACCGATTTTGCCGAGGGCGGTGATGCCGGCGTTGTTGACCAGAACGTTGAGCACACCGAACTGTTCGGTGGCGGTGGCGACCGCGGCGGCCCACTGGTCGGCGTCGGTGACGTCGAGATGGACGTAGCGTGCGGCATCCCCGAGTTCGGCGGCCAGCGCCTCGCCGGGCTCATCGAGGATGTCGCCGATGACGACCTTGGCGCCCTCGGCGACGAGCATCCGGGCGTGCGCCGCGCCCATCCCCCGTGCGCCGCCAGTGATCAGTGCAACTTTTCCGTCCACGCGTCCCATGACGGGTCACGCTACCGCCCGCCCGGTGGGTGGCCGGGAGGCCCGGCATACTGGTCAGCATGGCTGCGCCGAACGCCGGACCGATCACGGGGCCGATCGCTGCGGCCGCCGCCGGTGACCTTGGCGCGAACAGCCCGAATGTGGGCGCGTTCTTCGACGTCGACGGCACGCTGGTGTCCGGTTTCATCGCGACGGTGCACGCGGCCCACCGGTTCCGGCAGCGGCAGGCGGCCTTCGGCGAGCTCACCGGAATCCTCGAAGCGACGGTGCGATACAAGTTGGGCCGCATGGAGTTCGAGCGGTTGCTGGTGCGCGCCGCCGGCTATCTGCGCGGCGAGTCACTCGCCGAACAGGAGTCGCTCGGCGAGCAGCTGTTCCACAGCCACGTACAGGCCAGGATTTTCCCGACGATGCGCGAGGTCGTGCGCGCCCACCAGCGCTCCGGCCACACGGTGGTGCTGAGTTCGTCGGCCCTGACCATGCACGTCATGCCGCTGGCCCGCTACCTCGGCGTCGAGCACGTCATCTGCAACCATTTCACCGTCGACGCCGACGGCACCCTCACCGGCGACATCGTGCGGCCCATCGTCTGGGGCCACCGCAAGGCCGCGGCGGTCGAGGCGTTCAGCCAGGCCAATCACGTTGACCTGCAACAGAGTTACTTCTACGCCGACGGCGACGAGGACCTGCCGCTGATGCACGTCGTGGGGCACCCGATTCCGGTGAACCCGCGGCCCGGGCTGGCAGCCGAAGCGGAGCGGCTCGGCTGGACCGTGGTCCGCGCGGCGGCCCCGTCCAGCGACCGGCCCGGCTGGCTACGACGACTCGTGCATCGCTGACGTTCTGGAACGGCCGTCGCCGGAAATCTGGGCCCAAATCTGCGCGTAGCCTTGCGCGCCGGACTGTCACGCGGTACTAAATTAGAACACGTTTCAGTTTGCCGCTCCTGCCTCGAACCAGCACAAGGAACCCCAAATGCGCACCGCTATCTGCGACCAACTCGGCATCGAATACCCGATCTTCGCCTTCACCCACTGCCGCGACGTGGTCGTGGCAGTCAGCAAAGCCGGTGGCTTCGGCGTCCTGGGTGCCGTCGGCTTCTCCCCCGAGCAGCTCGAGATCGAGCTGAAGTGGATCGACGAGAACATCGGCGACCATCCGTACGGCGTCGACATCGTGATCCCCAACAAGTACGAGGGCATGGACCAGGTCGACCTGGATCCGGAGGTGCTCAAGAAGCAGCTCAACGCCCTCGTGCCGCAGGAGCACCTGGATTTCGCGAAGAAGCTGCTCGCCGATCACGGGGTGCCGGTCGACCACAGTGACGACGATGCCCTGCAGCTGCTGGGCTGGACCGAGGCCACCGCCACCCCGCAGGTCGAGGTCGCGTTGCAGCACCCGAAGTGCACGCTGATCGCCAACGCGCTGGGCACCCCGCCGAAGGACATGATCGACCACATCCACGCCGAGGGCCGCAAGGTCGCCGCGCTGTGCGGCTCGCCGTCGCAGGCCCGTAAGCACGCCGACGCGGGCGTCGACATCATCATCGCCCAGGGCGGCGAGGCCGGCGGGCACAGCGGAGAGATCGGCTCGATCGTGCTGTGGCCGCAGGTCGTCAAGGAGGTCGCGCCCGTCCCGGTGCTGGCCGCCGGTGGCATCGGCAGCGGCCAGCAGATCGCCGCGGCGCTGGCGCTCGGCGCGCAGGGCGCGTGGACCGGTTCGCAGTGGGTGATGGTCGAGGAGAGCGAGCACTCCGAGCAGCAGCACGCCGCGTACGCCAAGGCCAGCAGCAAGGACACCGTGCGCAGCCGGTCGTTCACCGGCAAGCCGGCGCGGATGCTGCGCAACGACTGGACCGAGGCCTGGGAGAAGGAAGGCAACCCGAAGCCGCTCGGAATGCCCTTGCAGTACATGGTTTCCGGCATGGCGGTGGCGGCCACGCACAAGTACCCGAACGAGAGCGTCGACGTCGCGTTCAACCCGGTCGGCCAGGTGGTCGGCCAGTTCACCAAGGTCGAGAAGACCTCCGCGGTGATCGAACGCTGGGTGCGGGAGTACCTGGAGGCCACCGGCCGGCTCGAGGAGCTGAACGAAGCCGCGTCCGTGTGATCGAGGCCGCCGGTGTGCGCCGGCGGCCGGCATGACGTCATTTGCGCCTCGGATTGCAGTCACCATGCGGCTGCGATCCGAGGCGTAAGTGTGTCTGCCACGCGGGGATAGACCCATGCCGTCGGATTATGTATGGTTGCATACATAATCCGACGGAAGGGCGCGGATGGCTGGTCCTCGTGAACGCATGATCGTGTCTGCCGCGCTGCTCATCCGCGAGCGGGGCGCGCAGTCGACGGCCATCTCGGATGTACTCGCCCACAGCGGGGCACCGCGCGGTTCGGCGTACCACCACTTCCCCGGCGGCCGCACCCAACTACTCTGCGAGACAATCGATTTCGCGGGTGACTACATCGCCCGCCGGATCGCCAAGGCCGGCACCGCACTCGAGGCACTCGATGTGTTGGTCGACGGCTTCCGCTCCCAACTCACCGAGTCCGGATACCGGGCCGGCTGCCCGGTGGTGGCGGTCGCCGTCGAGGCCGACAACCCGCCCGTCATCGAACGCGCCGCCGCCGCCTTCACCCGCTGGCTCGACCAGCTCGAAGAGCAGCTACGGGCCGACGGTGTGGCCGCCGAACAAGCCGCCGAATTGGCCATGCTCGCCACCACCGCGATCGAAGGCGCCGTGCTGGTGGCCCGCACCACCGGCTCCACCACCCCATTGGACCTCGTGCATCGGCAGCTGCGCGCCCTCGTGACTGCCACGACCGACTCGGAACGAAAGGCGTCCTCATGACCCAGACCCAGGAGTGGCAGTCGACCGCCTGCATCCTGTGCGAGTGCAACTGCGGCATCGTCGTCCAACTCGACGGCCGCACCCTGTCGAAAATCCGTGGGGACAAGGCACATCCGGCCTCGCAGGGCTACACCTGCAACAAGGCCCTGCGGCTGGACCACTACCAGAACAACCGCGACCGCCTCACCTCGCCGATGCGCCGGCGCCCCGACGGCACCTACGAGGAAATCGACTGGGACACCGCCATTTCCGAGATCGCCGAGGGCTTCTCGCGGATCCGCGACGAGTACGGCGGCGACAAGATCTTCTACTACGGCGGCGGCGGTCAGGGTAACCACCTGGGTGGCGCCTACAGCGGCGCGTTCCTCAAGGCGCTCGGCAGCCGGTACCGGTCGAATGCGTTGGCACAGGAGAAGACCGGTGAGTTCTGGGTCGACGCCCAGCTCTACGGCGGACATACCCGCGGCGAGTTCGAGCACGCCGAGGTGTCGGTGTTCATCGGGAAGAACCCGTGGATGTCACAGAGCTTTCCGCGGGCCCGGACCGTGCTGCAGGACATCGCGAAAGACCCGCAGCGGTCGATGATCGTCATCGATCCGGTCCGCACCGACACCGCCAAGATGGCCGACTTCCACCTGCGGGTACGGCCCGGGACGGACGCGTGGTGCCTGTCGGCCCTGGCCGCGGTTTTGGTTCAGGAAAACCTGTGCGACGAGGCGTTTCTCGCCGAACACGTCACGGGCGTCGAGCCGGTGCGGGAGGCGCTGCGCGCCGTGGACGTCGACGAGTTCGCCCAGCGCTGCGGCGTCGACGCCGAGCTGTTGCGCGCCGCAGCGCGCCGGATTGCCGGTGCGACAAGCGTTTCGGTGTTCGAGGACCTCGGTGTCCAGCAGGCACCCAACAGCACCCTGTGCTCGTACCTGAACAAGATGTTGTGGATCCTCACCGGCAACTTCGCCAAACGCGGTGGCCAGCACCTGCATTCGTCGTTCGCTCCCCTGTTCGCCGCCGGTGGCGTCGGCCGTTCGCCGGTGACGGGCGCTCCCATCATCGCCGGGCTGCTGCCGTCCAACGTCGTGCCGCAGGAGATCCTGACCGACCATCCGGACCGCTTCCGCGCGATGATCGTCGAGAGCAGCAACCCCGCGCACTCCATCGCGGACTCGAACGCGGTGCGCGACGCGCTCGGCGCGCTGGAACTGCTGGTGGTCATCGATGTCGCGATGACCGAGACCGCCCGGTTGGCCCACTACGTGCTGCCCGCGGCGAGCCAGTTCGAGAAGCCCGAGGCGACCTTCTTCAATCTCGAGTTCCCGCACAACACCTTTCATCTGCGCCACCCCCTCCTGACACCGCTGCCCGGCACCCTGCCCGAGCCGGAGATCTGGGCGCGGCTGGTGCGCGCCCTCGGCGTCGTCGACGACGCGGAACTCGACCCGCTGCGCCGGGCCGCCCGCGAGGGCCTCGACGCGTATCTCGGGGCGTTCTTCGGCGCGGTGGGCGCCAACCCGGCACTGGGCCGCGTGCTGCCTTATGTGCTGTACGAGACGCTGGGTCCGACGCTGCCGGACGGACTGGCTGGAGCGGCCGCGTTGTGGGGGCTGGCGCAGAAGACCGCGATGACGTACCCCGATGCGGTCCGCCGGGCCGGCCATGCGGACGGCAACGCGCTGTTCACCGCGATCCTCGAAGGCCGGTCCAGGGTGACGTTCACGGTGCACGAGTACGAGGACGACTGGAGCCTGGTGACGCACACCGACCGCCGGTTCGCCCTCGAGATACCCGAGATGCTCGCCGAACTCGGTGCGCTCGCCACCGACCGGCCGCCGCTGACCTCCGACGAATACCCCATCGTGCTGTCGGCCGGTGAGCGCCGGGCGTTCACCGCCAACGACATCATCCGGGATCCGGGCTGGCGCAAGCGCGACGCCGACGGCGCACTGCGGGTCAGCGTGGAAGACGCCGCGGCACTCGGGTTGGTCGACGGCGGGCGGGCCCGGATCACGACGGCCGCCGGGACCGCGGAAGCTTCCGTGGAGGTCACCGACGTCATGCTGCCCGGCCACGCCTCGCTGCCCAACGGGTTCGGCGTGGACTTCACCGAAGCCGACGGCGAGAAGCGGGTGCCCGGCGTGGCGCCCAACGACCTCACGTCGGCGGACTGGCGCGATGCGTTCGCGGGTACCCCGTGGCACAAGCACGTGCCGGCCCGGATCGAGGCGCTGACGGCCTGATCAGCTGGCGACCGGGTCGCCCGGCAGGAGCAGCCGGTCGATGGTGCTGACGCTCTCGGGCGACAGTCCCTCTCGCATGACCGCCTCGAGAAACTGTCCCGCAACGGTCTTGACTTTGACGTGGGTCATCTGCGAGCGCCACGTGAGGATGTCGAACGCGCGGTCGGCGTCGATGCCGTAGGCCGCCATCAGGATGCCCTTGGCCTGCTCGATGGTGGCGCGGGACTTGACGACCTCTTTGATCTCGGACGTCAGGTCGGCCTGCATGGTTTCGGTGACATCGACGTAGTAGCCCTGCGTCCCGATCACTTCACCCGACTCGTCGGTCACGTGGTCACCGACCACCACCATCCAATGTGTCTTGCCGTTGACGTCGATGATCCGGTGCCGGCTGCTGAACAGCCCTCCCGACCGCACCCGGTCGAGAATTTCGGCCACCCGGGCCCGGTCGTCGGGGTGCTTGTGACTCAGCAGCAACTCGGTCGTGGGCTCCACCTGCCCCGGCGCGTAGCCGTGCATCCGCGCCACTTCGTCGGACCACACCCACCGTTGATCGGCGACGAAGAACGTGAATCCGCCGGCTTTCGGCGAGTCACCGCCGGCCAGGACCGCCGCGACTTCCCAGTGTTCAGACGCGTTGTCGGCATCGGCGTCATCGGCCACTGCATCAGGCATACGGAAAAACCAATCATTGATCTCTATGAGGGCTATGCCGGGCCGCGCTGACGGTCGGCCCGCAAATAGTAGCCGCTATGTCAGCTCTCTGACATAGCAAATCACCGACGCGCCGTTAACTGTTCGTATCGGGACGACGCACCCGTCGAGTAGCTTGCTTGAGTGGGCACGGAGGTTCAGCTGAGCGATCTGCACCGCAATGCCGTGCTCGCAACCTTCGACAGCGACCGACTCGACCGATTGCTGCCGCACATCCAGATCGACTTCAGCCCTATCGGCCACGTGGCCCAACGGGCCGGAAACCCGTTGAGTCACATCCATTTTCCGCTCGATTCGGTCTATTCGGTCCTGGCCGAGTCCGAGCACGGCGCCGGGATCGAAGTGGGCACCGTCGGCTCCGAGGGCCTGGTCGGCGTCGCCGGCCACCTGGGTGCGCGCAACAGCCGCCAGACCGTCGTCTGCTGGTGTGCCGGCGATACCGCACACGTTCCGGTCGCGGAGTTTCTGCAGCTGACCACCGAAGGCGGCCCGTGGCATGACGCGATCGACCGGTTCACCGACTATCTGCTGATCCAGACGGCGCAGAACGTGCTGTGCACGAGCGCGCACTCGGTGCGCGCACGGTTGGCGCGCTGGTTGCTGGCCGCGCATGACCGGTACGACTGCCAACAGTTCTCGAGCACGCAGGAAAGCCTCTCGCAGATGCTGGGCGTGCAGCGCCCGACCATCTCCGAGACGGCGGCACGGATGCAGCGCGATGGCTTGATCATCTACCGGCGCGGCAACATCGAGATTCTCGACCGCGTCGCGCTCCGGCAGATCGCGTGTGAGTGCTACCGGGTGGTCAGCCAGGCGCTGACGGCCGTGCGCGACGCGGGCCGGCCGACCTAACCGACCGGAGCGTCAGCAGCGGGCGGCGGAGCCGCAACCGGCGCCTGCGGACCGGCGGGCAGCCCCGCGGGCGGTGCCGCATCGGCGTCCATGGGGCGCTGCGCGAGCAGCACGAGGGCCTGCTTGGGGCTGATCTCGCGCTCCTGGACGGCGTGCCAGACGTCGCGCAGATACGACAGCTGGTCGGTGTCCTGCGACCCCTCCGCGGTGGTCGTGGTGTACGGCGGCAGATTCTCGGGACTGGACAGGTGCGGTACCGGCGCGGCGTTCGCCACCGGGACGGGCTTCCCGACCGGTGCCGGCTTGGGATCCGCGGGCGCCGCCGGCGGATCGATCGGCGCGGCCGACTGGTCGACCGCCGCGGTGTCGTCGGCCCAGGCGGCCGGGGCGACCGGCAGCAGCAACGCTGCGCAGGCCAGACCCACGGCGCGGAATTTGACGCTGTCCAGGATTCTCATGTGTTGCCCTCCCGTCCGTCTCCGGTAACCAATGGTGCTACAGGTGACTGCGGTATTGCTGGGAATTTGCCGGATCAATGTGGTGCGGCCGTACGAATCCGGGATCGGGTCCAGCGCCGCGACGAGCCCACCTCGGGCGCATCGGCTACGACGAATAGTGCTCCCCGGTTCGGGTCGCGTCGGCATTCCCCCAGAATCCGAGCCGAATTATCGGCATAACCTTGCGGCTCCGACCGGCACGCGGTACTAAATTGGAACACGTTGCAGAGTGAGGAGCGTCACATGACGGCACCCAACATCCCGGCCGGATTCGACTTCACAGACCCCGATATCTACGCCCAGCGGCTCCCGGTCGCGGAGCTGGCCGAACTGCGCCACGTCGCGCCGATCTGGTGGAACGAACAACCCATGGGCAAGGGCGGCTTCGACGACGGTGGCTACTGGGTGGTGACGCGGCACAAGGACGTCAAGGAGGTGTCCCGCCGCAGCGACGTGTTCTCCAGCCAGGTGAAGACGGCCATCCCCCGCTACCAGGACGGCACGGTCACCGAGCAGATCGAGCGTGGCAAGTTCGTGCTGCTGAACATGGACGCACCGCATCACACCCACCTGCGCAAGATCATCTCGCGCATGTTCACCCCGCGGGCCATCGAACTGCTGCGGGACGAACTGAGCCGGCGCGCGCAGCAGATCGTGCAGGAGGCAGCCACCCAGGGGTACGGCGATTTCGTCGAACAGGTGTCCTGTGAGCTGCCGCTCCAGGCGATCGCCGGACTGATGGGCGTGCCGCAGGAAGACCGCAAGAAGCTGTTCCACTGGTCCAATCAGATGGTCGGCGACATGGACCCCGAATTCGCCGGCAACGACGCCATCACCGCGTCGGTTGAACTGATCATGTACGGCATGGCCATGGCGGCCGACCGCGGCGCCAACCCGCGCGACGACCTGGTGACCCGGCTGGTGCAGGCCGACGTCGAAGGCCACAAGCTCTCGGACGACGAGTTCGGTTTCTTCGTCATCCTGCTGGCGGTGGCGGGCAACGAGACCACCCGCAACACCATCACCCAGGGCATGATGGCCTTTGCGGAACACCCGGACCAGTGGGAACTGTTCAAGCGGGAACGTCCGGCGACGGCAGCCGACGAGATCGTCCGCTGGGCGACGCCGGTCACCTCGTTCCAGCGCACCGCGACGCAGGACACCGAGCTCGGCGGCGTGCCGATCAAGAAGGGCGAGCGGGTGGTGATGTTCTACCGGTCGGCCAACTTCGACGAAGAGGTGTTCGACGACCCGTACACGTTCAACATCATGCGCGACCCCAACCCGCACGTCGGCTTCGGCGGGACCGGCGCCCACTACTGCATCGGGGCGAATCTGGCCCGCATGACCATCGACCTGATGTTCAACGCGATCGCCGACCACATGCCGGATCTGCGTCCGCTCGGTGAGCCGGAGCGGCTGCGGTCGGGCTGGCTCAACGGCATCAAGCACTGGCAGGTCGACTACACCGGAGCTAACGCGAAATCAGCTGTCGCGCGGTGACCTTGGGCCGATCGGGATAGTCGAGCAGCGACTGCCAGTAGTCGTCGGACAGCTCCTGGCCGGAGCGCAGCACCATGGCGAGGCCGGTCGCCATCGCGACGCCGAGCAGGCCGAGCCACAAGCCGGTGACCGCGATGACCACCCACAGCACGGTCGTCAGCACGGGCCACGGCGATACCAGCATCAGCAGCGGCGCGAAGAAGAAACCGGTACCGACGTACCAGGCCGATCCGGTTCGGTCGGCTGCCATGACGGCCCGTAGCCAGACCGGCGGCGCCGGCGCCGCCGGTTCGGTTGCCGAGTGGGTGGTGCGCATCTCGATCGCCTCCTACTGCGTTGTCGGGCAATTCGAGACTGTCCCCGTCAGGTAATCGCCGCAATTACCTGGCAGGTAGTCGCCACGGGGACGCACAACCGCGACACTGGATTCGTGACCGTCACCAGCGCTGCCCCGACACGTTCGCCGCAACCCTTCGGAGAGCTCATGCGGCAGTGGCGCCAGCGGCGGCGCATCAGCCAGCTCGACCTCGCCATCGAGGCCGACGTGTCGGCCCGCCATCTCAGCTTCATCGAGACCGGCCGGTCGACGCCGAGCCGAGCCATGGTGCTCAAGCTCGGTACTGTGCTGAATGTTCCTGCGCGAGAACAGAACCGGCTGCTCATGGCCGCGGGTCACGCACCGGTGTACGCCGAGCGCTCACTCGACGACCCGGAGATGAGCGCGGTGCGCACCGGGATCGATCGTGTCCTCGCCGCATACGAGCCGTTCCCGTGCCTGGCAGTCGACCACCTGTGGAACATCGTCGCGGCCAACGCCGGCACCGCCGTGCTGCTCGAGGGCGTGGCGCCCGAGTTGCTGAATCCGCCGAACGCCCTTCGCATTTCGCTGCACCCGGATGGTCTGGCTCCCCGAATCCGCAATCTCGGGCAGTGGCGGCACCACGTGATCGGCCGACTGCGCCGTGAAGTCGCCGGTAGCGCGTCGGCCGAGCTTCACGATCTGCTCACCGAGATCGAGGCCTACCCCGGCGGGGACGTCGCATCGTCCGATCTCGGCGGCGTCGCGGTGCCGCTGGAGATCGACGGTCCGGATGGCACGGTGCTGACATTCCTCAGCACCGTCACCACATTCGGCACCGCGCTGGACCTGACCGCCGCGGAGTTGAGCATCGAAGCGTTCCTGCCCGCCGATGACGCGACGGCGCAGGCGATCCGCGAGAGCGCTACGCGTTGACGACGATCGGGTCGCCGATGTTCACCTGGTTGTAGTACCAGGACGCGTTGTCGGTGCTCAGGTTGATGCAGCCGTGGCTCACGTTCGAATTGCCCTGCTGCGCAACCGACCACGGAGCCGCGTGGACGTAGACGCCGCCCGAGGTGACCCGGACCGCGTAGTAGACCGTCAGCTTGTAGCCCTCAGGGTCGTTGAGCGGGATGCCGATGGTCCGCGAGTCCATGACCACGGGGCTTTCTTTCGACATGGCCGTGAACGAACCCACCGGGGTGGGGTGCTTGGGCTTGCCCATGGACGCCGGCATGGTCTTCACGACCTGGCCGTCGATGCTCACCGTGAAGGTGTGCCCGCTGATGCTCGCGACGCCGAGGGTGGCCGCTCCGGTCCCGAACGACTGTTTGGCCCCGCCGACCGACACCTTGATGGTCGAATGCGCCGGCCAGTAGGTGCTGGGCGTGAACTGCACCTTGTTGTCGGCCAGCCACGCGAACGTGCCTGCGGGCGCCTTGGTCATCTTCGGCGACGAGAACTCGATGGTGCGCTCGGCGCGCCCCCGGTCGGCGACCGGCTGACCGAAGGTCACGGTGACGGGCATTCCGACACCGACCACGTCGCCGCTGCTCGGCGTGATCGTGGCGACCGGGAGGGACTCGGGCAATGCCGCGACGGCAGCACCCACAGGGCCGCTCAGCATCATCACCGCAGATGCGGCGACGGCCAGCGCATAACGCACAGTTTTGGGCAAGGGGTCCATCCTCAGGTCCGAGATACGTTCACTACATATCGTAGTTCGACGCCGGCGTTACTTTCGTTAGCCGCACTCCGGGGTTTACTGCGGCGGAGCGACGGGCTCGGCGGGCGGGGCGACATCGCCAGGCGCCGGGGCCGCCGGAGCCGGGGCGTCGGCCGGTACTGCGACCGCCACCGAATTCGCCGGCATCTCCACCGGCGGGATATCCGTGGCCGCGGGCGGCGCGTCGGCTGCCGGCACACCGTCGGGGTGCACGGCCGGTTCGGGTTCGACGACGGGAGCCGCCTGCGGCTCGACAATCGGCGCATCGGGCAGCGGCGCCTCGACGGGCGCCAACAGCTCGGCCGACGGCTCGGCAGCGGGCGCCACGTGCACCGCCGGAGGCTCGGCCGGCGCGACCGCCTGCTCGGCGGCCGCGGGCCGCGGGCTCTTGGTGACGGGCGTCGAGGCGCCGCGCGACGGCAGGAACTGCATCGTGACGGCCATCGACACCGACGCCACGAACGCCGTGGACCCGACGGCCAGCATGGTCAGGGGCAGGGCGGGCGAGCTCGACAGCTGCTCCCACCGCGAGGAACCGCTCGACCGATGCCGGCCGGTCGGCGCGAAGACGGGTCCCTCGAATTCCTGCTCGAAGGCATCGAAGGTCGGATCCCAGCCGAAATCCTGGCCGGCCCATTCGTCGGGTCGCGGCTGGTCACCGAAGTAGTACGGCTCGGACAGGTCGGAGTCGCCCGACCGCACCGACACCAGCGCCGCGCCGCGGGCCAGGGCCAGATCCGCTTCTTCCGGCGTGAACACCGGCACCGACAGCGCGTCCTGCAGCCCCGGCAGGATGGCCTCGAAGTTGCCGGCGGATCCGATGACCACGAGTGCCTCCGGCTGCCAGTCCGCGCGGGCGAACACCGCGCTGAGCCAGCTGGTCAGGCCGGCGCGGGAGCCGATGGTGTGGTTCACGGCCGTGTGAACGGCGCCGCTCGCCGCATGCACGATCATGGTGATCGCGAATTCGGGCTCGATGGTGCACACCGCGGTGGTCCCACAGCCCAGCGCGTCGGCGATGCCGCGGGCCACTGCCTCGTTGGCCTCCGGGAACCGCACCGGCACCACGTTGTCGAAACCGGACTCGGACAGCGACTGCATGAGCATCGAGGCCTCGGCGTCGGCATCGTCGCTCCACGTGAGCCCGATCGACTTGAGCCGCAGCCCACGCGTCGCCGCCAGGGCCTCGCTGCGCAGCACGGCGGCGGTGGCGTCGCCGGAGTTCATGATCTCGACGGCGTCGTGGTCCATGGTGAACCCGTCGACGTCATTGCCCTCGACCAGGACCAGGCCCATGGATGACGGAGTCATGGCCAAACCGAGCACCGCGTCCACGCAAACAACCCCTTCAAAAAAACGCATGGTGGCGACGCACGACCGGCGATGACGCGCGCTTCGGCGTGCGGGAACTATCCGGAATCGTGGTGAGACAAGCCACCCTTTGACCGGTGACCTTACCCGTTACCCGGGCCACAACGCACCCGTCCGCAAGCCACCGACCTGCGATGATTTGCCAGTCGTCCACGGCGCTGTGTTCAAACCGTTATCAGTATTAGCCATCTTCGCCGCCGCCGCTCGGCGTGGCCCGCCGGTCACCGTGAGGTTTGACGGCAGGCACATGCGGTAATCCAGTGGCCTAGTTGTGACCTGTCGCTACTGGTTCCCGTGGCGGGGCGGCGGGACAATTGTCGGCAAGACCAGCCAGGAGGTCAGCATCATGACGGCACCGGCACTCACCACGCCCACCGCGGTATCCCACGGCGAAGTGGGCGTACATGTTCGCGGCCTCTGCTGGTCCTATGCGACCTGCACCTGCGGCTGGACCGCACGGCGCCGCCACCTGCGGGCCTCTGCCGAGCAGGACGCCTGGACGCACTCCATCGAATCCGGCTGCGCGGTCGCCTTCCCCCTCGTCAACCGCTAGCGCGGCGCTGCCCCGCGCGATCTTGCGCAGCGGGCCAGGTCGTAACACAGTGGATTATGACCGAACAGTGGATTAAAGGATGCGCAGTGCAGCGGATCTCCTTCCGCGACGGACTGGTGCTGGACCTGGAGGACTACAACGAGCTCGTCATCTCGGCACCGCTGGCCCTGACCCTGCCTGCCACCGAGACCGACCCGCAGGAAGTCGTCGCGATCAACCCGGCCGACGTGCGCAAGCAAGAGCGGCCGTTGTTCGATTTCGCCGGCCAGAAATGCACGCACGCCGAGTGGGAGGACAACGGCAGCCTGCACCTGGCGTTCGCCGACGGACACCGCATCGACGTGCCCACCGACCAGGAACACACCTCGTGGGAGCTCTACGGCAAGCACCATGGCTACGCCGCGTGCCTGCCGCACGGGCGCGTGCGGGTGGTCCGGCACGACCTGCCGGACGACGAGGCCGTCAACAGCTGATGCGCCGGCCGCTCACCCGAAGGTGTAGTCCTCCGGGTCGGCGGTACGCGTCCACGTCCAGTAGTCGACCAGACGCCACGGGCTGAGCGTGTAGATGTCGCCGTCGGCGTTCTTGTAGAACGAGTGCCGGATGGACGGCTGCGACCACACCATGGTGCGCATCTCGGCCTGGCTGCGTTGCACCCAGTCGTCGAGCTTCTCGGGCCGCGGTTCCATCCACCGCCCGCGGCCGGCCAGCAGCAGGTCCAGACATTCTGCGATGTAACGCATCTGGCATTCCGAATGGAAGATCAGGCTGCCGCCACTGGCGAGATTGGTGCCGGGCCCGTACATGCAGAAGAAATTCGGGAAGCCCGGGACCGTGATGCCGAGATACGCGGTGGGCCGTTCACCCCACTGCTCGGCCAGCACCCGGCCGTCACGCCCGATGATGGTCATGGGCCACAACACTTTTCCGGCGTGAAATCCGGTGGCGTACACGATGACGTCAGCCTGATGGCGCTGGTCGTCGACCGTCACGACGGCGTCGCGTTCGATGCGCGCGATGGGCGTGCGGATGAGTTCGACGTGGTCCTGTGTGAGCGTCTGCAGCCAGCTTCCGTTGTCCTGCAACGTGCGTTTGCCCGTCGCCGGGTAGTCGGGGATGACCTTGGCCAGCAGGTCCGGGTTGTCACCGATCTGCCCTTTGATCCACTCGGTGAACATGATTCGGGTGACATCGTTGATCTCGCTCACCGCGCGTTGCTGGTCGGGATAGTCCGGGTCGACGCGCGCTGCGGCAAGACCCTTGTCGCAGCCGGGCCAGAACAGCAGGAACCGGTACCAGCGGCCGTAGAACGGCAGGTGCTTCAGCGCCCACTTGACGCCGTCGCCGACCCTGGCGTGATAGTTGGGGTTGGGGAACATCCATTGCGCGGTGCGCTGAAAGATGTTGAGCGAAGCGACTTTCCCGGCGATCGACGGCGCGATCTGAAAGCCGCTGGCACCGGCGCCGACCATCGCGACATGCTTGCCGGTGAGGTCGACGTCGTGATCCCACTGCGCCGAGTGGAACGACGGGCCCTCGAATTCGTCGCGTCCCGAGATGGGCGGCAGATACGGACGGTTGAGCTGCCCGACGGCGCTGATGACGGCGCGCGCCGACACCGTCTCGGCCGACCCGTCCGCGGTGCGGAGGGCCACCTGCCATGTCGCGGTGGCCTCGTCCCATGTCGCGCCGGTGACCTCGGTCTCGAACCACACGTGCGGGCGGATGCCGTACTGGTCCAGGATGCGTTCGAAATACGCCTGCAGTTCGGGCTGTTCGGCGAAGAACTGCGTCCAGTGGTCGCTGGGTTCGAAGCTGTAGCAGTAGAAGTGGTTTCCGACATCGACACGGGCGCCGGGATAGCTGTTGTGCCACCAGGTGCCACCGACACCGGCGGCGCGTTCGATGATGGTGAACGGAATTCCGGCCTCTTTCAAGCGGATACCGGCGAGCAGTCCGGATTCGCCGCAGCCGATGACGACGACCGGAAAGTCCGCGGCCGATCCGGCGTCACGTCCGGCGGCGCCGGCGCGGACGTCCGTACCGTCGAGCTCCATCTCCTCCAGCACCATCGGCACGTATTCGTCGGGGACCGGTTCGCAGACCAGCCACTCCATCATCTCCTTGAGCAGCTCGGCGCCGATCGGTTCCGGCTCGGGGCAGCCGCGGTCGCGGTAGTCGGTGATCACCTTCAGCGCCAGGGCACGCACCGCCGCTTTGTCGTCCTCGGACATGTAGCCCTGGACCTCGTTGAGGAACAGCCCGGCAGGGCGCAGGGCACCGCGGATCAGCTCCGGATCACCGGACATGTGCACCAGCGACAGCATCAGCGTGGGGATGCTGACGTCCAGCAGAGCGCGGGCGATGTCCTCATCGGAGGTCGTAAACGGTTGTCCTGCATGTGGGTTGCGCACCACAAGGAACTATCACGTCCGGTGGACAGTTCGCAGCCGATTCTCCCGCGGTGCGGTACGACCGGGCTTTACGCTCCGAGGATGGCCATCGCGTTACTCGACAACGGCGCACCGCCGGCGGACCTCGCACTGTCCGACATCGACCTCGGTTCGGTCCGGTTCTGGGGCCGGAACGACGGGTTCCGGGACGGTGCGTTCGCCACGCTGCGGCGCGAGGCACCCATCGCCTTCCACGGCGAACTGGCCCAGGAGGGATTTGAAACGGGCCCCGGCCACTGGGCCCTCACGCGCTACGACGACGTGTTCTTCGCCAGCCGCCACCCACACATCTTCAGCTCCGCCGACGGCATCACGATCCCCGAGCAGACGCCGGAACTGGCCGAGTATTTCGGCTCGATGATCGTGATGGACGACCCGCGGCACACGCGGCTGCGGAACATCGTGCGCAGCGCGTTCACCCCGAAAGTGGTGGCGCGGACGGAGGCCTCGGTGCGCAACCGGGCGCGGAGTCTGGTCGAGTCGATGATCGAGCGCCATCCCGACGGCCACGGCGACATCGTGGCCGACCTGGCCGGTCCCCTGCCGCTGCAGATCATCTGCGACATGATGGGCATCCCGGAGCCGGATCACGAACGGATCTTCCACTGGACCAACATCATTCTCGGCTTCGGCGATCCCGATCTGACCACCGATTACGAGGAGTTCTTCCGTTGCGCCATGGACATCGGCGGCTATGCCACCGCCTTGGCCGATGACCGGCGCGTCAACCCCCACGACGACCTCACCACCGCCCTGGTGCAGGCCGAGGTCGACGGCGAACGACTCACCTCGAGCGAGGTGGCGTCGTTCTTCATCCTGCTGGTGGTCGCGGGGAACGAGACCACACGCAATGCGATCAGCCACGGGGTGCTGACGCTCAGCCGGTTCCCGGAGCAGCGGGACCAGTGGTGGTCCGATTACGACGCGGTGGCACCCACGGCGGTCGAGGAGATCATCCGCTGGGCCTCCCCCGTCGTGTACATGCGCCGGACCCTGACGCAGGACTTCGAGCTGAGCGGCGTGAAAATGCAAGCCGGGCAGAAGGTTACGCTGCGGTACGGCTCGGCCAACCGGGACGAGGCGAAATTCGACCGCCCGTGGCTGTTCGACGTACACCGCAACCCCAATCCGCACCTGGGCTTCGGCGGCGGTGGCGCACACTTCTGCCTGGGCGCGAATCTGGCCCGTCGCGAGATCGCGGTGGCGTTCGAGGAGATTCACCGCCGCGTCCCCGATCTGACGGCCACCGACGAGCCCGACCGGTTGTGGTCGCAGTTCATCCACGGCATCAAGCGCCTGCCGGTCAGCTGGACGCCCCCGCGCTGACCGCTTACTGGACGATCAGGACACCGACCATCCCCGGGTGATACACACAGTAGTACGGGTAGCGGCCCGGCGTGGTGGGTGCGGTGAACGTCGCCTGCGCGTTGCCGCCGACCTTGACGTCGAACTGCCCCTTGACCTTTGACGTCACGGTATGCGCGACGTCGTCACTGTTGACGACGGTGATCTTTGCGCCGGGAGGCACGGTGAGCGGGTCGCCGAAGTTGAGCGCGGTGATGGTGATGGCCGGTCCCTGCACCGGGCCGGTCACCGGCACCGCGCTGGTCGTCGGAGTGCTGTTGGGCGCCGGGACCGGAGCCGAACAGGCGGCGGTCACCGCGGTGGCGAGTGCCGCCGCAACCACGAGCACCGCCGGGACGCGCGTCGTCGTCATGCCAGGTACCTCTGCAGCCAGGACTGCGTCTGCGCCCAGGCGTCGGCGGCCGCGGTGGGGTTGTACCGCTGGCCCGAGTCGTTGAAGAACGCATGATCGGCGTCGGGCTCCACGACGATCTGATGAACCATGCCGGCCTGCTCGAGCGCGGCTGCCGCCGCGTCCTTGCTCGCCGTCACGCGCGCGTCCTTGGCGCCGTAAAAGGCCAGCACCGCAGCTTGTTTCGAGCCGGCGAAGTCGTGCGGGTCGGGCAGCGGACCGTAGAACGGCAACGCCGCCGAGAGCCTCGGCTCGCCGGCGGCCAGGAGCTGCCACGTGAGCCCACCGCCGAAGCAGAATCCGAGCACCGCGAGTTTCCCGCCGGGCGTCCGCCGCTGCAGTTCGTCGAGCCCGGACCGCAGGTCGGCGACGAACTGGTCGGGCGGAATCTTGCCCAGCGCCGCGGTGGCCTCGGCCGGATCGGCGAAGGCCGCGGTGCCGCCCTGCGCCGACAACAGGTCGATGCCCAGCGCCGAGTACCCGATACCGCCGAGGCGGCCGACGACCGACCGCACCCAATCGTTCAGGCCTTTGTTCTCGTGGATCACCAGGACGCCGCCGCGTGGCTGGGCGGCCGCGGCCCACGATCCCTGCAGCTTGCCGTCGGCCCAGGTGATGGGCGCGGGCTGGACGGCGTTCTCCATACCGGGCGGTGGGCCGGGCTCGGTCGACGGCTTGCCCGACGTCGGGCTCGACGTGGTGGCCGCAGTGGTGCCTCGATTCTCACCGCAGGCCGCGATCAGCGCACTGGCGGCCGCAGTACCCACGCCCAGGAGCGCGAGCCTGCGCAGCGCCTCACGACGGGACAGCAATCCGTCGACGTGGTCGGTGGCGATTTCCTCGGCGATGTACCGCTGCAAGGGGGTCACCCGAGCCAGTATCCGCCCTGATCCTGAGCGACGTCACAAGGTTTCCCCAGGACGAGTAGACATTTTCTAGAAAGTGTTCACTTTTTCATTGACATGGGCCTGACCGGCACGCTTCTATAGTTAGGTGACCTCTGCAACGACGTTCGACACGATCATCCGCAATGGCCGTTGGTTCGACGGAACCGGCGCGCCTTCCGCGGTCCGGGACATCGGAATCCGCGCTGGACACGTCGTGGCGATCGGCGTGGACCTCGACGACACCGGATGCCCGAACGTCGTCGATGCCACCGGCAAATGGGTGACGCCGGGCCTGCTGGACATCCACACGCACTACGACGTCGAGGTACTGGCCGGCCCCGGCCTGGCCGAGTCGCTGCGGCACGGCGTGACCACCGTGATGCTCGGCTCCTGCTCGCTGTCCACGGTGCATGTCGGCGGCGAAGACGCCGGTGACCTGTTCGGCCGGGTGGAGGCCATCCCGCGCGACCACGTCATCACCGCCGTCGACGAGAACAAGACCTGGGACACCGCAGAGGGTTACATCAACGCACTCGAGGACCGGCCGCTGGGACCGAACGTGGCCGCGTTCATCGGCCACTCCGACATGCGCACCGCCGTCATGGGCCTGGACCGCGCCACCCGCAAGGACGTCCGGCCCACCCGCGGCGAGCAGGCCGAGATGGAACAGATGCTCGCGGCCGCACTGCAGGCCGGGTTCGTCGGAATGTCCTCGCAGCAGCTGCTTTTCGACAAGATCGACGGTGACACCTGCCGGTCGCGCACCCTGCCGTCCACCTACGCCAAGGCCCGCGAGCTCCGCCGGCTCAAGACGCAGCTGCGCCGCTCGGGCCGCATCCTGCAGTCAGGCCCGGACCTGCAGAACCCGCTGAACCTGGTGTCGCAGTTGGCCCAGTCGCTCGGCCTGTTCCGCGAGAACCTCAAGACGAGCCTGCTGTCGGCCGCCGACATCAAGGCCAACCCGTACGCCATCACCATCATGGGACCGGTCGCCAGGCTGGTGAACAAGCTCGGCGGCAACTTCCGGTGGCAGCACCTGCCCGTACCGTTCGAGGTGTACGCCGACGGTATCGACCTCGTGGTGTTCGAGGAATTCGGTTCGGGCGCAGCGGCTCTGCACCTGCGCGACGAGGTCGAGCGCAACGACCTCATGCGCAATGACGAGTACCGCCGCGAGTTCCGCAAGGACTACGAGAACAAGTTCGGCGTACGGGTGTGGCACCGCGACTTCTTCGACGCCGAGATCGTCGGCTGCCCCGACGAGTCCCTCATCGGCAAGACCTTCGGTCAGGTCGGCGTCGACCGCGGGCTGCATCCGGTGGACGCCTTCCTCGACCTGGTACTCGAATACGGCCGCGATGTCCGTTGGCGCACGACGATTTCCAACCACCGCCCCGAGGTGCTCAAGAAACTGGCGCGCGACCCCGGCATCCAGCTCGGTTTCTCCGACGCCGGTGCGCACCTGCGGAACATGGCTTTCTACAACATGGGCCTGCGCCTGCTGCGGCACGTGCGCGACGCCGAGCGCGCCGGTACGCCCTTCCTGACCGTCGAGCAGGCCGTGCACCGGCTGACCGGCGAACTCGCCGACTGGTACCGCCTGGACGCCGGACATCTGCGCGTCGGTGACCGCGCCGACCTCGTCGTCATCGACCCGGAGCGGCTGGACGATGCGCTCGACGCCTACGCCGAGGAGCCCGTGGCGCAGTACGGCGGACTGTCCCGCATGGTCAACCGCAACGACGCCACCGTCGCCGCGGTGTTCGTCGGTGGCCAGCAGGTCGTCCGCAACGGGGTGCCGACCGATCTCGTCGGCACCACCCGCACCGGCCGCTTCCTACGGTTCGCCCGTCAGACCCCCGCCCTGCCCGTCGCCAAGGAAGGTGAGTTCGCCAGTGTCGGTTGAGGATACGGTCCACGGATTGTGGCAGGCGCTGTCGGCGCGGGACTGGGAGCGACTGAAGGATTTTGTGTCCGACGACTGCATCTACCTGGACATGCCGGTCGGCCCGGCCGCCGCCGCGCGCGGGCCCGAGGACATCGTCAAGCGGCTCAAGATCGGCCTGGAGCCGCTGGCATCGTATGAGAACTTCGACGGCCTGCTGCTGACCAACGGCGCCGATGCCATGTACGAGCATCACGAGGAATGGCATTGGGAGACCGGCGAATCCGCGATCCTCAAGTTCGTCACCGTGCACCGCGTCGAGAACGGCAAGGTGACGCTGTGGAAGGACTACTGGGACATGGGCGCGCTGTCGAACTTCGCGCCGCCGTCCTGGCTGGAGAATTTCGCGACCGCTGACATGTCGTGGATCTTCGACGCGACCGGACTGGTCTAGACCCCTCTCAGAGGGTGATCTTGCAGGCCTGACCGATGTCGAGGGTCCGCAGCATGCGGCCCATGCCGAGCCACATGGCGCACGAGAGCGCCAGGTCGGTCATCAGCTCGTCGCTGAAATGCTCTGCGGCACGGGCCCAGAAGTCTTCGTCGTCGCGCAGCCCAGTGTGGTCGGAAGCGAAACGGTAGGCGAACTCGGCGGCGATGCGCTCCTGTTCGGAGTAGCCGGGCCAGGTCTGCCACACGCCGGCGTGGTTGTAGAGGTCTTCGTCGACGCCCTCCGCCTCGGCTGCCGAATCGCGGGTGTTCTGGCACACCACGCACTCGTTGTCGAGGGCGATCACCACGCGGGCCAGTTCACGTACACGCAGCGGCAGGCGGCCCTTGGTGTAGACGGCGTTGGTGAAACCGGCCATGGCCGTGCCGATGTCGGGTGACTTGACCACCCAGGCGGTTACGTCTTCGTCGGTGAAATCTCCGATTCGGCTCACTTTTCGCACGCTACGCCAAAACTGAAACAAGTTCTAGTTTTTCGGCGGACAAATTCCCGGCGTACGACAACGGCCCCGCCCCGAAGGGCGAGGCCGTGTTCGACCGGGACCGCCTATGACGGCGGGCGCGACACGCACTGTGCCGCGTAGAGCTGCCCGCCGAGCTTGTCCATGAGCTCCAGCTGCGTCTCCAGATAGTCGATGTGACCTTCCTCGTCTGCGAGGATGGCCTCGAAGATGTTCGCGCTCGTGGCATCACCCTTCTCGCGGCACATGATGATGCCCGGCTTCAGGCGGGTGACCACCTCGTACTCGATGGCCAGGTCGGCCTCGAACTGCTCGCGCAAGGTCTGCCCGATCCGCAGCGAGAACAGCCGCTGGTAATTGGGGAGGCCGTCCAGCAACAGGATGCGATCGGTGAGGGTTTCCGCATGGCGCATTTCCTCGAACGATTCTTCACGCGTGTGCTTCGCCAATTCCGTGAAGCCCCAGTTGTCCTGCATCTTCGAATGCAAGAAGTATTGATTGATCGCAGTGAGTTCACTCGTCAATTGCTCGTTGAGCAGTTTGAGGATCTCGGGGTCGCCTTGCATTTCGGCTCCTTTAAAACACCATCGGGCTGGGTCAAGTGTCACTGGCGCGGAACAACAACGTGCCTGTTCCAAACCTAGTCGAGTGACCCTTTGTCGGCGACCGGTTCGGCGGGTGTTTCGCCCCCCCGATTCGATCCCGAATCCCCGGTATCCAGATCCACGACTCCACTGCTGGCCAGCAGCTATGGACTGGCTGCCCTAAGTAAGGTTAGACTGCACTAACCCCCGCGGCGCCCGTCCGCGGACCCGAGCGACCCGGAATGGCAGGAGCCGATGAGCGAGCAACCGTTGCACTCGCTCATTCTTGCCGCTGATTTTCGTGTCGACGATGTGGAATCCATGTGGGAGCGGGTGAAATCGCATCGGTCGATTCTCACCGAGCTTTCCGCACACCACGTCGTCGTATATTCATCACTGTGGGAACCGGGCCGGGTATTGGCCACCGTCGGAATTCGTAATGCAAATTCCGTCCGCGAAGTTCTGCGTTCGCCGGCGATATTCGAATTCTTCGATGCCTCGGGCGTGGACGACATCCCCGCGATCTTCGCCGGTGAAGTGGTCGAGAAGGTCGATATCGCCGAGCCCCCGCCGGGCCAGCATGCCGTCGCGTCCGTCGTCGTCGGCGTCGTGACCGCGGTCGAGGACGTCCCCGCCCTCATGGACAAGGTGCACGACGCCGCCGCCCGGTTCCGCGACGCCGGCGTGTGCAAGGTCTGGGTGTACCGGGCCTTCGACGACGGCCACGAGGTGCTGATCCTGCAGCAGATCGTGAACGAGACTGCCGCCCGGCGCTGGATCGATCACCCCGATGCCGCCGCCGAATGGATGTCGGCCGCCGGATTCGGCGTCTATCCAACGGTTTTCGTCGGGACCCTGGCCCACATCACGTCGATCGAGGCGGCCGACTGATGTTCGTCTGCCTGTGCACCGGAGTGACGAGCCAGGTCGTCACCGAACTCGTCGCGGATGGTGCGACCACGTCGAAGCAGATCGCCGAGAAATGCGGCGCCGGCCTCGACTGCGGCCGCTGCCGCCGCACCGTGCGGGCCATCATCGAAGCGGCCCGCACCGACTGCCCGGTGCACAAGGCCGGTTAGCCCTTGCGCCCCACGAACGCGCTCAGCGCATCGGCGTTGGCAGCCCCGCCGAGCAACTCGGCGAACTGACCGGACTCGCGCTGCGTCGCCGCGACGATCGCCTCCCGCGTCGGCTCGACCATCGCGTGCTTGACTGCCATCAGGCTCGAAAGCGGCCGCGAGGCAATGATTTCCGCATGGCGGCGGGCTTCCGGCAGCAGGTCGTCGGGCTCACACACCCGCCACACCAGACCCATGCGCAGCGCTTCATCGGCGCTCACCCATTCCGAGGACAGCAGCAGCCAGGCGGCGTTCTGCCGGCCCATCAACCGCGGCAACAGGTAGGACGACGCCGCCTCCGACGCCACGCCCAGGCTGGTGAACGGGCATTTGAGCCGCGCCGTCGTCGACATGAACGCCAGATCGGCATAGCCGAGGATGGTGGTGCCGATGCCCAGGCCGACGCCGTTCACCGCGCAGATCAGCGGCTTCGGAAACGCCGTCAGCGCTTCGATCAGGCCGGGAAATCCGTACTCCCCCATCTGGTATTCGGGGTTGGTGACCATCTCCTGCATCTCGACGAGGTCGTTGCCGGCACTGAACGCCCGGCCGGCGCCGGTGAGCAGGACGACCGAGACGTCCGGGTCTGCGGCGGCCTCCTTGAGTGCGATCGTCGTGGCGTCGTACAGCGCTTCGCTGAACGCGTTGAGTGCGTCGGGCCGGTTCAGGGTCAGGGTCCGGACCCGGTTGGTGTCGTCGATCTGGACGAGCGCGGCGTCGGTCACAGGTTGTCTCCAAACGGGTTTCGCATGATGTAGCGGCTGGTGGGCACGGTGTCGACGTTGACGTTGGCACCGAAGGCCGAGGTACTGGCGGCCATCTTGCCGGCGCGGTCGGCCAGATCGGCGTCGTCGGCGGCGCCGAAGAAGGCGTGCAGGCTCGTCGTCGCCTCGATGGGGAACAGCTCCTCGACGATGGCGCCGAGTTGCGGGGCGTCGGACGTCAGCGCGCGCACCACGGCGTTCTGCGTGTAACCGAACGTGGATTGGGTGTCGATCGCGACCTGGGTGTGGTCGAGGTGCCAGCGGCGGAACCACTCTCGCTCGTCCATGCCGTCGGGACGCCGCAGCAGCGCCACGTTCGCCAGGCCCGTGGTGCGCTCACCGACGGCGATGGCCGGACCGGCCATCGGCACCGATTCGGTGACCAGATATGCGGCCAGTTCGGTGCATTCGGCCCGCAGTCGATCCAGCACCGCGGTCATCTGCGCGCCGTAGTACTGCTGTGTCCAGACGCTGACCACCGCGACGACCGGCGGGTCGAGTGTCGTCAGGAGCATCAGGGAGTCCCGGACCGCGCCGTCCTTGACGTTGACCGCGAGTCCGGGCACCCCCAGCGCCAGCAACTCGCCGGCGACCTCGGTGCGCAGACGCTCGCACCAGGCGTCGTCGGCGGTGTCACGCCGCAGCGTGACCATGACCTTCTCCATCGAATCTCCCCGTCAGTCCCGCGCCCAGCGCGGCGTGATGAACACACCCTCGGCCTCCACCGTGATGCCCTCGGCATCGGCGATGTGCCCGACGGCATAGGTCTTGATGCCCTCGGTCCGGACGATGCGGGCCTCGGTGTGCAGGTCGCCGAGCCGCGTCATGCGCCGGTAGCGCATGGTGAGCGTGCCGGTGAGCCGCGGTTGCCCCGGCAGGCTCGCACCCTCGCCGAGCACATGATCGAGGATCATCGCCGACACCCCGCCATGGACGTGGCCGGGCGGCCCTTCATATGCGGCGCCGAGGTGAAAGTCGGCGGACACGCTGCCGTCGTCGGCCCGGATCAGCTCCACCGGCGGGGCGATCGGATTGCGGACCCCGATCACCGCGTTGCCCCAGGGCATTTCGCTGCCGTGCGCGCCGAACCGGATCCCGAACGAGCCTTCGAGCTGCTGCGCCCGGAGCTGGGCCGTGGCGGCGTCGATCTCGGCCTGCACCGCGGCGATGGCCTCGGCGGCGACCTCTGTCCGGATGGTGGCGTCGATGAGTTCGCGTACGGACTGCGTCAGCGGTTCGTAGACGGCTCGCATTCGCGCCACCTCGTCGGCGCTCAGCTTCTGCAATGTGTCCTCGAGCACCCTTGAACTAGAACACGTTCTAATCAGGCTGTCGAGAGTGGGGTCCCATTGCCTGCGCGGCAACAGGTTTCGGACGCCTACGACAATTCACGGCGCGGCCGGGGTCGCCGCGGCGCCCGAGGGCAACAGCTACCACGCAATTCAGTGTCAGCAAATTGACCACGAGCAACCTGGGCCGCATTTACCGAGACCGGCGGTCCGCCACGCCAGGCCTGCCAGGAATCGCGAGATTCGACCAAGCGACCACCCGACACGCCGCGCTGCCCCTGGGACCACTCCGCCAAGGATGCACGTCTACCAGTGTCATTGGCTCGAATTCGAGAGATCGCCGAACAGGCGCCGCGGCACACTGCGAAAATCTGCGTATTCCGGCGGAACAATGCTGTACATCGTGCAGCCTGCGGATTAGAGTCTGAATCCAACGCCGACTGCCTACTCGCAGCAAATTCAATTGGGCAATGCGGCAATGCGATCCCGAAACCGCGGGCGACGGGGGTGGGATCCCGATGTTGAGGAGCGCAGGCCGATGAGGATCGATCCGTTCGCCGGGTGCCGGGTCTCGCGCGTGGCCGTCGTCGACTCGTACGAAGTCGTTCATGCCGGCATCGCGACCTGGCTCCGCGACGATCACGCACTCGGTTCGAGCACTACGGCCTACTACGTCGACACCGGAGAATTCCTGCGCCGCCACCCCCTTCCCCCGGACGACGCCCACGTCGTCGTACTGGGCCTGGCCGCGGACGACGCGAACAGCCTGGCCGCGGTGCGTGACCTCACCAACCGCGGCTACCACGTCGTGGTGTACTCGCATCTCACCGACCGCGACGTAATCCGCACCGCGATCGACTCGGGCGCCCGGACCTACCTGTTCCAGACCGCGGGCCGCGAGCACCTGCTCAAGGCGATCCGGGCCGCCGTCACCCCGTTCCCCTACGTGGGCCCGAACGTCGCCGCCGCTCTCGACGACCGCAACTTCTGCCTGCGGCCGGTGCTGGCGCCGCGAGAGCAGGAGGTGCTGCTGGCGTGGTTCCGGACCGACAGCAAGGAACTCGTCGCCCAGCAGCTGTTCCTGGCGCCCAGCACCGTGCGTACGCATCTCCAGCGCATCCGGGCCAAGTACATCGCCGCCGGGCGCCCCGCCGGCACCAAAGCCGCGCTGGTGGCGCGCGCCATCCAGGATCGGATCATCAGCATCGACGATCTGTGACTCCGTAGACTCCACGCCATGACCGTCACCGCCGATGATCTGCGCCACCTGAACCGCTGTGTCGAGCTGGCCCGGGAGGCACTGGCGGACGGCGACCAGCCTTTCGGCTCGATCCTGGTGGACGCCGACGACGTCGTCGTCTTCGAGGACCGCAACCGGGTCTCCGGCGGAGATCAGACCCAGCACCCCGAATTCGCCATCGCCCGTTGGGCGGCAACCAATCTCGATGCCGCGCAGCGGGCCGCCGCGGTGACGTACACCTCTGGCGAACACTGCCCGATGTGCTCGGCGGCGCACGCCTGGGTCGGCCTGGGGCGCATCGTGTACGCGACGTCGTCGGCACAGTTGGGCGGCTGGCTCGCCGAGTGGGGCGTCGCGCCCTCCCCCGTTGCGGCACTGCCCATTTCGGTCGTGGCACCCGGCGTGCCCGTCGACGGCCCCGTCGACGACCTGGCCGACACCATGAAGGGCTTGTACGCAGCCTGCTTCCGGCCATGAGCGCTGTTCCGAGTCATAACCGTTAGCCAATTGCGATGTCTCTCTTCGGCATCGGTCCGCGGAACCGTGCCGTCACGGTGTTTCACTAGTAACCACGGGAGCCTGCCGTTACCCCCGAGACGGCAGGCTCCCGCTTTGGCTGCCACTCAGGATCGCCGCATAGTGTCGTCGCCGTGAGCGACGCGCAGTCCATGAGACCCATCATTCGCGGCATCCTCCTGGACATCGCTCCGCCACTGGCCGCGTACTACGGGCTGCGGGCCGCGGGGTTCTCGGAATACGTGGCTCTGCTCACCGCCACCGTGCTGGCCGGCAGCAAGGTCGCCTATGACGCGATCCGGACCCGGCGCCTCGATCCGTTCGCCGGCTATCTGATGCTGAACTTCGGGCTCAGCCTGGCAGTGGGACTGAGCACCTCGGACGCCCGGCTGTTGCTCGCCGGCACCACGCTGGTCGGCGGGATCGGCGGGTTGGTCTTCCTCGGCAGCTGCGTGATCGGTACACCGCTCACGCAGGTGGTGGCAGAACGGCTTCAGGGCGGACCGCAGGACACCAGCGTGGCTGCCATCACATATCGCCGCCGGGTACACGTTCTGCTCTCAGCGATGTGGGGCGCGGGCTTGATCGTCGGCACCGGCGTGCAGCTGGCGATCATCTTCGCCACGTCGGTGGACGTCGCCAATGCCCTGGCCTCGGCATTCTCGCTCGCGACCACCGGCGTCCTGATGACCGCGACGTTCATCGTCGGCAAGCGTGCCCGCGCCAGGTGGGACGAGCGGGACGAACCCGCCTTGGAGACGGCGGAACAAATCACCGACCACAAAGGTTGAGCGCAGGAGATTCAACTTTGGAGGTACGGATGTCTGACGCCACAACAGCGCCCATCGCTGTTCCCGTCCTGTTTGTCACCGAGCCGATCGTCCTGCCGGGCATGGTCGTGCCCATCGAACTCGATGAGGCCGCACGTGCCGCGGTCGACGCGGCCCAGGCCGCCGCAGCCGCCGGCGAGGCCGGGAAGCTGCTGATCGCGCCCCGCCTCGACGACCGCTACCCCACCCACGGCGTCCTGGCGTCGATCGTCCAGGTCGGCCGCGTGCCCAGTGGCGGAACCGCCGCCGTCGTCCGCGGTGAGCGGCGCGCACACATCGGGTCCGGCACATCCGGCCCGGGCAGTGCGCTGTGGGTCCTGGTCGACGAGATCACCGAGACCGCTGCGACCGACGAAACCCGCACCCTGGCAGCCGAATACAAGAAACTGCTGCTGGCGATCCTGCAGCGCCGCGAAGCGTGGCAGATCGTCGACGCCGTCAACCAGATCAGCGAACCGTCGGCACTGGCCGACACCGCGGGTTACGCGTCCTACCTGACCGACGTGCAGAAGCGCGAGCTGCTGGAGACCTCAGATGTGAGTCGTCGCCTCCACCTGCTGATCGAGTGGACGGGCGAGCACTTGGCCGAGGTCGAGGTGAACGACAAGATCGCCGAGGACGTCCGCGCCGGAATGGACAAGCGGCAGAAGGAATTCCTGCTGCGCCAGCAGCTCGACGCCATCCGCAAGGAGTTGGGCGAGCTGGACGGTAGCGCCGGCGCCGAGGAGCCCGCGGACTACCGCACCCGCATCGAGGCCGCCGATCTGCCCGAGAAGGTGCGCGAGGCGGCGCTGCGCGAGGTCGGCAAGCTGGAACGGTCCAGCGAGCAGACCCCCGAGGGCGGCTGGATCCGGACCTGGCTGGACACCGTGCTGGAACTGCCGTGGAACGAGCGCACCGAGGATTCGACGGATCTGACGGCCGCCCGGGAGATTCTGGACGCCGACCACCATGGGCTGGACGACGTGAAGGACCGCATCGTCGAGTACCTGGCGGTGCGGGCCCGCCGCGCCCAGCGCGGCTTGGCCGTCGTCGGCGGTCGTGGCTCGGGCGCCGTCATGGTGCTGGCCGGCCCTCCCGGTGTCGGCAAGACGTCGCTGGGTGAGTCGGTGGCACGCGCCCTGGGCCGCAAGTTCGTCCGCGTCGCCCTGGGCGGTGTGCGCGACGAGGCCGAGATCCGTGGCCACCGGCGCACCTACGTCGGCGCGCTGCCGGGCCGCATCGTGCGGGCCATCGGCGAGGCCGGCTCCATGAATCCCGTTGTGCTGCTGGACGAGATCGACAAGGTGGGCTCGGACTACCGCGGCGATCCGGCGGCCGCACTGCTGGAGGTGCTGGACCCGGCGCAGAACCACACGTTCCGCGATCACTACCTGGATCTGGATCTGGACCTGTCCGATGTGGTGTTCCTGGCGACGGCCAACGTCATCGAGAACATCCCCAGCGCGCTGCTGGACCGCATGGAGCTGGTGCAGATCGACGGCTACACCGAGGACGACAAGGTTGCCATCGCCCGCGACTACCTGCTGCCCCGGCAGGCCGAACGGGCGGCGTTGACCACCGACGAGGTGACGGTGACGGACGCGGCGCTGCGCAAGATCGCCGCGGACTACACGCGCGAACCGGGTGTGCGGCAGTTCGAGCGACTGCTGGCGAAGGCGCTGCGGAAGGTCACCACGCGGCTGGCGTCGGGTGTTGACGCGGTCACGGTTGATGAACCGGATCTGGTCGAGTACCTGGGCCGTCCGCGATTCATGCCGGAGTCTGCGGAGCGCACCGCGGTGCCCGGCGTGGCGACCGGCCTGGCCGTCACCGGCATGGGTGGCGACGTCCTCTACATCGAGGCCGGATCCAACGATGGCGAACCGGGTCTGCAACTGACCGGTCAGCTGGGCGACGTGATGAAGGAGTCGGCGCAGATCGCGCTGTCCTACGTCCGGTCACACGCGGCGGAGCTGGATGTCGATCCAAAGGCGCTGGATCGCCGCATCCACGTCCACGTGCCCGCGGGCGCGGTGCCCAAGGACGGTCCGTCCGCGGGTGTGACGATGGTGACCGCGCTGGTCTCCATGGCCACCGGACGGCAGGTGCGGTCCGATGTCGGGATGACGGGCGAGGTCACGCTGAACGGGCGGGTGCTGCCCATCGGCGGGGTCAAGCAGAAGCTGATGGCAGCCCAACGTGCCGGGCTGACAACGGTTTTCATCCCGTCACGCAACGAACCGGACCTGGACGACGTGCCGGCCGAGGTCTTGGACGCACTCGATGTGCGGCCCATGACTGACGTCGCCGACATCATCGCCCAGGCGCTGGAGCCGGCCGCTGAGGTCACGGCGGCGGCGTAACCCCAACGCGCAGGCCCAAATGTTCCTGTTCACCTCATGGTGGTGGGACATTTGGGCCTGCTCGCGTTAGATGGGCACATGCCCAACTTCAACCAAGTGAAACGGCGTGTGGTCCACACCGTCCAGCGTCGCCTCGTCAACCCGGTGGGCCGGCAGTTGCCGGTGACCATGCTGGAAACCATCGGCCGCAAGTCCGGCGAGCCACGCCACACCGCGATCGGCGGCCGGGTGATCGACGGCGCGTTCTGGCTGGTGTCCGAGCACGGCGACCACGCCGATTTCGTCCGCAACATCAAGGCGAATCCCGCTGTGCGCGTGCGCATCAACGGTGAGTGGCGCAGCGGCACCGCGCACCTGGTCCCCGACGACGACCCGGTCGAGCGGCGCGGCAACTCCCCCAGCTGAACAGCGCCGTGGTGCGGGTGATGGGCACCGACCTGCTGTCGGTCCGCGTCGACCTGGACTGAGACTCAGGCGATGTCGGCCGACGGCGGTTCGTCGGCCAGATGGATCGCACGGTGCTCGATGAGTTCGTGGATGCGGTCGGGCCCCAGCCGGGCCCGGAAGTCCTTGACGGTGTAGCCGACGACGACCCCGTCGGTGAGGGCGCGTACCGTCGCCGTGCGCGGAATCCCGAACAGCGGCCCGATCTCGCCGAAGTACTCGCCGGGGCCGGCGGTGAACAGCAGCATCGTCTCGCCGTCGGGCATCTCGCGCGTGATCTCGAACCGGCCCGACCTGACGACGTAGATCAGGTCACCGATCGTCGTCTGCTCGAACACGAGGTCGCCCGCGTCGAGCTCGAAGACCTCGGGCTCACGCTCGGTACTGGCGACCGTCGGGACGAGTTCGATGACGCGGTCGGCCAGCGGCAGCATGCGGCTGTCATGCGTGGCGACCACCACGACGCGATCGTCGGCGAGTTCCCGGATGAGCCGCAGCACCTCTTCGACCTGGATGAAATCCAGGTGCGCAGTCGGCTCGTCGGCCAGGATCAGCGGCGGATCCAGCGCGATGGCGCGGGCCACCGCGACGCGCTGCTGCTGTCCGCCCGACATGTCACCGGGGCGGTGCGTCATCCGGTGCGACAGGCCGACCCGGTCCAGCAGTTCCGCGGCGCGCTGACGGGCCGCGCCGCGGCTCATCCCCGCGGCACGCATCGGCACCATGACGTTCTCGGCGGCAGTGAGGCTGGGCACCAGATTGAACGCCTGGAACACGATGCCGACGGTGTTGCGGCGGTAGTCGGTCAGCGCCTTGGGTCCGAGTCTGGTGACGTCGATACCGTCGAACAGGATCTCACCCGAAGTGGGTTTGAGGATTCCGCCCATGCACGACAGCAGCGTCGTCTTCCCACAACCGCTGGGCCCCAGCAGGATCGCGAGCGAACCGGCCGACAGCTCCAGTTCGAAATTGTCGATGGGCCTGACTTTGTCGGCGCCCTTGCCGTACTCCACCACCAGGTCACGAATCTGTAAGCCGCTCATGGTCTATGGCCCCCCGAATGCCATCGCCGGATCTATCGTCACCGCTCTCCGCATGCCCGCCAGGCTGGCGATCAGCCCGATCGTGATGGCCACGACCGGCAGCAACAGGTACGCACCCGCCGGGACGTCGACGCGCATCGGGAACATCGGCCCGAGCACCATCGCCAGCAGCACGCCGATCGCCGCGGAGAACACGGCGATGAAAACGGCCTGCATCGCCAGCCCGGCCATCATCGACTTCGTCTTCACCCCAACGGCTTTGAACACCGCGAAGTCGCGGGTGCGTTCCATCGCGGACATGTAGATGAACATGCCGATGATCGTCGCGGCCACCACCCACAGCAGGACAGCCATGATGCTGATGGCGTCCACCGCGACCTTCAACGGCCGCATCATGTCGTCGATGGCGCCACGGCGGTCCACCAGCCGGTAGCCGTCGAGCGCCTTGGCCGGATTGCCGCGGATACCCACCGACGCGATGACGGGCTGACCGCCGTACACCAGGCGCTGCGCCCCCACGGTTGTCAGGAACAGATTCGGCTGCTGCGCCAGCACCGTGGAGTTGTTGACGATCCCCACGACCTGCAAGTTGTGGGAGGCGATGTGCATCTGGTCACCGATCTTGCGGCCCAGCGTCGACGACACCGCGATCTCGTCGGGCGTGGCGGGCGGGCGGCCCTGCGACATCGCCGGCATGCCGGGCCCGCCCGTGGGTGCGCCGAACAGATTCATGGTGCGCGGCGTTCCGTTGTCGAGGGCCGTGGTCCCCGCGTAGACGACCGCCGCGGCCGCCTGCACGCCCGGAAGCCGCTGTGCGCGTTCGACTTCGGTCTGCGCGAACGGCGACGAACCCAGGAACGGCCCGGCCGCCCCGTTCTGGATCATGAAGTAGTCGATGCCCAGTGAGTTGACGGTACTGCTGGCCTCCACCCGGAATCCGTTGGCCAGCCCGGTGAGCACCAGCGTCATCGCGAACACGAAGGAAGTGCCGACGACCGCGATGAGAAATCGACGGCGCCGCCACTGCAGGTCCCGTAACGCCGCGATCAGCACGTGTGGAATCTAACGTGTTCGCTGACCGTGCAGCGGCAAGATAGCCAAAGCCGACGGCTTCTTGGTGCAGACTGACGGCATGGCCTATGACGAGGATCTGGCCAACCGGATCCGTGAATTACTCGGCACGGTCCGCGGCATCGAGGAGAAGCGGATGTTCGGCGGGCTGGCGTTCCTGCTGAACGGCCACATGTCCGTGGCCGCAAGTCACGACAGTGGCCTGCTGGTGCGGGTTGCGCCCGACGACAGCGAGAAGTTGCTGGGACGCGCGCACGTCGGGCTGATGGTGATGGGCGGCCGCGAGATGCGCGGTTGGCTGCGCGTCGCGCCCGACGGCCTGAAAACCAAACGCCAGCTGCAGACCTGGGTCGACCGCGGCGTCGATTACGCGGGCACCCTGCCACCGAAGTAGCGTTTGCGCTCCGCGCCGTTGGGTATGCGGGGGTTATGGCACGGGATCGGCAGATCGTCGCGCGGCTGCTCGACGCAGCCGGTACGACGTATGCCGAAGAAGCCGGGATCACGCTCCGCGACAAGCCGATGCCACTGTTCAAGCTGCTGTCACTGTGCATGCTCGCGAGCAAGCCCATCGCCACGGAAACCGCGGTCGCCGCGGCGCGAGAATTGTTCCGCGCGGGGCTGCGCACGCCGGCCGCGGTACTCGAGGCCGACCGCGGCAAGATGATCAAGGCATTCGGGCGCGTCGGTTACGCCAGATACGACGAGAGCTCGGCGACCCGGATGACCCGCATCGCCACCCGGGTCAACGACGAGTACGGCGGCGACCTGCGCAACCTCCGGATCCGGGCCCACCACGATGTGAAGGCCGCGGCCAAGGCCCTGCAGGGGTTCGACGGTATCGGCCGGACGGGCGCCGACATCTTCCTGCGCGAGATCCAGGACGTCTGGACTTGGGCGCAACCATATTTCGACGATCGCGCGCTCGCCGCCGCCAAGGACCTGGGCCTGCCGACGGACGCCCGGAAGCTCAGCAGTCTCGCCCCGAACCGGAATGCCCGGCTGGCGGCGGCACTCGTGCGCGCTTCGCTCGACGACAGCGTGCGCCAACGTATCGAAACCTAGCTTCGCAACCACGAATTCAGATCGATGAAGGGAATCTCGAATGGCCGGCTCACCCACTTTTGTGATCATCGGCGGCGGGCTGGCGGGCGCCAAAGCCGCGGAAGCCCTGCGCGGCAAGGGTTTTGACGGACAGGTGGTGTTGTTCGGCGCCGAAGAACGGCTCCCCTACGAGCGTCCCCCGCTCTCCAAGGAATACATGGCCGGCAAGAAGACCGTCGAAGAGTTCACGGTGCAGCCGCAGAGCTGGTACGCCGAGCACGACGTCGATCTGAAACTCGGCACCGAGGTCACGACGCTCGATCGAACGGCGCACATGGTGGCCTTCAACTCCGGCGACCACGAGCACTACGACAAGTTGTTGCTGGCCACCGGATCCCGCTCCCGCAAGCCTCCGATCCCGGGGTCCGACGCCGACGGCGTGTACTACCTGCGCACCGTCGACGACGCCACCGAGCTGCTGGCCCAATTCACCGAAGGCCGGCGGCTGGCGATAATCGGAGCCGGCTGGATCGGGCTCGAAGTCGCGGCCAGTGCCCGCGGACTCGGCGCCGACGTGACGGTGGTGGAAACCGCCGCGCTGCCGCTGCAGGCCTCCCTCGGCAAGGAAGCCGGTGAGGTGTTCGTCGGGCTGCACCGGGACCACGGCGTCGATCTGCGCTTGGGCACCACGGTCGACGAGATCACCACCGCTGACCACAAAGCGACGGGGCTGCGGCTCGGCGATGGATCCACCGTCGAGGCGGACGCGGTACTGGTCGCCGTCGGCGCCGAGCCGAACGTCGAGTTCGCGGAACGCTCCGGGCTGGTGATCGCCGACGGCGGCGTCGCGGTCGATGAATCCCTCAAGACCAGCGATGACGACATCTACGCCGTCGGCGACATCGCGGCGGCCGAGCATCCGCTGTTCGGCGTCCCCATCCGTACCGAACACTGGGCCAACGCGCTCAAGCAGCCGGCGGTAGCTGTCGACGGAATGCTCGGCACGCCAGGCACTTACGACGAATTGCCGTACTTCTTCACCGACCAGTTCGACCTCGGCATGGAATATGTGGGATACGCGCCGCAGTACCAGATGGCCATCACGCGCGGCGATCTCGGGACGCGCGAGTTCACGATGTTCTGGCTCGACGGCGGCCACCGCGTGCTCGCCGGCATGAACGTCAACATCTGGGAAGGCCTCGACGACATCAAGCAGCTCATCCGGTCTCGACGGCCGGTCGATGTCGGGGCGCTCGCCGATCCGTCGGTTTCGCTGGCCACGTTGGCCGGATAGCGCGTCGCCGTTTTTGTCGGGCCCCTCTGGTTTGATGGTGTCATGTCCAGCACCGCAACGGCTTTCGATGTTGAGTCGTCGCCGTGCGAGCGCATGGATGCGTTCTTCGCGGAGATCGGTGAGCTGACCGGTCAGCGCAACGCGATCGACGCACGGCTGGTGCAGATTGCCGCCGAGATCGACCGTGACGGGCTCTGGGGTGCCACCGGTGCCCGGTCGATGGCGTCGATGATGGCGTGGAAAACCGGTGTGTCGCCGCGTAATGCGGAAGTGATGGTGGCGGTGGCGCACCGGCTGGAGGAGTTCCCGCGCTGCGCTGAGGCGATGCGTGCGGGCCGGTTGTCGCTGGATCAGGTCGGGGTGGTCGCCGAGCATGCCGGCGAGGGTTCTGATGAGCATTACGCGCAGTTCGCCGAATCCGCCACGGTCACGCAGTTGCGGACTGCGGTGAAACTGGAACCGCGCCCCGAGCCCGAGCCGGAATCGAAGCCCGAGGCGCCGCGGTCGATCGCCAAGACCAGCCACGACGACGGCTCGGTCACGTACAAGATCCGGCTGCCGAAGTTGGAGGCGGCGAAGTTCGATGCGGCGATGGCGTCGCATCAGGATGCGTTGGTGGCGGACTGGAAACGCGACCACGAAGACCCCGAAGGGGAAGTGTCGGAGCAGGCACCGCCGTTCCCGAACGGTGTGGATGCGTTCATGAGTGTGGTCGAGGCCGGCTGGGACGCCGACGTGGCACGGCGGCCGCACGGGCAGCGCACCACCGTCGTGGCGCACATGGACCTCGAACAGCGCACGGCCGCCTTGCATCTGGGGTCGGTGCTCACCGATGAGGAACGCCGGCTGCTGTTGTGCGACGCCACGTGCGAGGTGTGGCTCGAGAAACATGGTCAGCCGATCGGGGCCGGGCGCAGCACCCGCACCATCAGTCGTCGGTTGCGTCGCGCGCTGGAGCATCGCGACCGCTGCTGTCGGGTCCCCGGGTGCGGGGCCACCCGCGGCTTGCACGCGCATCACATCATTCATTGGGAGAACGGCGGGGAAACCGAGCTGCACAACCTGGTGCTGGTGTGCCCGTATCACCACCGGATGCATCACCAGCGGGTCATCACCATCACCGGTCCGGCCGATCGGCTGGTCGTCACCGATGCCGCGGGCCGACAACTGGACGGTGGATCCCTTGCGCGGCCACCCACCACAGCCCGCCCTGATGTGCCGCCGTGCCCCGGACCGACCGGGGAACGCGCCCAATGGTGGTGGTACCAACCCTTCGAACCACCACCCACACCGTCGACCAACTAGACGGGCCACCCGCGCCACCTAGCATCGGTAAATCGGTGAGGATCGAGACCTCACAAATGCCGACGACGGAGCGTCTACTGGGTGTGAAAGCCAAACCGCCCTTCGAGACCGTGGTGCGTGACCATGGCACGACGGTCTTTCGGGTCTGTTGCGCCATCGTCGGCGCACACGACGCCGACGACGCCTGGTCGGAGACGTTCCTGGCGGCCCTCAAGGCCTATCCCGAGCTGCCGGCGGATGCGAATCTCGAGGCCTGGCTGGTGACCATCGCGCACCACAAGGCCATCGACATCACCAGAACCCGGACACGCCGGCCCATCCCCACTGACGTCGTACCCGAGCCGGCATCTCGGCGCGACGTCCGCGACAGCGCGGCCATCGAAGTCGATCTCGCGGTCGCCGTCGATGCACTCCCACCCAAACAGAAGCACGCCGTCGCGTACCACTACCTCGCGGGACTGCCCTACAACGAGATCGCCGAGATTCTCGGCGGCACCGCCGCGGCCGCACGCCGCGCCGCCAGCGACGGCATCGCCACGCTACGACGCACCTATCGCGCCGAACTCATCGGAGTGACGGCGCCCGGGAAAAGAGACACCCATGAATAACGGCGAAATCATCACCGGCGACCTGGCACGCATGACCGACATCGGCCCGGACCGGTTGGCCGAATTGCACGACCGGCTGGCCGCGGCCGCCCAGCGCGACGGCGTCCTCGACGTCGCCTACCGCATCGTCGACAGTCCCGTCGGTCCGCTGCTGCTGGCGGCGACCGAACAGGGCCTCATCCGTGTCGCCTACGCCATCGAAGACCATGACACCGTCCTGCAGCAGCTCGCCGACAAGGTGAGCCCGCGCATCCTGCGGGCACCGGCCCGGCTCGACGCGGTCGCCCGTGAACTCGACGAGTACTTCACCCGGACCCGCCGAACCTTCGACGTACCGCTGGATTGGCGGCTGGCCGCCGGATTCCGCGCCGCGGTGCTGCACCACCTGCCGGAGATCGGCTACGGGCAGACGGCCAGCTATGCCGCTGTCGCCGCGCTGGCCGGCAGCCCCAGGGCGGTCCGCGCCGTCGGCACCGCCTGCGCGAAAAACCCACTGCCCGTGGTCGTTCCGTGCCACCGCGTGGTCCGCAGCGACGGTGCGATGGGCGGCTACCTCGGCGGTCCGGAAGCCAAGCGCCTCCTACTGGACCTGGAGGCCGCGGCATGAGCGTCTGGCAGCAGCGTGTCGCCGCCACCGACTGGGGAGCCGTCCGCACCGAGCTCGAGACCGTCGGCGGCGCGCTGACCGGACCTCTCGTCACGCCGGCCGAGGCCGCCGAGCTGGCGGCGATCTACCCCGACGCGAGCCGATTCCGCTCGACCATCGACATGGCCCGCTACCGGTTCGGCGAAGGCCAGTACCGCTATTTTCACCGGCCCTACCCGGAGATCGTCACCGAGCTCAAGTACGCGCTGTACCCGCGGCTGCTGCCGATCGCCCGCGACTGGTGGACGCGGCTGCGCCGCGATCCGCCGTGGCCCGACAGTTTCGACGACTGGCTGGACACCTGCCACCGGGCCGGGCAGACGCGCACCACCGCACTGTTGCTCAAGTACGGCGCCGGCGGCTGGTGCGCCCTGCACCAGGATCTGTACGGGGACTTGGTCTTTCCGCTGCAGGTCGTCATCAATCTGACCCGGCCGGAGGTCGACTACACCGGCGGCGAATTCCTGCTGTACGAGCAGCGGCCCCGCGCGCAGTCGCGTGGCTCGGCGATCTCCATCCCGTTCGGACACGGACTGGTCATCACCACGCGCGAACGGCCGGTGGCATCGAAACGCGGGTGGGCCGTCGGCCCTGTGCGCCATGGTGTTTCGACGCTGCGCTCGGGAAACCGGATGACCCTCGGCCTGATCTTCCACGACGCCGCCTGAGCATGTACACGCTCATCGATGCGCAGGGCCGCACCTACGTCAGCGCGACGCCGGGGCGCCTGGGCGGCCATCGGCGCAACAAGCTCTACGGCAGGCTGGACTGCCCGTCGGCGCTGCGGGCCATTGCCAAGGGCGGCTACGTGACCCATCGGGTGTTCTTCGCCGATGAGACCGCTGCCGTCGCTGCCGGATACCGCCCCTGCGCGGTGTGCCTCCCCGAGACGTACCGGCGGTGGAAGGACCGTCATTGATCCTCGCGCGACACATCGATCCGGCAGTGGGTCGCCGCCAACCGATGTGACCTGGGTCCTTGGCGCCCGTCGGTACACTCGCCAAAGATGATCGACGCCTCGGCAGCCGCCGCTGCACCATGCCTACCGACCGGCTCACCAGCCGTGCGGCACCCGCGCGTCTACATCGACGTGGCCGTGGTGGTGGCCGTTCTGGTCGCGACCAACCTGCTGGCCCACTTCACGACCCCCTGGGCGAACATCGTCGTCGTGCCCCTCGCGGCGCTCGGGCTGGTGGCCCTGGTCCGTAAACGGGGCCTCGGGTGGACCGAGCTGGGACTCGGCCGCGCGCACTGGCGGACCGGCATGCGCTACGCGCTCGGCGCCATTCTGCTTGTCGGGTCGGTGATCGCCGTCGGCGTCCTGCTGCCCTGGACCCGCCCGATGTTCCTCAACAACCACTACGCGACGATCTCCGGCGCCCTGCTCGCGTCGATGATCGTCATTCCGCTGCAGACCGTCATCCCCGAGGAACTGGCCTTCCGCGGCGTACTGCACGGCACGCTCGACCGGGCCTGGGGATTCCGCGGCGTCGCCGCCGCCGGCTCACTGTTGTTCGGCCTCTGGCACATCGCCACCTCGTTGGGCCTGACCAGCAGCAACGTCGGATTCACCCGCGTGCTCGGCGGCGGGGTGGCCGGCATGATCGCCGGCGTCGCGATGGCCGTCGTCGCGACCGCGGCCGCGGGATTCGTCTTCACCTGGCTGCGGCGTCGGTCCGGAAGCCTGCTTGCGCCGATCGCGCTGCACTGGTCGCTCAACGGCATGGGCGCACTCGCCGCGGCCGCCGTCTGGCACTTCAGCTAGGCCTCCCGCCCCGCGACTGGCCCCCGAACCGTCACCAGATTGCTGCGTTTCAGACGTGTTTGTCGTGCTCCGAACCGGGCTAGCCTCGAGATGTATCAGTCAATCGAAAGGTCATGACAATGATGCACATCGTCTGGTTGATTCTTCTCGGCCTCGTCGTCGGAGCCATCGCCCGGTTCGTCGTACCCGGTAAGGACGACATGGGGTGGATCCTCACGTGCGTGCTGGGTATCGCAGGTGGTTATGTCGGCGGCACGCTGAGCAGTGTCGTCTACGCACCGCACAAGCTCGATTTCCGCCCGCCGATCGAGCACTCGTTCTGGGGTGCGCTGGTCGGCGCGGTGATCCTCGTCCTGCTCTACCGCTTCGTGAAGTCGAAGAGTTCTACGTAGAACTCGACACAAAGAATCGAGGACCGCGCCCGGTTGGGCACGGTCCTCGATTCTTTTGAGCGACTATCCGGCGGGGGCCATCTCCGGCGGCGCGTTCGTCACCGGCACCGGCACGCCGACCATCGGGTGGGCCGGATCGGCAGGCTTGGGCGGGGCGTTCGGGTCGACCGGAGGTGGCGGCGGCGGGTTCCACGGGCGGATCGACTGGGCCAGCGTCACCGCTGCGGCCTTGTCGACCGGGTGGTTGCCCGAACCCAGCCACACGACGAACCACCGCTGCGGGTTGCGCTGGCTGCGAATGGTGGCGTCCGGCGGCGGGTTGCCGACGACGCCCGCCCAGATCTGGCCGTTGGGCTTGCCCGTATCGGTGAACTTGACCTCGTAGAACGACGCCGCGCCCGGCAGCGTCCCGGCGGTGAGCGCCGTGGTCTCCTGGCCGACGCGGGTGCCCGGGAAGGGCATGAAGAACTCGCCCATGTCCGAGGCCAACCGGTTGGCGGCCTTGCCGTTGTCGGATTCGGCACCGGCGAACAGCTTGAGGTCCAGACGACCCAGCAGCACGCTGGTGTCACTCGGGGCCTGCTCCGAACCCGCGGCCGGGGCCTTGGTCAGCAGCGCCTGGCCGTAGGACAGCTGCGTGGCATCGGCGATCTTCCAGCCTTGCGGCACAACGTAACTGAAGCCACCGGCGTCGTTGTTGACGCGTCCGGGCTCGGGCGCGGGCGCCGGAGCTGCCGCAGGTGCGGCGGGCGCGGCTCCCGGTGCGGCCGGAGCTGCCGGCGCACCCGGCGCGGCCGATGGCGGCGGCGCGGCGTTGGGATCAGCCGGAGGTGCGGCCGGGTCCGGCGCGGGCGGCGGCGGGGCCCACGGCGGCGGTGCCGGCGCGTCGACCGGAGGCGCCGGTTCCCCAGCCGGGGCGGGTGCCGGAGCTGGAGCCGGGGCGGGCGCAGGAGCTGGCGGCACCGGGTCGGCATACGAGATCGCGCTCGGCAGCGCGATGGCCGCGGCCGCCGCGCCTGCCACAGCAGCAGTCAGGGATTTCGGAAGGCGTTTGCGGGCACTTGTCCGCGCATCCGGGTGTCGCATGGGGACGAAAATACAGTGTTACCGGCGTGACGCAAGTGCGAGTTGCGGCTAATTCTCCGGCGAGTCGGTTAGCTCGCTTCCGGCATCCGGACAGACCACGGCGATATCGGTCCGTTGCTGAGGCGTCGCGCCGCCCCGATGCGGCCCGGGACGGGCCGGGCGTGCCGTCAGGCGGGCCGAATCGCCACGTCCCGCGGATCGACGCCGAAGTACACCTGCTCCCCCGGAATCAGCCGGAGACCTGCCGCCGCCTCCGCGCTGATATCGGCCGCCAGACCTCCACCGCCGTCGTCCGTCGCCTCGGCGCGGACGCGGATGACGGGGCCGCGGTGATCCAGTTCCGCGACGCCAACCGCGACGACGTTGACGTCGGCCGCCGGCACCTCACGGGACACCGACACCGCCGCCGGAGCGAACACCGCGATCGCCGGATCGCCCGGCGTCACCTCTGGCCCCCATACACCGCGCCACGTCTGCCCCGCGGCCAGCAGGGAACCTCCGTCCGCGCCCGCGTGCCCGCTGACCAGATTCACGCCCGCGAACCGCGCCCCGAAGGTCGTCCGCGGTGCGGTCAGCACGTCGGCGACGGCGCCTGATTCGACGATGCGGCCGCCCTCGATGACCGCCACCCGGTCCGCCAACGTGACGACGTCCAGCACGTCGTGGCTGACCAGCACCGAGCTGCGTCCGTCCGTCGCCAGGACACCGCGCAGCAGCCGGCGCATCGCCGATGCCGCCGCGACGTCGAGGCCGGACAGCGGTTCGTCGAGCAGCAGCACGTCGGGTTCCGCGGCCAGCGCCCGGGCCAGCGCGACCCGTTGCGCCTGACCACCCGACAGTTGTCCCGGCCGGCGATCGGCCAGTTCGGTGGCACCCACCTCACCGAGCCAGCGTGCGGCCGTCCGCCGCGCCTCGGCATGTACGCCCCGGCGACGGTGCTGACGGGCCCGGGGCCCGAATGCCACGTTGCCCGCGACCGTCAGATGGGGAAACAGCGCCGGGTCCTGCAGCAGCAGGCCGACCCGCCGGTTGTGCACCGCGACATGCCGGCCGGCCGCCGTGTCCGTCAGTCGGCGCCCGCCCACTGTGACGGAGCCCGCGTCGGGCCGCAGCAGGCCCGCGATCACGTGCAGCACACTCGATTTCCCCGCGCCATTGGGCCCGACGACGGCCAGCACCTCGCCGGCCGCGACATCGAACTCCACGTCGATGCCCCGGTCTTCGACGACCGCGCGCACCGCGAGACCGCCCGTCACGGCCGGGCCTCCGCCTCGAACGGCCCGCGACCGAACCGCGCGCCGCCCGTCACGAGCACCACGATGGCCGCGACCACCACCAGCACCAGCGACAATGCCACGGCGGCATCGGCGTCGGCCTCGCGCTGCAGATAGATCTCCAGCGGCAGCGTCCGCGTCACGCCCTCGCGGGAACCGGCGAACGTCAGCGTGGCGCCGAACTCGCCCAGCGACCGCGCGAACGCCAGGACCGAGCCCGACACCAGACCCGGGGCCAGCATCGGCAGCGTGACCCGGCGCCACACCGTGGTCGGTCGGGCGCCCAGCGTGGCCGCGACCGCCTCGTACTGTGACCCGGCCGTACGGGCCGCGCCTTCCAGGGCGATCACCAGGAACGGCAGGGAGACGAACGTCTGCGCCAGCACGACCGCCGTCGTCGAGAAGGCGATGTGCACACCCGCCGCGTCCAGGTACCTGCCGATCAGCCCCAGCCGGCCGAAGGCGTACAACAGCGCGATACCGCCGACGACCGGCGGCAACACCAACGGCAGCAGGATCAGTGGGCGGGTCCAGCGCACCACCCGGGAGCCGCTGCGCGCCAGGACCAGCGCCATCGGCACACCCAGCACCACGCAGAGCACGGTGCTGGCCGCGGCGGTCTTGAGACTCAGGGCCAGCGCGGTCACCGACGAGTCGCTGCTGATGAGCTCCAGGAATCGCGACCAGTCGACCTTCGCCGCGACCGCGATCAGCGGGAGGACGACGAACACCGCACCCAGAGCCGCCGGGACGTAGATCCAGCGCGGCAGCCCGGGGTTCAAGGCTGTGCGAACCCGAACTGCGCCAGGGTCTGGCGGCCCGTGTCACTCGTGACCAGGTCGACGAACCGCTGGGCAGCCGAGGCGTCGGCCGCCGACTTCAGCACCCCGATCGGGTAGATGTTCACCGCCGACGCCGCCTGCGGGAACTCGACCGTGGCCACATTGTCGCCCGCCGACTTGGCGTCGGTCTGATAGACGAGCCCCGCGTCGGCCTGGCCGCTGGTGACCTTGTTCAGCACGTCGGTCACCGACGTCTCCTCACTGACCGGCTTGAGTTCGACGCCGACGATCTTCTCGGCCTTCCGCGTCGCCGTGCCGCACGGCACCTGACGGGCACACACCACGACGTTCAGTCCGGGCCGGGCCAGATCACCGAAGTTGCCCACATGCTTGGGGTTTCCCGGCGGGGTCACGATGACGAGCGTGTTGGCGGCGAAGTTCACCGGGGTGCCCGCGAGCAACCCGGCCTTGGCCGCCTTGGTCATGTTGTTGGCGTCGGCCGAGGCGAACACATCGGCCTTCGCGCCCTGCGTCAGCTGTTCGACCAACGACGACGAGCCCGCGAAGTTGAACTGCACGTCCGCGCCCGGGTTCTCCTTCTTGTAGCGGTCGGCGAGCGCGGTGAATGCCTGCTTCAGGGACGCCGCCGCGTACACGTTGACGACGGGGCCCGAGGTCTTGTGCTCCGAACCGCATCCGGACAACGCTCCGACTCCGCCGAGCAGGACCGATACCGCCACAGCGCGCATCAACTTGCGCATGAGCCACATGCGCAAAACCCTAGGGGTCATTCCTCCGCGTGGCGAGTTTCGTCAGCTAGCTACTGTCCAGTAACATGGCGGCAACCGCGTTCAGCGTTGCACACGAGGAGGCCCTGTTCATGGACGTTCTGGTCACCGGAGGCGATACCGATCTCGGCCGCGTCATCGCCGCGGGATTCCGCGACGCCGGGCACAACGTCACCATCGCCGGCGCCCGCCGCGACGAGCTCGAAGTGGCCGCCAAGGAACTCGAAGTCGAGTCGATCGTGCTGGACAACACCGACGGCGCCGCGCTGGAGCAGATGCGCGACAAGCTGCCGCAGCACCTCGACACCATCGTGAACGTCCCGGCTCCCGCCTGGTCCGCCGGCGACCCGCGCACCTACACCCTGGCCGAGCGCGCCGCCGTATGGCGCAACACGCTCGACTCCTCGCTGCTGTCGGCCGTCCTGACCGTCCAGATCCTCGGCGACCAGATGCGTTCGGGCGGTGCCATCGTGACCGTCGTGCCGGAGTGCCCCAAGGACGGCACCGCCGACGCCGCGATCAAGGCGGCCGTGTCGAACTGGACCGCCGGCCAGGCCGAGCACTTCGGCGTCCGCGGCATCACGATCAACGTGGTCGCCGCCGGCCGCGGCTCGGAAGCGGGCTACGACGGCGTCGAGACCGGCGGTGCGACCGTCGGGTCCGAGCTGACCAAGCTCGCGCTCTTCCTGACCACGCCCGCAGCCCGCCACATCACCGGCGAGACGCTGCACGTGAGCGCCGGTGCGCTCGCAACCTTCGCCTGATCCGGATTTATTCCCGTTTCGCCCGGGCTTCGCGCCCGGCGAAACGCAGGACGCGACAAGGTGGTTGGTGACTAGGGTCGAATCGTGACGATTCGATTCGCTCTCCAGATTCCCAACTTCTCCTACGGCACCGGCGTCAGCGAGCTGTACCCGACCGTCGTCGCCCAGGCGCGGGAGGCCGAGGCCGCCGGCTTCGACTCCGTCTTCGTGATGGACCACTTCTATCAGCTGCCGATGATCGGCACCCCCGATCAGCCGATGCTCGAGGCGTACACCGCGCTCGGTGGCCTCGCGGCCGCGACCCAGAAGGTGCAGCTGGGCACCATGGTCACCGGCAACACCTACCGCAATCCGACGCTGCTGGCCAAGGCCATCACCACGCTCGACGTCATGAGCCAGGGCCGCGCGATCCTCGGCATCGGCACCGGCTGGTTCGAGCTCGAGCACGAGCAGCTCGGATTCGACTTCGGCACCTTCACCGACCGGTTCAACCGCCTGAACGAGTCACTGCAGATCGTGCTGCCGATGCTCAAGGGCGAGCGCCCGACCTTCAGCGGCCAGTACTACCGCACCGTCGAAGCCATGGCCAACCCCCGCTACCGCGACCACATCCCCCTGCTGATCGGCGGCCGCGGCGAGAAGAAGACCATCCCGCTGGCGGCACGGCACTTCGACCACCTGAACATCATCGGCGGCTTCGAAGAGCTGCCCCACAAGCTGGGCGTCGTCCGCGACGCTTGCGAGAAGATCGACCGCGACCCGGCGACCCTCGAAACCAGCATGCTGCTCACCGCGCTCATCGACGACCGGGCGACTCCCGCCGCGATCCCCGAGGCCAACCGCCAGAACATGGTCGCCGGCAGCGCCGAAAGCGTCGCCGAACAATTGAAGGCCAAGGTGTTCGACGTCGGCGTCGACGGCGTCATCATCAACATCCCGACGCAGGTCACGGGCTACGTACCCGGCGTCATCGCCGCACTCGGAGCTGCCCTGCATTCGGTGATCGGCGCCTAGCCGGGCCCGGTGGGGCATCTCACTGCATTGATCGATTCAGCTGCGACTAGCCTGTGTATGTAAACAGTCTTGTAGTAGTACGTCGAGGAGCCCCTCAACATGGTCCACCCCGGAGCTACGGCAACGGATCGCCACAAGGTCGTCATCATCGGTTCGGGCTTCGGTGGCCTGTCCAGTGCCAAAGCCCTCAAGCACGCTGATGTCGACATCAAGCTGATCGCCCGTACCACGCACCACCTGTTCCAGCCGCTGCTGTACCAGGTGGCCACGGGCATCATCTCCGAAGGTGAGATCGCCCCGCCCACCCGGCTGATCCTGCGCAAGCAGAAGAACGCCCAGGTGCTGCTCGGCGACGTGACGCACATCGACCTGGAGAACCAGACCGTCGACTCGATCCTGCTGGGGCACACCTACAGCACGCCGTACGACAGCCTGATCATCGCCGCCGGTGCCGGTCAGTCCTACTTCGGCAACGACCACTTCGCCGAGTGGGCGCCGGGCATGAAGACCATCGACGACGCGCTCGAACTGCGCGGCCGCATCCTCGGTGCGTTCGAGCAGGCCGAGCGGTCCAGCGACCCCGAGCGCCGCAAGAAGCTGCTGACCTTCGTGGTCGTCGGCGCCGGCCCGACCGGTGTGGAGATGGCCGGGCAGATCCAGGAGCTGTCGGACCAGACCCTCAAGGGCAGTTTCCGGCACATCGACCCGACCGAGGCCAAGGTCATCCTGCTCGACGCCGCGCCGGCGGTGCTGCCGCCCATGGGCGAGAAGCTGGGTCTGAAGGCCAAGAACCGGCTCGAGAAGATGGGCGTCGAGATTCAGCTCAACGCGATGGTCACCGACGTCGACCGCAACGGCATCACCGTCAAGGACAAGGACGGCACCATCCGGCGCATCGAGTCGGCCTGCAAGGTGTGGTCCGCCGGTGTGCAGGCCAGCCCGCTCGGTCGCGACCTGGCCAACCAGTCGGACACCGAGATCGACCGGGCCGGCCGCGTCAAGGTGAATCCGGACCTGTCGATCCCGGGCCACCCGAACGTTTTCGTCGTCGGTGACATGGCCTTCGTCGAGGGCGTCCCGGGCATGGCGCAGGGCGCGATCCAGGGCGGCAAGCACGTCGCCGCGATCCTGAAGAACGAGGCCAAGGCCCGCGCGCACGGCACCAAGCCCAAGCCGCGCGAACCGTTCTCGTACTTCGACAAGGGCTCGATGGCCACGGTCTCCAAGTGGAACGCCGTCGCCCAGATTCCGCTCGGCGAGAAGGCCAAGCTGGAATTCGGCGGCTTCATCGCCTGGCTGGCGTGGCTGGGGCTGCACCTGATCTACCTCGTGGGCTTCAAGACCAAGATCGCCACGCTGCTGTCGTGGACGGTGACGTTCATGAGCCGCCAGCGCGGTCAGCTGACCATCACCGAGCAGCAGGCCTACGCCCGCACCCGCATCGGCGAACTCGAGGAGATCGCATCATCTGTTCAAGCCACACCCGACCCGGTGGCTTCCTGAACTAAAGCCTTGGTCCCTGCCACGCCGACAGGCAACCCCCGTCGGCCAGGGGCATGACCACCTGATCTCGGCGTGATTCGTACCCATCGGCGGTACGGATCACGCCGAGATCGCTTTCTGGGTAACAGAATTCGCTGACATACGCGCGCGGAGCGGCGATCTCGTCGTCACTGACGGCGCCGGCGCCGAGTTCGACGCGGTGCCGCACCACCGGCAGCGCCTCGTGGTCGACGTGCAGTGTGCCCTCCCAGAAGCCGTGCTGCTCGCCGGTCCGTCCGACCTGTACGCGTTCGCGCAGCCGCACCCGGCCCGTCTCGGCGATCTGCAGTCGCGTCGTGGCCCGGTGGCTGCTGCCGCCCGCGACGACGGTCGGCTCCGGATCCAGGTCGAGTTCCCCGGCCACTTCGAGATCCCAGGCCGAGCGTGACTGCGCCGTCATCGCACCGGGCAGCACCACCATGGCAGCCACGCTGCGCACCCGCAGCCGGGCACCGGCCTCGACGATGACGCGCACGTCGATGGTGTCACCGCCCAATGGTGTTGCGGCCGTGGACACCAGGTGGACGGCGTCGGGGGCGGTGCGGCGCGCGGCCACACCGCCGACGCATTCGATGCGCGGGCCCCGGCCGGGGGTCGCGACGATCAGAACCTGGGTGTGCATCACTCAGGCGTTCGTCACCCCGGCGCCGGCGAGCTGTTCGCGCACCCAGGCCTGCACCAGCGACGCGGCCGGATCCTCGGTGAGCGAGATCAGCACCGTCGGGCGGTCACCGCGCACCTGGCCGGCGTCGCGCCGCATGACGTCGAGGTCGGCGCCGACCATCGGCGCGAGATCGGTCTTGTTGACCACCAACAGGTCCGAGTACGTGACGCCGGGGCCGCCCTTGCGCGGCACCTTGTCACCACCGGCCACGTCGACGACGAAGATCTGGACGTCCACCAGACCCGAGGAGAACGTCGCGGTCAGGTTGTCTCCCCCGGACTCCACCAGGATGAGGTCGAGCTTGTCGTTGGTCTCGATGAGATCGTCGATGGCGTCCAGATTCGCGGTGATGTCGTCGCGGATCGCGGTGTGCGGGCAGCCGCCGGTCTGCACCGCGGCGATGCGCTCGTCGGGCAGCACGGCGTGCCGGCGCAGGAAGTCGGCGTCCTCGGTGGTGTAGATGTCGTTGGTCAGCACGGCCAGGGACAGCTCGTCGCGCAGCTGCCGGCACAGCGCCGCGACGAGCGCCGTCTTACCGGAGCCGACGGGGCCGCCGACGCCGATGCGCAGCGGCTCACCCGGCTGCCGCTCGCGCTTGGGCCGGCCGTGGTGATGGTGCGGCTGGCCGTCGATGAAATGTGGTGGCATGGTGGACCTTTCGGTTCAGGAGGCGAACAGGGGGCGGTCGCGGCCGGCGTGTCGTTGCGCCAGGACGTCGAGCAGTGGATCGGACAGGTCCGCGATGCCTTTCGCCGCTTCGGCCGCGGTGGCGTCGCACAGCCCCGACAGCTCGAAGGTCAGCGCGGCGACGTCGGCCGGATCGAGTGCCAGCAGGCGTTGCGCCGCCGTCGCCGAGCCGGTCATGGTGGTGTAAACGACTGTGGCGCACGTCTGTTCGGGGTCGAGCCCGCTGACACGACCCACCACACCCGAGGCCACCGCGAGATGTGGCCGGGTGCCCACGGTGCTCCAGTCGGTGTCCGGCCAGACCCGGCGCGCCAGCCGTACCAGCCCACGGCCCTGCGCCCGGGAGGCCTGCCGGGCCGCGGGAGCTGGTGTGCGCGCGTCGGTTTCGCGGTCGGCTGCCACCGGGTCGAGCCCGCTGTGGACCGCCGCGGCGATGGAGGCGGTGACGAGCCCCTGGGTCCGGATGCGCCGGCGCAGGTAGGCCTGCAGCGTCACCACGTTGGTCACCAGACCGCTGGTGACCGCCTCCTCGACACCGCCGGAGTGGACGTGCCCGCCGGTCGGCAGCCGCGAATCCGCCAGTGCCAGCAGGGTGGCCAGGCCACTATCCATCAGAACAGCCGCTGTCCATCAGAACAGGAAGTATCTCTGTGCCATCGGCAGCTCGGCGGCGGGTTGTTCCTGCCAGACCTCGCCGTCGATGCGGACCGTGAACGTGTCGGGATCGACCCGGATGTCGGGCATGGCGTCGTTGAGCGGCAGGTCGGCCTTGCCCCGGCCACGGACGTTCTTGACCGGAACGAGCCTGCGCCGCAAGCCGAGTCGCGCCGCGAGGTCGTCCTCGATGGCGGTGGGCGAGACAAAATGCACCGCCAGGCCGGCCGCCACCGTCGGGTGGGCGCCGAACATCGGCCGCGGCAGGACGGGTTGCGGCGTCGGGATCGAGGCATTGGCGTCGCCCATCGCCGCCCAGGCGATCGCGCCGCCTTTGAGCACCAGGTGCGGACGGACGCCGAAGAACGCGGGCTCCCAGAGCACCAGATCGGCCAGCTTGCCGACCTCCACCGAGCCCAGCTCGTGATCGATACCGTGCGTCACCGCCGGGCAGATGGTGTACTTCGCCACGTAGCGGCGGACCCGGTTGTTGTCGTTGCCTCGCGCGCCGCCGGGGTCGCCTTCGAGCGGACCGCGGCGCTTCTTCATCACGTGCGCCGTCTGCCACGTCCGCATCACCACCTCGCCGATGCGGCCCATGGCCTGGCTGTCACTGCCGATCATCGAGATGGCGCCGATGTCGTGCAGCAGGTCCTCGGCGGCGATGGTGGACGGCCGAATCCGGCTCTCCGCGAACGCCAAATCCTCCGGCACGGCAGCGTTGAGGTGGTGGCACACCATCAGCATGTCGAGGTGTTCGTCGAGGGTGTTGACGGTGTGCGGGCGCGTCGGGTTGGTCGAACTGGGCATCACGTTCGGGTGACTGGCCACCGTGATGATGTCGGGCGCATGACCGCCGCCGGCGCCCTCGGTGTGGTACGCGTGGATGGCCCGGCCGGCGATGGCCGCCAGCGTGTCCTCGACGAACCCCATCTCGTTGAGCGTGTCGGAGTGCAGGGCCACCTGGACGTCGGCCTCCTCGGCCACCCGCAGACACGCGTCGATGGTGGCCGGGGTGGTGCCCCAGTCCTCGTGCAACTTGAAACCGGCGGCGCCGCCGCGCAACTGCTCCCACATCGAGTCGGGGTTGATGGTGTTGCCCTTGCCCAGCAACAGGATGTTCATCGGCCAGCCGTCGAGCGCCTGCAGCATGCGCCCGAGATGCCAGGCGCCGGGCGTGACAGTGGTGGCCTTGCTGCCCTCGGCCGGTCCGGTGCCGCCACCGATCATGGTGGTGATGCCGCCGCCGATCGCCTCCTCCAGCAGCTGGGGACAGATGAAGTGCACGTGACAGTCGATGCCGCCGGCGGTGAGGATGCGGCCGTTGCCGGCGATGATCTCGGTGGACGGGCCCACCACGAGATCGGGGTGCACCCCGGACATGATGTCGGGGTTGCCGGCCTTGCCGATGGCGACGATGCGGCCGTCCCGAATCCCGATGTCGGCCTTGATGATTCCCCAGTAGTCGATGATGATCGCGCCGGTGATCACGGTGTCCGGCGCGCCGTCGGCCCGGGTCGTACGCGCCTGCCCCATCGACTCACGCAGCACCTTGCCGCCGCCGAAGACCGCCTCGTCGCCCGACAGGCCCGGGCCGCCGCTGAGGTCCTCGGTGATCTCGATCAGCAGATCGGTGTCCGCCAGACGGATGCGGTCGCCCGTCGTCGGCCCGAAGAGCGCCGCATACCGTGAGCGGGAAAGGGAACTCATTCGTGCCGTCCGTTCTTCGCGCCAGCGCTCATCAGCCATCCAGCTTTCCGGGCGGATTCAGCGACAGCCCGTACACCTCGCGGGTTCCGCCCAACGGGACCAGGGCAACCCGCTGCGCGACCCCGGGTTCGAACCTGATCGCGGTGCCCGCCGGCACGTCGAGCCGGTACCCGTGTGCGGCGGCGCGGTCGAACTCCAACGCGGAATTGGCCTGCGGGAAATGCACGTGGCTGCCGACCTGCACCGGCCGGTCACCGGCGTTGACCACGTCGAGGGTCAGCCGCTCGGCACCGGCGTTGATGGCGATATCGCCGTCGCCGTAAAGGATTTCGCCCGGAATCAGCCCCGCCCCCTCGACGGTCGCGCGTTCGGTCATCGTCGGGCCTCAGGCGATCGGATAGTGGACGGTGACGAGTTTGGTGCCATCCGGGAAGGTGGCCTCGACCTGGACGTCGGACAGCATCTCCGGGACCCCCTCCATGACGTCGTCGCGGCTGAGCACCTCACGGCCGCTGACCATGAGCTCCGCGACGGTCCGCCCGTCACGGGCGCCTTCCATCAGGTGATCGGTGATCACCGCGACCGCCTCGGGATGATTGAGGCGCAGCCCTCGGGCCTGCCGTCGGCGCGCCAGTTCGGCGGCGTACGAAATCAGCAGGCGTTCTTGCTCATGCGGCGTCAAACGCATAAGGGGCGATATTGCCACGGCACGCCGGGAATGGCATGTCGGGCGGTGGTTTTCAGCCCCTCACCGCAGGCGGGCGCTCAGCCCTCGAGGTTCTGCAGCCGCACCTGGCCCCGCGCCACCGGACGATCGTCCTCGTCGGTAATGGTGACCAGCCACAGCTGCTGCCGCCGGCCCCGGTGGATCGGCGTCGAGGTGGCGGTGACGGTGCCGGCCTTGAGCGCGCGGAGGAAGTCGGTGTTGTTGTTGACGCCGACGACGGTGCCGCCGCCGTGCTCGGCGAGCCAGACGTGGCCGGACACGCTCGCCAGACCCTCGACGATGGCGCAGTAGACGCCACCGTGCACGATGCCCCACGGCTGCAGGATCTTGTCGGTGATGGTCAGCTGGGCGCGGCCGCCGTCCGGGGTGACCTCGAGATAGGTCAGTCCGATTTCGCTGTCGAAGCCCTTGCCGAGGCCCTCGGGCACAGATGTCGTCACGAATAGCTGTCTACACGAGCGCCGGTGGCGGCGAGTTCGGCACCCACGCGCCACCAAAGCGAGCAGGCCCCGCACCGATGGTGCGGGGCCTGCTCTTCGAATGGACCGGGAATCACTGCAGCCCTCAGGATTCCGGCGCGGTCCGTTGGTCTTTCGACTCCTGAATAGTAGGCAAGGCTTGCCTAATTAGCAAGCCCTTGCCAGTTGCATCCGGTCGCGGCCGCGCACCGGCGCACCGAACCCAACAAGGGTGTCCAGCACCGCCTGCGCACGGCGCATACCGTCAGCCTCGCCCACCCCGGCCAACAGCGGCACCTGGGTCGCCGTGCTGACCACGGACGCACCGACGATGTGCCACATCGCCGACACCGCGAGGATGCCGCCGCTGACGTCGAAGAGCTTCGCGAACAGCGGGTTCAGCGCACGGTGGCAACGATGGGCGAGCCAGGTCGCGAGCGCTTCCTCACCCGGGAACGCGACGACACCCTCCCCGATCCGGCGGGTCGCCGGCACTCCCAGCCCTCCGAACACCGGATCCCCGGGCAGCACCCGCAATGTCGGGTCGGCGACGCCGACCCAGTCGATGCCGCCCTCCGAGTCGACGTGGACCCACAGGTTCTCCAAGCCGGGATCCCAGGCACGGCCCTCGAGCACCAGCAGCGGCACGACCCGGCCGACCACGACGTGCGCCAGCATTGCGGCCACCTGCTGGGCGGCCACCGCCTCGCTGCCGGTGTCGCCGGTCGCCGTGTCGAACATCATCTGCATGCGGTCGCCCGTCACCGCTTCGGCGAGCGGCCACCATCGGCGTCGGGAGATGTCGTCCATCACCGCGACGCCGTAGACCCGGGGATCACTGGGACACAACTCGCGCAGACGACGACTCGACTCGTGCAGCGGCAGCATCCGGCGGATGTCCATCGTGGCGATCAGCGGGTCAGTCACAGCGGAGGGCATGAACACATCCTTAAGTTAGGTTAGCCTTACTATAGTGACGACCCGCGAGATGTAAACCGCTGTGACGGGACTCACAAGCAGCAGAAAAACAGCCCTGACCGGGAACCACGACGCGCCACCGGGGCGTTGGGGAGAACATCCGAAATGGATACGACGCACGGTAGTAAATGCGTAGTACCCTGAGAACACTGCCGAAAGAGTGAAATAGGACATGGCGAAATTGACGCGACTGGGCGAGCTGGAGCGCGAGGTGATGGACCACCTGTGGTCCTCCCGCGAGCCGCAAACCGTGCGTCAGGTGCATGAAGCACTCGCGACGCGCCGGGATCTGGCCTACACCACGATCATGACCGTGCTGCAGCGCCTGGCGAAGAAGAACCTGGTCGTCCAGCATCGTGACGACCGCGCGCACCGCTACGCACCGACCCACGGCCGCGACGAGCTGGTCGCGGGCCTGATGGTCGACGCCCTCGACCAGGCCGCGGACTCCGGCAGCCGCGTCGCGGCGCTGGTGCATTTCGTCGAACGCGTCGGCGTCGACGAGGCCGATGCGCTCCGGCGCGCCCTCGATGAGCTGGAAGCCAAGCACCGAATCCCACCGGCGACTGGCAATTCCGGCACCGACTGAGAGACACTAAGCGCGTGTCCGCCCTGGCCTTCACCATCGTCGCGCTACTGCTGGTCGGGCCGGTACCCGCCCTGCTGGCGCGCGCATCGTGGCCACAGCGGGCCCCCCGGGCCGCGATCGTGCTGTGGCAGTCCGTCGCCATCGCCGCCGTGCTCTCCGCCTTCAGCGCCGGTATCGCCGTCGCCAGCAGGCTTTTCGCGCCTGGCCCGGACGGTCGTCCCACAACCACCGCGACCAGCGAGATCAGCGTCATGGGCTGGCCGTTGTGGATCACCCATGTCGCGGTCTTCGCCCTGACCCTCGTCGTCAGCGCCCGGCTGGCCATCGCCTTCGTCCAGGTCGCCATCGCGACGCGGCGCCGACGTGCCCACCACCGGATGATCGTCGACCTGCTCGACTGTTCGCGGGACACCGCCCCCGCACCCCAGGCCCGTCACCTCATCGGGCACGGCCTGCGCATCCTCGATGTCCAGCAGCCCCTCGCCTACTGTCTGCCCGGCGTCCGCAGCCGCGTCGTCCTCAGCGAAGGTGCGCTCAAGCACCTCGACGACAGTGAGATCGCCGCCATCCTCAGCCACGAACACGCCCACCTGCGCGCCCGGCACGACCTCGTGCTCGAGATGTTCATCGCCGTGCACGCCGCCTTCCCCCGCTTCGTCCGGAGCGCCAGCGCCCTCGACGCGGTCCGGTTCCTGATCGAACTGCTCGCCGACGACGCCGCCGTCCGCGCCACCGGCCCCACGCCACTGGCCCGCGCCCTGGTGGCCTGCGCGTCGGGCCGGGCACCCAAGGGCGCCCTCGCCGCGGGCGGGCCGACGACCGTCCTGCGGGTGCAGCGCCTGGCCGGCGAACCCAACAGCTCCTGGGTCGCCGCGGGCGCCTACCTGGCGGCCGCCTCCGTCCTGGTCGTACCGACCGTCGCGGTGGCTGTGCCCTGGCTCACTGAATTGCACCGGTTGTTCTTCTCGTAGACTTTGCGACTGGCAGCATCTCCCTTCCGTGGCGGATGACGCCGCACCGGCCCAGGCCGGTCCGAAATGCTATGCGCCACAACCAAACAACGAAAGGGCCAGCCGTGAGCTCGTCGGGAAACCCGGAATCAACCACCGCTACCGCCCAGATCGGGGTCACCGGCCTGGCGGTCATGGGCTCCAATCTCGCCCGTAACTTCGCCCGCCACGGCTACACCGTCGCGCTGCACAACCGCTCCGTCGCCAAGACCGACGCGCTGCTGGCCGAGCACGGCTCGGAGGGCAAGTTCGTCCGCAGCGAGACCATCGCCGAGTTCCTGGACGCGCTGGAGAAGCCGCGCCGCGTGATCATCATGGTCAAGGCCGGCGATCCGACGGACGCCGTGATCAACGAACTCGCCGACGCCATGGAGCCCGGCGACATCATCATCGACGGTGGCAACGCGCTGTACACCGACACCATCCGCCGCGAGAAGGCGATCCGCGAGCGCGGCTTGCACTTCGTCGGTGCCGGCATCTCCGGTGGCGAAGAGGGCGCGCTCAACGGCCCGTCGATCATGCCGGGCGGGCCCGCCGAGTCGTACGTCTCGCTCGGGCCGCTGCTCGAAGAGATCTCCGCGCACGTCGACGGCGTGCCGTGCTGCACGCACATCGGGCCCGACGGCGCCGGCCACTTCGTCAAGATGGTGCACAACGGCATCGAGTACTCCGACATGCAGCTCATCGGTGAGGCCTACCAGCTGCTGCGCGACGGCCTCGGCATGGCAGCCGGCGAGATCGCCGACGTGTTCGCCGAATGGAACAAGGGCGACCTGGACAGCTACCTCATCGAGATCACCGCCGAGGTGCTCAAGCAGGTCGACGCCAAGACCGGCAAGCCGCTGGTCGACGTCATCGTCGACGAGGCCGAGCAGAAGGGCACCGGCCGCTGGACCGTCAAGTCCGCGCTCGACCTCGGCATCCCGATCACCGGTATCGCCGAAGCCGTTTTCGCCCGCGCCCTGTCGGGCTCGGTGCCGCAGCGCCGCGCGACGGTCGGCCTGGCCTCGGGCCACCTCGGCGAAAAGCCCAGCGACGCCACGAAATTCATCGAGGACGTGCGGCAGGCGCTGTACGCCTCCAAGATCGTCGCGTACGCGCAGGGCTTCAACCAGATCGAGGCCGGCAGCGCCGAATACGGCTGGAACGTCAAGCCCGGCGACCTGGCCACCATCTGGCGCGGCGGCTGCATCATCCGCGCCAAGTTCCTGAACCGGATCAAGGAGGCGTTCGACGCCGAACCGGAACTCGCCACCCTGCTGGCCGCGCCGTACTTCCGCAGCGCGGTCGAGTCGGGCATCGACAGCTGGCGCCGCGTCGTCGTGACCGCCACCGAGCTGGGCATCCCGGTCCCGGGCTTCGCGTCGTCGCTGTCGTACTACGACGCGCTGCGCACCGAACGGCTGCCCGCCGCGCTGACGCAGGGCCTGCGCGACTTCTTCGGCGCCCACACCTACGGCCGCACCGACGCCCCGGAGGGCAAGAAGTTCCACACCCTGTGGAGCGGCGACCGCACCGAGGTCGAAGCCTAGGTTTCCCGTCACGCGAACTGCCCCTCTGCACCGGCAGCGGGGCAGTTCTGCGTCCACTCGGCATTGTCGGGCGAGCCAACTAGGCTGACGGTGTGCAGTTTCTCGAGTATGAATCGGCTGGCCACCGGCCCCCGTACGACCTGACCTACAACGACGTCTTCGTGGTACCGGGGCGCTCCGAACTGACGTCCCGCTTCGACGTCGACCTGGCCACCACCGACGGCACGGGCACCACCATCCCGATCGTCGTCGCCAACATGACCGCTGTCGCCGGCCGCCGCATGGCCGAGACCGTGGCCCGCCGCGGCGGCATCGTGGTGCTGCCGCAGGACCTGCCCATCGATGCCGTGCGGGGCACCGTCGACTTCGTCAAGAGCCGCGACCTGGTGGTCGACACCCCGGTCGTGCTCGCGCCCGACGACTCGGTCTCGGACGCGCTGGCCCTGATCCACAAGCGCGCGCACGGCGCCGCGGTCGTCGTCGACGACGGCCGCCCGCTGGGCCTGGTCACCGAGGCCGGCTGCGCCGGGGTGGACCGCTTCGCGCGCGTCCGCGACGTGGCCACCACCGACTTCGTGTCAGCGCCCGCGGGCACCGAGCCGCGCAAGGTGTTCGACCTGCTGGAGCACTCCCCGACCGGCGTGGCAGTCCTGACCAATGCCGACGGCTCGCTGGCCGGCGTGCTGACGCGCACCGGTGCCATCCGCGCCGGCATCTACACCCCCGCCGTCGACGCGCAGGGCCGGCTCCGCATCGCGGCCGCCGTCGGCATCAACGGTGACGTCGCCGCCAAGGCCCGGGCCCTGGCCGAGGCCGGTGTCGACGTCCTGGTGGTCGACACCGCGCACGGGCACCAGTCCAAGATGCTCGACGCGCTGTCCGCCGTGGCCGCGCTCGACCTCGGGCTGCCGCTGGCCGCCGGCAACGTGGTGTCGGGCGCCGGCACGCGCGACCTGATCAACGCGGGCGCGTCCATCGTCAAGGTGGGCGTCGGCCCGGGCGCCATGTGCACCACGCGGATGATGACCGGGGTGGGCCGCCCGCAGTTCTCCGCGGTCGTCGAATGTGCCGCGGCGGCAAAGGAACTCGGCGGCCACGTCTGGGCCGACGGCGGCGTCCGGCACCCGCGCGACGTGGCACTGGCCCTGGCGGCGGGCGCCTCGAACGTGATGATCGGGTCGTGGTTCGCCGGCACGTACGAGTCACCGGGCGACCTGCTGATGGACCGCGAGGGCCGCGTCTACAAGGAGAGCTTCGGCATGGCCTCCAAGCGCGCGGTCGCGGCCCGCACGGCCAGCGATGGCGCGTTCGACAGGGCCCGCAAGGCCCTGTTCGAGGAAGGCATCTCGTCGTCGAAGATGGCGCTGGACCCGGTGCGCGGCGGCGTCGAGGACCTGCTCGACCACATCACGTCCGGCGTCCGCAGCACCTGCACGTACGTCGGCGCGGCAAACCTCGCCGAGCTGCACGAGAAGGTGGTGCTCGGGGTGCAGTCGGCCGCCGGATTCGCCGAAGGACACCCGCTGCCGACGGGTTGGTGAGCAGGTCCGCAAGGGCCGACCAGCTACCATTGCCGTACGGCCGCCGCACGCAGCAGGCGTCGGACGGCTGTCGATATCGATTCAGCGAAAGGGAGCACGTGCCGCAGGCACCTGTTGGGGCGTCGACCGTCCCGAGCCAGGCGGGAGCGTGCCAGGCCGATCACGCGCTCCCCGAGTCGAGCGCCGAGTCCATCGACTCCGAACCTCCCAGTAGCCGGCCGGGCCGTCAGCCCGGCGCCCCGAGCGGTGGTGCACGGTGACCACCGCGCTGACCATCGCGAGCCTGGCCGCGTTCATCCTGCTCACCCTCGGGACGGCAGTCTTCGTGGCGGCCGAGTTCTCCCTGACGGCGCTGGAACGCAGCACCGTCGAGGCCAACGCCCGTGACGGGGGCCGCCGCGACCGCATCATCCGCACCGCGCACCGCAACCTGTCCTTCCAGCTGTCGGGCGCCCAGATCGGCATCTCGATCACCACGCTGATCACCGGTTACCTCGCCGAGCCCGTCGTGGCGCGGCTGCTGCACGGCCCGCTGCACGCCGTCGGCCTGCCCGAGCGGTTCACCGACCCGGTGGCCCTGACGCTGGCGCTGCTGATCGCCACGTCGGTGTCGATGGTGTTCGGCGAGCTGGTGCCCAAGAACCTCGCCGTCGCCCGGCCGGTGCCCACCGCGCGCGCCACCGTGCCGTGGCAGTGGTTCTTCTCCCTGTTGTTCTCCCCCGCCATCAAGCTGACCAACGGCACCGCCAACTGGGTGCTGCGCCGGCTCGGGGTCGAGCCCGCCGACGAGCTCCGCTCGGCGCGGTCCGCGCAGGAGCTGCTGGCGCTGGTGCGCAACTCCGCCGAGAGCGGCTCGCTGGACCCGCAGACGGCCGAATTGATCGACCGCTCACTGCAATTCGGCGGCCGCACCGCCGAGGAACTGATGACGCCGCGGTCCATGATCGAGTCGCTGGAGGTCACCGACACCGTCGCCGACCTCATCGAGACGGCCATCCGCACCGGGTTCTCGCGCTTCCCCATCGTCGCCGGCGACCTCGACGAGACCGTCGGCATCGTGCACGTCAAACAGGTCTTCGCGATACCCGTCGAGCTGCGCGCCGGCACCCGGCTGGCGCAGCTGGCGCGGCCCGTCCCGACGGTGCCGTCGACCCTCGACGGTGACGCGGTGATGACCCAGATCCGGGCCAACGGCGTCCAGACCGCCCTCGTGGTCGACGAATACGGCGGCACCGCCGGCATGGTCACCGTCGAGGACCTCATCGAGGAGATCGTCGGCGACGTCCGCGACGAACACGACGACGCCACCCCCGACGTCGTCGAGGTGCGCGACGGCTGGCTGGTGTCGGGTCTGATGCGCATCGACGAGGTGGACACCGAGACCCCGTTCCGCGCGCCCGAAGGCGATTACGAGACCATCGGTGGCCTGGTGCTCAAGGAGCTCGGCCACATCCCGGACGTCGGCGACACCGTCGTCCTGACCGAATTCGACCCGGACAATCCCGAACTGGACCCCGTGCGCTGGAAGGCCACGGTGATCCGGATGGACGGCCGGCGCATCGACCAGCTGGAGCTCACCCAGCTGGACCCGACCGAGTCGGGAGCCGACCATGAATGACGTCCTCGGCATCCTGCTGACCATGGTGCTGCTGGGCGCCAACGCGTTCTTCGTCGGGTCTGAGTTCGCGCTCATCTCGGCGCGGCGCGACCGGCTGCAGGCACTGGCCGAACAGGGCAAGCGCAGCGCCGTCACCGTGCTGCGGGCCGGTGAGCGGCTGTCGATGATGCTCGCCGGTGCCCAGCTCGGCATCACGATCTGCTCGATCCTGCTGGGCCGCGTCGGCGAACCGGCCGTCGCGCACCTGCTCGAGGAGCCCTTCGACGCGGTCGGCGTGCCCGATACGGTGCTGCACACCGTGTCCTTCGGCGTCTCCCTGGCGATCGTGGTGACGGTGCACGTGCTGCTGGGCGAGATGGTGCCCAAGAACATCGCCATCGCCGGGCCAGAGAAGGCCGCGATGCTGCTGATCCCGCCGTACCTGGTCTACATGAGCGTCGCCCGGCCGTTCGTCATCTTCTACAACTGGTGCGCCAACAGCACGCTGCGGCTGCTCGGCGTCGAGCCCAAGGACGAGCTGGACGTCACGGTCTCGTCGGTCGAACTGTCCGAGATGCTGACCGAATCACTGTCGGAGGGGCTGCTCGACGCCGAGGAACACGTCCGCCTCAAGCGCGCGCTGGACATCCGGACCCGGACGGTCAAGGACGTCGCGATACCGCTGCAGGACATCCGCGCGGTGCCGATCGCCGCGCCCGGGACCGGTCCCACGGTGGGCGCGGTGGCCCAGGCGCTGCGCGAGACGGGCTACTCCCGGTTCCCGGTCACCGACGGGCACAGCGCCTACCTCGGCTACCTGCACATCAAGGACGTGCTGCCGTGCATGGACGACAACGACGCGGTCCTGGACCGGTCCATGGTGCGCCCGCTGCCCATGGTCGCCTCGACGCTGCCGGTCGCCGACGCGCTGTCGTGGCTGCGCCGCAACAACAGTCACCTGTCCCTGGTGACCACCGACGGCTACGTCACCGCGATGGTGGCGCTGGAAGACCTGGTCGAGGACCTCGTCGGCGTGGTGCGTGACGGTACCCACCGTGTCTGAGACGGTGTGCGCGCCGCCGCGGGTCCTGGCCGAGGACGACTGGGCGGCGCGGGAACAGCGCTACCTGGACCGCGTCGACGCCTTCCTGGCGCCGCATGAACGGCGGATGCGGGCGGGCGAGCCGCACCCGGTGTGGGACTTCCTGTTCACGTACTACAGCCTCAAGCCCCGCCAGCTACGGCGCTGGCATCCGGGATACGGCCGGGCGCTGAGTGGTCCCGGCGCGCTGCGGTTCACCGACCGGGCCGGGTACGGCCGGTGCGGTGACGCCGTGACGGTGACGCCCGAGTACCTCGCCGGCCGCCGCGAGACCGTCGCCTTCGTCGCCGACCTGTTGGCTGCGACGGCGGCCCGCCCGGCGCGGCTGAACTGTTTCGGCCTGCACGAATGGGCCATGGTGTACCGCGCGCCCGAGGTGCGGCACGCCCAGGTGCCGCTGCGGCTGAGCGCGTCGGACACCGATGCCGTGGTCGAGTCGATGCCGCTGCGGTGCACGCATTTCGACGCCTTCCGGTTCTTCACCGAGGCGGCCGTACCGCGTAACGGCGAAGCCCTCACCCGACACGCCCAAGCGGCCACCGAGCAGCCGGGGTGCGTGCACGCAAATATGGACTTGTACAAATGGAGTTACAAGCTCGGACCTTTGCTGGAGTCGAATCTGTTGATGGATTGCCTTGACCTCGCGGCGGACGCACGCGTCCTCGACATGCAGGCCAGCCCGTACGACCTGAGCGACTACGGCATCGAGCCGATCGCCATCGAGGACCCGTCGGGCCGCGCCGAGTATGTGCGCCGCCAGCAGGACATCGCCAATCTCGCTGTGCCGCTGCGGGACTCGCTGCTGTCCGAGTGCCGGGCCTTGCTCGCGTACGACACCGACGGCGGCATGCTGTGACGGCCCGGACGGCGCTGCGCATCGCGGCGGCTGCCCTCGCCGCCGTGCTGACCGTCGCCGGCTGCTCCGACGATGCGCCGGGCCGCAGCCCGCAGCGCAGTGGTCAGGTGTTGCCGGGCGACTACAGCGGCGCCGGCCCCGGCACGCTCGTCGCCGCGCAGCCGCTGACGACCGTCGACCCCGAACTGGCCGGGCTGACCGCGATCTCCGCGCGCATCACCTACGTCTCGACTTCGGGCATCAACGACAGCCATCCCAAGGTGACGGGCTCGGTGTTCCTGCCGAAGGGCAACCCGCCCGAGGGCGGCTGGCGCATCATCGCCCTGGCCAACCCGGGCAGCGGCATCAAGTCCGACTGCGCGCCGTCGTCGTCGCCGAGCCTGCTGGGTCTGCTCCCGACCGTGCGACTCATGGTCGGCGCCGGCTATCTCGTGGCGATCACCGACTATCAGGGCATCGGGCTCGACGAGACCTATCACCCGTACCTGGACTCCACGACCGAGGGCTTCAACCTGATCGACCTGGCGCGGGCGACGCGCAAGCTGGTCTCCGCCGCCTCCACCAATTGGGTCGCCGTGGGCACCGGGCAGGGCGGTCAGGCCGCGTGGGCGGCCGCCGAGCTGGCCACCGACTACGGCGGCGGGCTCCGTCCACAGGGCGCCGTCGCGCTGGCCCCGACCGCGGCGCTCGAGTGGCTGGCCGACGCCTCGGCCGAGGGGAACCTGAACCGCGACCAGCAGCTGATGCTGCAGCAGTACCTCGCGGTCATGCCGCAGGCCTACCCCGGATTCCCCATCGAGGACTACCGCCGCGGCGCCGCCCGCGACCACTGGGACACGTTGTCGGCGTGCCGCGGCCCGGCGGTCGCCGACCGCACCGGCGTGCTGGATTCGCTGGGTCCGCACGACCTCGGCCCGACCACACCGGCAGCCGCCGACGCGTTGCGCGGTTACCTGCGCAAGGCGACGCTGCCGCAGGCGCCGGCCGCCGCGCCGATGCTGATCACCCCCGGGCCGCCCGACGGCCTGGTGCCGCCCGAGCAGACCGCCGCCGCCGTCGAACGGGCCTGCGCCATGGGCGACGTCATCGACTACGTCCAACCCGACGAGGCCGACGCCCTCGGCTGGATCACCGACCGGTTCAACGGGGTGCCCGCACCCAACACGTGTCCCGGCGCCACCCCGACCTCCACCACACCGACGTCGACGGCCAGTTCGCACTCGGACGACTCCGACAGCGACCAGTCGGACTCGGGTGGCGACGAGGTGACCCCGACCGCCGAACAGACCGCGGCCGAGACCGAGGCGCCGCACCACCAGCAGCCCGCGGCCCCGCCGCCGGCGGACCCCGGGGATGCCGAATGAACATCGGCCTGCTCGACGGCTGGCTCCCGACCCTGATCCAAGTGGTGACGGTGCTGGCACTGGTCGTCGCCGTCGGGCGACGGTCGCCGCGCTGGCTGCGGCTGTGGCTGCCGGTGGCCATCGGGACCGGCGTCGTCCTGGCCCTGGCGTGCAGCTGGTTCATCTCCGATCAGGGCCTGGCGGGCGGGCCGGCCCCGACGTCCCTGTGGGTGTGGATCGTGCTGACCGGGGTGGCGCTCGTCGTGGCCATCGCGGGCTGGCCCGGCCTGCACTGGTGGCGGCGGGCGGTGGCCGTCGCCGTGGTGCCGCTGTGCGCGGTCTGCGCGGGTCTGGCGGTCAACACCTGGACCGGCTACCTGCCGACCGTCGAGGCCCTGTGGCAGCGCGCCACCGGCGCCGAGCTGCGCGGCGAGATCGATCTCGAGACCGCGCTGACCATGCGCCGCTCCGGCGAGCGCCCGGACCGCGGCGTCCTCGTCTCGGTGCAGATTCCGACGACGGCGTCGGGCTTCCGCGCCCGTCCGGAGCTCGTCTACCTGCCGCCCGCGTGGTTCGCGCACGACGCCCCACAGCTACCGGCGGTCGTGATGGTGGGCGGCGAGTTCGGCTGGCCCGCCGACTGGCCGACGGCCGGCGGCGCGCAGCGCACCGCCGACGATTTCGCGGCCGCCCACGGCGGCAACGCCCCCATCCTGGTGTTCGTCGACACCAGCGGGCAGTTCTCCAACGACACCGAATGCGTCAACGGGCCGCGCGGTATGGCCGCCGATCACCTCACCAAAGATGTTGTGCCATTTGTCACGTCGACGTTCTCGGCGAGTGCCGACCCGTCGCGGTGGGGCATCGTCGGCTGGTCGGCCGGCGGCACGTGCGCGGTGATGACGACCGTCATGCACCCCGAGCTGTTCCAGACGTTCGTCGACATGGACGGCCAGGTCGGCCCCAACGCCGGTTCCGAACCCCAGACCATCGCGCGGCTCTTCGGCGGTGACGCGGCGGCGTTCGCCCATTTCGATCCCGCGACCGTGGTGCGGAAGCACGGCCCGTACACCGGCGTCGCCGGCTGGTTCGCGGTGTCGGAGAACGGGCCGGTGGTGTACCAGCCGGCACAGGCCGGCACGCCGACGAACGTGCAACCGCCGGACAATCCGGAGAGCCACACCGCCGTCGCGACCTACATGTGTGCGTTAGTCAGCGCCGCCGGCATCGAGTGCTCGGTCGTCCCGCACGGCGGTGACCACACGTTCCCCAGCGCCGCAGAGGTGTTCACCGCGGCCCTGCCGTGGCTGGCCGGACGCCTGCACACGCCCGGCGTCCCGGCCATCGGTTTGCCCGGCTCGACACCGCAATAACGGTGTGACCCGGTTCTCATTGGCCGACGCACCGGTGAGCTGCGGTTACCCACGGGTAAAGTGGATGGTCGCCGTGTGGGCTGCTTAGGAGGAAGAAGAAAATGACTGATCGTGTGACGGTGGGAAATCTGCGGGTGGCCCGCGTACTGCACGACTTCATCACCAACGAGGCTCTGCCCGGCACCGGGGTCGATCCGGACAGCTTCTGGGCGGGGGTCGACAAGGTTGTCACCGACCTGACCCCGCAGAACCAGGACCTGCTGGCCCGCCGTGACGACCTCCAGGCGCAGATCGACAAGTGGCACCGCGCCCGCGTCATCGACCCCGTCGACACCGACGAGTTCAAGACCTCCTACCAGGAGTTCCTGTCCGAGATCGGCTACCTGCAGCCGGAACCGGCCGACTTCAGCATCACGACCTCGGGCGTCGACCCGGAGATCACCAGCACCGCGGGACCGCAGCTGGTGGTGCCGATCCTGAACGCCCGGTTCGCGCTCAACGCCGCCAACGCCCGCTGGGGTTCGCTGTACGACGCGCTGTATGGCACCGACGTCATCTCCGACGAGGGCGGCGCCGAGGCCGGCAAGGGTGGCTACAACAAGGTGCGCGGCGACAAGGTGATCGCCTACGCCCGCAACTTCCTGGACCAGGCCGTCCCGCTGGCGGCCGGCTCGTGGGCCGACGTCACCGGTCTGAAGATCGACGACGAGCACCAGCTGCAGGCCGAACTGGGCGACGAACTGTCGAGCGGCCTGGCGAACCCCGAAGAGTTCGTCGGCTACACCGGCCAGCTCGGGGATGCCTCGTGGTCGGTGCTGCTCAAGCACCACGGACTGCACATCGAGATCCTGGTCGACCCCACCTCGCCGGTCGGCTCGACCGACAAGGCCGGCATCAAGGACGTCGTGCTGGAGTCCGCGGTCACCACGATCATGGACTTCGAGGACTCGGTCGCGGCCGTCGACGCCGACGACAAGGTGCTCGGTTACCGCAACTGGCTGGGCCTGAACAAGGGCGACCTGTCCGAAGAGGTCAGCAAGGGCGGCAAGACCTTCACCCGCGTGCTCAACCCCGACCGCGTGTTCACCACGCCGGACGGCGAGGGTGAACTGACCCTGCCGGGCCGCAGCCTGCTGTTCGTCCGCAACGTCGGCCACCTGATGACCAACGACGCCATCATCGACGCCGAGGGCAACGAGATTCCCGAGGGCATCCAGGATGCGCTGTTCACCGGCCTGATCGCCATGCACGGCCTGAAGTCCACCGAGGAGAACGGCGAGCTGACCAACAGCCGCACCGGCTCGGTCTACATCGTGAAGCCCAAGATGCACGGGCCCGACGAGGTCGGCTTCACCTGCGAGCTGTTCAGCCGCGTCGAGGACGTCCTCGGCCTGCCCGAGGCCACCCTCAAGGTCGGCATCATGGACGAGGAGCGCCGGACGACGGTCAACCTCAAGGCCTGTATCAAGGCTGCCGCCGACCGCGTGGTGTTCATCAACACCGGCTTCCTGGACCGCACCGGCGACGAGATCCACACCTCGATGGAGGCCGGTCCGATGGTGCGCAAGGGCGCCATGAAGACCCAGACCTGGATCAAGGCCTACGAGGACGCCAACGTCGACACCGGCCTGGCGTGCGGCCTGGCCGGCCGCGCCCAGATCGGCAAGGGCATGTGGGCCATGACCGACCTGATGGCCGACATGGTCGAGCAGAAGATCGGTCAGCCCAAGGCCGGCGCCACCACCGCGTGGGTGCCCTCGCCCACCGGCGCGACGCTGCACGCCATGCACTACCACCAGGTCGACGTGTCCGAGGTCCAGAAGGAGCTGGCCGGCAAGAAGCGCACCACCCGCGCCGAACTGCTGACCATCCCGCTGGCCAAGGAACTGGCCTGGGCGCCCGAGGAGATCCACGAAGAGGTCGACAACAACTGCCAGTCGATCCTCGGCTACGTGGTGCGCTGGATCGACCAGGGCGTCGGCTGCTCGAAGGTGCCGGACATCCACAACATCGCCCTCATGGAGGACCGCGCCACGCTGCGCATCTCCAGCCAGCTGCTGGCCAACTGGCTGCGGCACGGCGTCATCACCGAGGACGACGTGAAGGCGAGCCTGCGCCGGATGGCCGCGGTGGTCGACGAGCAGAACGCCGGTGATCCCGCGTACCTGCCGATGGCCCCGGATCCGGAGGGCAGCATCGCCTTCCAGGCCGCGCAGGAGCTGATCCTCGAGGGTTGCAGCCAGCCCAACGGTTACACCGAGCCGATCCTGCATCGGCGCCGGCGGGAGTTCAAGGCCGCACACGCCGGTTCGTGAACGGTCAACTCCCCCATCATCGTTGATTAAAATTCGGCGGGCCCGCGTCACTCGACACGGGTCCGCCGATTGCACGCCGACACCAGGAGCAGACACCAATGGGTAGGCACAGAGCTCCCGACGACGACGAATCGAACGCCGACGAATCACGCGACGACGCGGTCTCCGACTACGACGCGCTGTCGCCCGACATCCCGGAAGCCGACGACACCGCGACCGGCGTGCTGGGATTCCGGGTGCCCGACGACTGGGCCGAGATGCACGGGATGCCTGCTGCCGAGAACCCGCGTGCTGCCACCCCACCCCCCGCCGCGCCGCCGTCCGACAACGGCGACCGGTACGAGACCGACGAACCCGACTACGGCGAGCCCGACTATTCGGACCAGCCCGACCTCACCGGCGCCGACAGCGTCACCCAGGCGTTCCCGTCCGTCCCGCGCCGGGCCTCGGTCCGGTCGCACGGCGGCGACTGGGAGGGCGGCGAATGGACCGGCAGCCACCGGGCCATTCAGACCAAGCGCCGCGGCGTCAGCGTCGGGGTCATCGCCGCGCTCGTGACCGTCGTGGTCGTCGTCGCCGCGGTGATCCTGTGGCGGTTCTTCGGCAGCGTGCTGTCCGACCGCAGCCGCGAGGCCTCGGCGCGGTGCGTGTCCGGCTCGGTCAGCGTGCCCGTGCTGGCCGACCCGTCGATCTCCGATGCGCTCAACTCGCTGGCCGGCAAGTACAGCCAGACCGCCGCGCCCATCGGCGACAAGTGCGTCAAGGTCGAGGTCAAGGCGACCGACCCGACCACCGTCGTCGACGGGGTGGTGAACAAGTGGCCGTCGAACCTGGGTCCGCGGCCCGCACTGTGGGTGCCGGCGAGCTCGGTGTCGGCGGCCCGGCTGGTGGCCGGCGCCGGCGAGCAGGCTGTCAGCGGTGAAGCCAAGTCGCTGGCGACCTCGCCCGTGCTGCTGGCTGTCAGGCCACAGCTCAAAGACGCTCTGGCCCAACAGAATTGGGGCACCTTGCCGGCACTGCAGACGAACCCGACGGCGCTGGACGGCTTGAGCCTGCCGGGCTGGGGTTCGCTGCGGCTGGCCGTGCCGACCGTCGACAACAGTGACGCGGCATACCTGGCGGCTGAAGCCGTCGCCTCGGCCGCGGCCAACGGCGGCCCGGTCAACGCCGGCGCCGGTGCCGTGCACCGGTTGACGGCCGCACAGCCGAAACTCGCGGACCCCAAGGCCTCGACGGCGCTGGATGCCCTCATCTCCGCGAGCGACCCGGCCACGGCGCCGGTGCACGCCGTCGTCACCACCGAACAGCAGCTCTACCAGCGGTCGCAACACACCGACAACGCCAAGGGCAAGCTGGCGGCCTGGCTGCCGCCCGGCGCACCGGCGGTCGCCGACTACCCCGCCGTGCTGCTCGGCGGCGAGGGCCTGTCGCACGAGGAGGTCACCGCGGCCAGCGAGTTCGAGCGCTTCCTGCGCAAGCCCGAACAGCTCGCCGAGCTGTCCAAGGCCGGCTTCCGCGTCAGCGGCGGCAATCCCCCGAAGAACGACGTGGTGAACCTCGGCTCCCTGCCCGACGCCCTCGCCGTCGGCGACACGGGCACGCGCGCCACGCTGGCGAACGCCGTCGGCGGCACCTCGAAGAGCGGCGCCGTGACGATCATGCTGGACCAATCGATGCCGACCAGCGATGGCGCCAAGACCCGCCTGGGCAACGTGACCACCGCGCTGATGGACCGGCTCAAGGCGATGTCGCCGAACAGCTCGGTGGGTCTGTGGACGTTCGACGGCGTCTCGGGGCGCAGCGAGATTCCGGTGGCGCCGCTGAGCGAGCAGGCGCATTCGACGCAGCTGATCTCGAACCTGAACAGCCAGAGCTCGTCGGGTGGCGGGCACGTCTCGTTCACGACGCTGCGCATGCTCTACGGCGATGCGATGTCGAAATATGTCGACGGCCAGGCGAATTCGATCCTGCTGATCACCTCGGGCCCGCACACCGACCAGTCGCTGGACGGCCAGGGCCTGCAGGACTACATCAAGTCGGCGTTCGATCCGGCCCGGCCGCTGGCGGTCAACGTCATCGACATCGGGTCCGACTCGGACGGTTCGACGTGGCAGGCCGTCGCGCAGCTCACCGGCGGCACGTTCACCAGCATGCCGACCTCGGCGGCGCCGGAGCTGGTCAACGCCGTCGCCGCGGCCCTGCCCTAACCCGGGTTTTTCTCACCACCCGCGAGCGGCCGTGTCTGCGCGCGACACGCCGCGACCTACATACAAAAACGTCCCGCTCAGCAGCGCTGAGCGGGACGTTTTTGCACGGACCTAGGCGAACGCCTCGATCGGCGGGCAAGAGCAGACCAGGTTGCGGTCGCCGAACGCGCCGTCGATACGGCGGACGGGCGGCCACACCTTCGGCCGGAAACCCTTGCCCAGCGGGTAGGCGGCATGCTCGCGGGTGTACGGGTGCTTCCACTCGTCGACCAGCAGGCACTCGGCGGTGTGCGGCGCGTTGTGCAGCGGGTTGTCGTCGGCCGGCCACTCACCGGAGCCGACCTGGTCGATCTCGGCCTTGATCGCGATCATCGCGGCGATGAAGGCGTCGACCTCGGTCAGGCTCTCGCTCTCGGTGGGCTCGACCATCAGCGTGCCGGCAACCGGGAAGCTCATGGTCGGCGCGTGGAAACCGTAGTCCGCCAAGCGCTTTGCCACGTCGTCGACGGTGACGCCGGTGGCCTTGGTGATGGCCCGCAGGTCCAGGATGCACTCGTGGGCGACCATGCCGTTCTCGCCGGTGTAGAGCACCGGGTAGTGCTCGTCGAGGCGCCGCGCGATGTAGTTGGCCGACGCGATCGCGGTCAGCGTCGCCGCGCGCAGCCCGGCCGCGCCCATCATCCGGATGTACGCCCAGGTGATCGGCAGGATCGACGCCGAGCCGTACGGCGCCGCCGACACGGTGTGGTCGTCGGCGAGCTCGGCGGCCAGCGGGTGCCCAGGCAGGTACGGCGCGAGGTGCGACCGGACCGCCACCGGGCCGACGCCCGGACCGCCACCACCGTGCGGGATGCAGAAGGTCTTGTGCAGGTTCAGGTGGCTGACGTCGCCACCGAACTTGCCCGGACGAGCGAGGCCCACGATGGCGTTGAGGTTGGCGCCGTCGACGTAGACCTGACCGCCGGCGTCGTGCACGGCGGCGCAGATGTCGGCGACGTCCTGCTCGTACACCCCGTGCGTCGACGGGTAGGTGATCATCAGCGCGGCCAGATCACTGGCGTGCTCGGCGACCTTGGCGCGCAGGTCGTCCAGGTCGACGTCACCGTTCTCGCGGCACGCCACGACGACGACCTTCATGCCGACCATGGCGGCCGACGCGGCGTTGGTGCCGTGCGCGCTGGACGGGATCAGGCAGATGTTGCGGCCGGCCTCGCCACGGGCCTCGTGGTAGGCGCGGATGGCGAGCAGACCGGCGTACTCGCCCTGCGACCCGGCGTTGGGCTGCAGCGACACCGAGTCATAGCCGGTGATGCTGACGAGCCACGCCTGGACGTCGGCGATCAGCTTGCGCAGACCCGGGGTGTCCGACGCCGGGGCGAACGGATGCTGCTGCGCGAACTCGGTCCAGGTGATGGGTTCCATCTCGGCGGCCGCGTTGAGCTTCATGGTGCACGAGCCCAGCGGGATCATGCTGCGGTCCAGCGCGATGTCCTTGTCGGCGAGCGAGCGCAGGTAGCGCATCATCTCGGTCTCGGTGCGGTACCGCGAGAACGCCGGGTGGGTGAGGAATTCCGAAGTGCGGGTGTGGATTTCGGGGCCGTCCCAGTGATGGCCGCCGCGCGTCGCACCGAAGGCGGCGAGCACCGCGTCGACGTGCTCGGCGGTCGTGGCCTCGTCGCAGGACACCGAGATGTGGTCGGCGTCGACGAGCCAGACGTTGATGCCGCGCTCCTTGGCGGCCGCCTGCACCTGCGCGGCCATGCCGGGAACCCGAGCCAGGACGGTGTCGAAGAATCCGGAGTGGACGACCTCGACGCCGGCCTCCTTCAGGCCCATGGCCACCGCGAGGGCGTGGCCGTGCACGCGGTGCGCGATCGCGGTCAGCCCGCGCGGCCCGTGGTAGCTGGCGTACATCGCGGCGATCACCGCGAGCAGCACCTGCGCGGTACAGATGTTGCTGGTGGCCCGGTCGCGGCGGATGTGCTGTTCGCGGGTCTGCAGGCTCAGCCGGTAGGCCTTGGCGCCGTCGGCGTCGACCGAGACGCCGACCAGACGCCCGGGCAGCTGCCGGGCGTGCTTGCCGTGCACGGCCAGGTAGCCGGCATGCGGGCCGCCGAAGCCCATCGGCACGCCGAAACGCTGCGTGGTGCCGAAGGCGACGTCGGCGCCGATCTCGCCGGGCGGGGTGACGAGCGTCAGCGCCAGCAGGTCCGCACCGATGGCGACCAGCGCACCGCGCTCGTGAGCCTGCGCGATCAGCGCGGACCAGTCGTTGACCGCGCCGCTGGCCCCCGGCACCTGGGCGATGACGCCGAAGAAGTCGCCTTCGGGCAGGCCGTCGCGCAGGTCGGCGGTGACGATCTCGATGTTCAGCGGTTCGGCGCGAGTGGCCAGCACGGCCGCGGTCTGCGGGTAGATGTCGGCGTCGACGGCCAGGCGGCGGCAGTCGCCCTTGACGGCGCGGTGCATCAGCGTCATGGCCTCGGCGGCGGCGGTGGCCTCGTCGAGCATCGAGGCGTTGGCGATCTCCATGCCGGTCAGGTCGGTGACCATGGTCTGGAAGTTGAGCAGGGCCTCCAGCCGGCCCTGGCTGATCTCCGGCTGGTACGGCGTGTAGGCCGTGTACCAGGCCGGGTTCTCGAGGATGTTGCGGCGCAGCACGGCCGGGGTCAGGGTGTCGAAGTAGCCCTGGCCGATCATCGACACCGCGACGGTGTTGGTCTCGGCGAGCGCCCGCAGCTCGGCCAGCGACTGCTCTTCGGAGGCCGGGGCCGGCAGTTCGTCGAGGCCGGGGGCCAGGCCGGCGCTGGACAGGGCATCGAGGATGCCCGCGGGCAGGGCCTTGGCGGCGAGCTCTTCGAGCGAGTCGACGCCGATGATCTCGAGCATGGTGGCCACCGCGCCGGCATCCGGACCGATGTGCCGGTCGACGAAGCGAAGCTGGTGGTGCTCGGCAGAGGAACGGGACGTGCTGTCGGTCATGACGGCCTCTCCAGACGTTCAGGCTCGGGGCAGGCTTGCCACGGAACCGCTAGGGGTTCCTCCCCCTCTGTCGTCGGTGCCTGAGAGATTCGGCCCGACGGCGTGGTCGGCCTTTCCCCATGGGCGGGCGAGTCGCAGCTCGCCGCTTTCCAGAGGCATCGGGCTCCGGCGCGGTCCGGGGGCCTGAGAGGTTGATGGAGAGGTATTGCTCCTTCGGCGTCCATGGCTGGCGGCCACAGAACTCTCCCGCGTCGGGACGATGCGCGCGCCAGTCTACCGGTCGGTCACCGATGGTCACGAATGGACAGCAAACGGCCCCTCTCCGTGGGGAGAGGGGCCGTTGCTCGTGCTTGGGTTGGCGGGACTCAGCCGATCTTGCGGTCGCGCTGCTTGCGACGCGAGGCGAGTTCGTCCTCGGGCGCGGCGATGGACTCGCCGCCGTCGGCACGCTCACCCGGGAAGTCGGCGATGGCGCCGGTCAGCTCACGCATGGCGCCCGAAACCGCGATGCCGAACACGCCCTGACCGCCCTGCAGCAGGTCGACGACCTCTTCGGCCGACGTGCACTCGTACACCGTGGTGCCGTCCGAGAACAGCGTGATGTTCGCCAGGTCATGTACGCCGCGCTGGCGCAGGTGGTCGACCGCGACGCGGATGTTGTGCAGCGAGATGCCGGTGTCCAGCAGCCGCTTGACGATCTTGAGGACCAGGATGTCCTTGAACGAGTACAGGCGCTGGCTGCCGGAGCCGGCGGCGCCGCGGATCGACGGCACGACCAGCGAGGTGCGGGCCCAGTAGTCCAGCTGACGGTAGGTGATGCCGGCGATCTGGCAGGCGCTCGGCCCGCGGTAGCCGACCAGTTCGTCGGGAACAGACTCGTCAGGGAACAGGCCTGCCTGCACCGGCACGGGAGCCGGTGTCGGGGCGGCCTGCTCAGGCGCGCCGTTGGTCGTCAGGTCCAACTGCTCTTGACGTGGCGTCTCGTCGCCCACTGCCTGATCCTCTCGCCGATCGAACTAACCTGCCTGGCGGCCACTGCTGCTCGGCGGGCATGTCCGCTGCTCGAATGTGTCGAGCATACGCTTCCCGCCGGGCCACTTCAGCCCGTCACCAGAACGAGGAAAGTATGTGGCGCGGATTCGGCGAATCCGCAAACGGCGCACCGAGTGTCGACACGCGCTGACCTAACTGAGATGCATCCGTAACAAGGGCCCTCCGGGACAGCGCACTCCGACCTAAGTCGCCTTGAAATCGTCCGGCGAAATGCTGTCGAGGAACTCCTTGAACTTCTCGACCTCGTCCTCGCGCACGGGGCCGGACGACTCCTCGTCACCCTCGTCCGGGATGAGCAGACCCGCCTCTGCGAGTACCGCTTCCTCGACGTAGATCGGTACGCCCACCCGCAGCGCGATGGCCACCGAGTCCGACGGCCGCGCCGACACCGTGATGTCGCGGTCGAACACCAGGTCGGCGTAGAAGGTGCCTTCCTGCAGGTCCACGATGCGCACCTCGCGCAGCGAATGACCAAGCGCGGCAATCAGATCCTTGATCAGGTCGTGCGTCAGGGGCCGAGCCGGCGAGACGCCCTGCTGCTCGAGCGCGATCGCGGCCGCTTCGGACTGCCCGATCCAGATCGGCAGGTAGCGGTCACCGTCGGATTCGCGCAGCAAGAGCACGGGTTGGTTCTGCGGCTGTTCCACCCGAATGCCGACCACACGAACCTCGCCCATCTGCGTCTGCCCTCCGCAATCCGTGTGCCATCAACGAATTCGAGTCTAGTCCTCAGCGATCGAGAACGTCGCGCACGGCAGACTTGATCAGAGACGTGTGCAGCGTGATGGCGAGCGCCGCGACCTCGCGGGCCAGTTCGTCGGCCCGGTCCCGGGCCCCGGCGTTGCCGGCTTTTCCGATGGGGCCGGCGATCTGGGCGATCAGGTCCGACTGCCGGTCGGCGGCGGACCGGAAGGCCCGCAGGTGCCGCGGTTCGACACCGTATTCGCCCAGCGCATGGGCGCATTGTGCGATGACCACGGCATGTTCGTCGAAGAACCCCGCCGGGCCGGGGATGATCACGCCGCTCTTGACCAGCGCGGCCAACAGCTCCGGCTTGATCCCGGAGCGCTGCAGCAGGTCCTCGCGGCTGAGCCGGACCTGGGCGGGTGCGACGTCAGCCGGGCCGCCGGCCTGGTCGCTGTCGGGATCCGGAACCAATTTCGGTACGCCGTAAGCGGATCCGTTCGACGGCAGCGCGCCGTCGGGCTGGGCGTCCAGCTGGGCCTTGATGACCTTGAGCGGCAGGTACTGGTCCCGCTGCGCGGACAGGATGAACCGCAGCCGCGCGCAGTCATAGGCCGTAAAACGACGGTAGCCCGACCCAGTGCGTTCGGGCGTGACCAGACCCTGTTCCTCCAGGAACCGGATCTTGGAGATGGTCACATCCGGGAAGTCTGGCCGGAGCAGGTCGAACACCGCTCCGATCGACATCCCGGCCACTGCACTGCGGTCGGGCTGCGTCATCGACTGACCGCCGGTCTAACCAGCCGAGCTGTCGTCGGTCTTGGGGCCGGTCAGGAACACCAGGCGGAACTTGCCGATCTGGACCTCGTCCCCGTTGGCCAGCACCGCCGAGTCGACGGGCTCGCGGTTGACGTAGGTGCCGTTGAGGCTGCCGACGTCGACCACCTGGAACTCACCGGACTCGAGCCGGAACTCGGCGTGGCGACGGCTCACCGTCACGTCGTCGAGGAAGATGTCGCTGTCGGGATGACGGCCTGCCGAGGTGCTCGGCTGATCCAGCAGGAATCGCGAGCCGGCATTCGGCCCGCGCTTGACCACCAGCAGGGCCGAGCCCACCGGCAGTCCTTCAACTCCGGAGACGGCACTGGTGCCGCTCGTCGAAGCCGGGGCGTCGAGCTCATTGAGGAAGTCCGCCCGGAAGACCGAAGTGGTCTCCACCGTTGCCTCCTCGGAGCCGAAATCGGTCCCCGAACCGCTGTCGTTATCCGTCACGCGCTGCTCCTCTACTGGCTGCTGTGGCGCTCTTTTGCACGACCAGCCGGCAGGTGCTGCCAGCAGTCATCGAATGTCGCATACGTCTCACTATTGACCGTACCGCGCGGCGCGGGCCAGTGTGCCCGCCACCACCGGATCCGCCGCGCCGACTTTGGTGTCGCCACGGCCGAACCGGACCGCAGCACCCTAACAAAAGGGTTACTCGTCCAGGGTCGCCCGGTAGCCGTCCGCGTCGAGCAGACCGGCGAGCTGGCCATCCAGTTCGGCCGCGTCGGCCTGCAGTTCGATGAGCCAGCCGCCGTCGTACGGATCGGAGTTGACCAGGTCGGGCGAGCCTTCCAGATCACCGTTGACCGCAACGATTTTCGCGGCGATCGGGGCGTACAGCTCCGACGTCGTCTTGGGCGATTCGACCTCACCGAACACGTCGCCGGCGGCCACGGTGGTACCGACCTCGGGCAGATCGACGTAGACGACGTCACCCAGCGCACCCTGCGCGAAATCGGTGATTCCGACCCGCACGGTGCCCTCGCCGGTGCGGCGCACCCATTCGTGCTCGGTGGTGTACAGCAGATCGGCTGGCGTTTCGCTCACGACGCTCCTTGCGAGTTCAGGTCAGTGTGTTTTCGGTCAGTAAGGATACGGCTCGACGATCAGGCCCGGCGTCTACTTGACGGGCTGAGCGTATTGGCGCGGTTTCGGTTGCCGCAGGGCACTCACGTCGATCGTGTCGGCCTGTTGCACGGACATTGTGCCGCCAACGCGTTTCACACTGTCCATCGCCCCGCCCGGGATGTTCATCGCGGCCGCGAGCGTCGGCGGATCCCCAATGGCGAGAATGGAATAGGGCGGGTTCATGGTCACGTTGTCGACCACCAGCGCGCCCGCGGTGCCGGTCACCCAGGTGTCGACGCCGACCCGCACCGCGGTCTGCTGGTCGCCGCGTCCCGACCGGATCTCCATGGCCTCGGCGCCGGCGGCGCGCAACTCGTTGATGACGTCGAGCAAGGTCTCGGGTGACACGCCGGGCGCGATGTCCTCGATGGTGATGGTGACGCCCGGGCCGGTCGCCGCGACCGTGCCGATCAGGATCGACAGGGCACGCAGCCGCGCCTGCGCGTTCTCGATGGCGGCCTGGTCGCTGTTGCCCGACGCCTGCAACGACGACAGCGTCTTCTGCAGGTCCGCCACCTCGGTGTTGAGGGACGCCTCGCGCTGTTGCAGTGAGTCGAGCAGCACCAGCAGGTCGGCAGGCCGCGCGGTGTCGAGCGCGTCACCCGATTCTGTCTGGCGCACCTGCGTCGCGATGGCCACCCCGAGCAGCACGCAGAGCAGTACGGCCAGCGCGCCGAACATCAACTGCGACCGGCTGCGCGGCAGCCGCGCCGGAACGCCGTCGGGCAGCTCGTGCCGGCCGTGGTGTTCTTCTTCCGCGTGCTGTTCGTCGTCAGCCATGGTGCACCGTCACGCCCCGAACAACCTGCGCCGCAGCGCCGCCGCGTTGCCGAAGATCCGGATGCCCAGCACCACGATGATCGCGGTGGACAGCTGGGTGCCCACGCCCAGCTGGTCGCCGACATAGACGATCACGGCGGCGACCAGGACGTTGAAGACGAACGAGATCACGAAGACCTTCGCGTCGAAGATGCGCTCCAGGTAGGCCCGCAGTCCGCCGAACACCGCGTCGAGCGCCGCCACCACGGCGATCGGCAGGTACGGCTGGACCGCCTCGGGCACGCTGGGGTGGAAGATCAACCCCAGCACGATGCCGACCACAAGTGCCGCGATCCCGATCATGTAGCCCTGCTCACTTTGGTCCAATCTCCTTGGCGAAGTTGACATCTCGTACCGACGCGGCCGACACCGTCAGCCGGTCCCGGGTCTGGACGCTGATCCCCACCCCGTACGACTGCGCGAGCAGCATCAGCCGCTGCATGGCAGGGGTCTGCTCGAACACCTCCTGCATGGCGTGCGGCGGCCCGATGGCGACGACGACGTACGGGCTGGCCACCGGCTGGTTGTCGACGAGGATGCCACCGCCGGCCTGCCGCATGGTCACGTTCGGCCCGATCCGTACGCCGCCGACGGACACCGCCTCGGCACCGGCGGCCCACAAGGAGTTGACGGCCAGCTGCAGGTCCCGGTCCAGGATGATCTGCGGGCTGCCGGCGACCCGCTGCTTCGACACGTCGGACAGGTTCGGGCTCGGCGGGGGCTCGGTGACGGTGACGGTGAGGCCGGGGCCGGTCACCGCGGTCACGCCCGCGCCGAACTCGGCCTGCTCGAGGGCGGCCAGCAGTTCACGGCCTTTCGCGTCGCCGGCCAGCCGGCCACGGCGTGCGGCCTCCACCTGGCCGGCCAGCGCGTCCCGGGTGGCGGTGCTGTCGCGGGTGCGCGCTTCCGCGGTACGCGCGTTGGCCGACAGGACGTGCTGGGTCTGGTCGTTGGCAGGGGCCATCGACACCGCATGCTGTGCCGCCGTCACGAACACCACCGACACCGCGGCGACGCCGACCAGCAGCCACGCACCGTCGGCCAACCGCCGGGAGCGACCGCGCCGGGCACCGTCGCCGTCCGCTTTGCGGCGCTCGGCCGCGGCGGCATAACCGGGGTCCAGGTGATCGGTGAGCAGCGAGCGCAGCAGCGACGGCACCGGAATCCGGACCGGCTCGTCGGCGACGTGGCTGTTGCGGCCGGCCTCCGGCCAGTAACCGCCCAGGGCCCGGTCCCGGGGTGTCCCGGCTTCAGTCACGCGGCGGACCTCGCGACCGGCGGCAGATCTCGGCGCACCATGGCCACCTGGATCAGGTACAGCACCGCGGACCACAGATACATGGCGATCCCCCACACCAGGAACGCCCAGCCGCAGGCCAGCACCACGCGGCTCCAGGCATCGGGCCATTGGCCCAGCAGCACCAGCGGGAAGCCGGACATCAGCGCGAACGTGGCGGCCTTGCCGATGTAGGTGACGGGCAGCGCCGTCAGCCCGCGGCCGCGCAACAGCGGCAGCGTGGCCGCCAGCACGGCGTCGCGGCCGATCAGGGTCAGCACGAACCACCAGGGCACGACGTGCGCGATCGCCAGCGCGACCGGCACGACGAGCATGTAGATCCGGTCGACCAGTGGGTCCAACAGCTCGCCCAGCCGCGACGACTGGTTCGGGACCAGGCGCGCGATCTTGCCGTCGGCCCAGTCGGAGAAGCCGCTGAACATCAGGATCGCGACGGCCCAGCCGTTCGCGTGCGCCGACAACAACAGGTAGAGGAACACCGGGACCAGCAGCAACCGCAACGCGCTGAGCGCGTTGGGAATCGTCAGCACCCGGTCGCCCGACTCGGCTTCCACGTCTGTGTGCGATCCGCCTCCGGCTTCTCGCTGGGGGTCCATAGGGCTAAACCTAACGGAATACCCCGGGCAGGCTCAGCGCTGCCATCGTGTCGTCGGCCAGCGGGTTGTCGTGAATCATGTACGTCCACGTCGACGTCGGGCGGGCCAGCTTGGACAGATCCAGTCCGGGCTCGTCCTCCAGCACGTTGGCGGTCTCGAAGGTCTGCTGCGCGGCCTCGATGGCGTCGGCCGCCAGCGACGCGAACGCGTCGACCGCCATGCGGTGGAATTCGTCGAGCGGATCCTGGCGTCCCAGCGCGCGCAGGTGGATGCTCTCGCGGATGTCGGACAGGTAGGCCAGGTGGTCGGCCCAGCCGCGGTCCAGGTGGTACAGCATGATCAGCCGGCAGATGCGCTCTAGCGCGTCCTCACCGACCTCGTCGACGAGTTCCTGGTACCGGTCCGGCGACAGCTCCTTGAGTTCGTCCCGCGCGGTTGTGGTGCGCAGCAACGTCTCTCGGCGTTCCACGATGATCGCGCGTTGCTGCGCGGTGAGCTGGTTGTAGCGCCAGGTGTTGGCGTGCACGTCCAGCAGCCGGCCCTCGGCGACGCGCTGTGCGTGCTCGAGCATCTGGCCGGCGCGGTCGCTGATGATGCGGCCGTCCTCGTCCGTCTGCATCGGGAGCTTCTCGGGATCCAGGTGCGAGACGACGACGTCGTCCTCCCAGCTGGAGAAGAACACCGACGAGCCCGGGTCACCCTGGCGGCCGGCGCGGCCGCGCAGCTGGTTGTCGAGGCGTTCGGTGTGGTGCCGGCCGGTGCCGATGACATGCAGGCCACCGAGTTCGGCGACGGCGTCATGGTCGGCTTCGTCGGATCCGCCGAGGCGGATGTCGGTGCCGCGGCCGGCCATCTGGGTCGAGACGGTGACGGTGGCGAGCTTGCCGGCCTCGGCGATGACGGCGGCTTCCTCCTCGTCGTTCTTGGCGTTCAGCACGACGGCGGGCACGCCGGCCTTGACCAGTTTCGCGTGCAGCGCTTCGGATTCGGCGACGTCGCGGGTGCCGACCAGCACCGGCTGACCGGTCGCGTGGATCTTCTGGATGTGCTCGATGACGGCCTGGTTCTTGGCGGCCGCGGTGATGTAGACGCGGTCGGCCTCGTCCTCGCGGATGTTCGGTGTATTCGGCGGAATCGGCGACACCCCGAGCCGGTAGAACTGGCGCAGCTGCTCACCGGCGGCCAGCGCGGTACCGGTCATGCCGCACACCGTCGGGTAACGGCCGATGAGGGCCTGCACGGTGATGGTGTCGAGCACCTCGCCGGTCTCGGTGGTCTCGATGCCTTCCTTGGCCTCGACGGCCGCCTGCAGGCCGTCGGGCCAGCGCTGCAGCGACGCGATGCGGCCGCGCGAGGCGTTGATGAGGTGAACGGCGTTGTCCCGAACGATGTAGTGCACGTCGCGCTGCAGCAGCACGTGCGCGTGCAGGGCCACGTTGACCTCGGTCAGGGTGGTGCCGATGTGCTCCTCGGAGTACAGGTCGATGCCGCCGAGCGCCTTCTCGAGCTTGCGCGCGCCGGCGTCGGTCAGGTGCACGTTGCGGCGGTCGGCGTCGGTGTCGTAGTACTGCAGCGAGTCGTCGACACGGTTCTCGGAGGTCATCTCCCCCACCAGCCGGATGATCTCCATGCGCGGGGTCTCGCGGTGCGTGGTGCCGGCGAGCACGAGCGGCACCAGCGCCTCGTCGACGAGCACGGAGTCGGCCTCGTCGATCAGCGCGACGTCCGGCCGCGGCGACACCAGGTCGTCGACATGGGTGACCAGCTGGTCGCGCAGCACGTCGAACCCGATCTCGTTGACCGAGGCGTAGGTGACGTCGCATTCATAGGCGGCGCGCCGTTCGTCGGCCGTCGACTCGGCGGTGATCCAGCCGACCGTCAGGCCCATCGCGGCCAGCAGCGGCCCCATCCACTCGGCGTCGCGCCGGGCCAGGTAGTCGTTGACGGAGATGACGTGCACGTGCCGGCCGGCAAGCGCATAACCGGCGGCCGCGATCGCGCCGGCCAGGGTCTTGCCCTCACCGGTGGCCATCTCGACGACGTCGCCGGCCATCATGCGCAGCGCGCCGAGGAGCTGAACGTCGAACGGCCGCAGACCGGTGGTGCGTTCGGCCGCCTCCCGGGCGATGGCCAGGAACTGCGGGATGTCGGCGGCATCGGCGAGGTCGGACAGCTCGAGCAGCTTGGCGGCCTTGGTGATCTGCTCGTCGTCCAGCCCCGCGGCCTTGTCGTCGAATTCGGCCGACGCCCGAACCTGATTCATCGATCGGTTCTGGTTCTTGTCGGTGGAAGCACCGAGCAGCTTCCAGAACTTGCTGCTCAGCCGGCCGGATTTCGCGGTGCTGGTTTTCGCCACAGGTCAAAGGTACCGGTCCCGTCCGTCCGCTCTGCTGCAGCCGTCCACCTGCCCGTCCACCTGCCGGAGCCCCGCGGAAGGTGACCGGCGTCTCACGTCATTGCCTGTCGCAGCGCGAACGTCAATAGGTCACGGGTACCTTGCGGGGATGGATTTGTTCACCCCGACCCTCGAATGGGGCAGTGAGCTCACGACCTCGCTGTGGTGGATCGCGAAAGCCTGGCTGATCGCCGCGGTATCGACGCTGGTGGTGGTGACCGCCATCGGCCGCTTCACGGTCTGGGGAAGGCAGTTCTGGCGCATCACCGGCGCCTACTTCGTCGGCCGCGACAGCATCGTCGTATGGCTGTGGCTGGCGGCGCTGCTGCTGTCGGTGATCACCGGTGTTCGGCTCACGGTGCTCTTCAGCTATCAGAGCAACGATCTGATGACCAGCTTCCAGGTGGTGGCTTCCGGCCTGGCCGGTCACGACCAGGCCGTCAAGGACTCGGGCGCACACGGCTTCTGGATGTCGATCGGCATCTTCTCGCTGCTGGCCGTGCTGCACGTCTGCCGCATCATGCTCGACCTGTTCATGACGCAGCGGTTCATCCTGCGGTGGCGCGCCTGGCTGACCGACCGGCTCACGGGCGACTGGCTGGACGGCAAGGCGTACTACCGGTCGCGGTTCATCGACGACACCATCGACAACCCGGACCAGCGCATCCAGAGCGATATCGACATCTTCACCGCCGGCGTGGGCCCGCTGCCCAACACGCCCAACAACATGACCACCTCCACGTTGTTGTTCGGCGCCATCAACGCCATCGCATCGATGCTTTCGTTCACCGCGATTCTGTGGAACCTGTCCGGCACGCTGACCATCGCCGGCCTCACGATCCCGAAGGCGATGTTCTGGATCGGGCTCGGCTACGTCCTCGTCGCTTCGGTGGTCGCCTTCTGGATCGGCCGCCCCATCATCTGGCTGTCGTTCGACAACGAACGCTTCAACGCCGCGTTCCGCTACGCGCTCGTGCGGATGCGCGACGCGGCCGAGGCCGTCGCCTTCTATCACGGTGAACTCGCCGAGCGGACGGGCCTGCGCCGGTTGTTCGCGCCCGTCGTCGACAACTACAAGCGGTACGTGAACCGGATGATCGGCCTCAACGGCTGGAACCTCTCGATGAGCCAGATCATCGTGCCGTTGCCGTACGTCCTGCAGTTCCCGCGCTTCCTCGCCGGCGAGATCAAGCTCGGCGACATGAACCAGACGGCGTCGGCGTTCGGCAGCATCCAGGACGGCCTGTCCTTCTTCCGTAACGTGTACGACCAGTTCGCCGGCTACCGCGCCGCCATCATCCGTCTGCACGGCCTGGTGACGGCCAACGACGCGGCACGGCACCTGCCCGAGCTCGCCACCGAGGACTGCCCCGACGACACCATCACGCTGGAGCAGGTCACGGTGAGCACGCCGGACGGCCGCGAACTCATCGCGCCGCTGGATCTGTGCCTGTACCCGGGCGAGGCGCTGGTGGTCACCGGCCCGTCCGGCAGCGGCAAGACGACCCTGCTGCGCAGCCTGGCCAAGCTGTGGCCCTTCTGCCACGGCGCCATGCACTTCCCGATGGAGGAGAACGAGACGCTGTTCCTGTCGCAGCTCCCGTATGTGCCACTGGGTGATCTGCGCGCGGTGGTGTCCTACCCGAGCAAGGTGGGCGCCCACACCGACGAGCAGCTGCAGGAGGTCCTGCGCAAGGTCGCACTGCCGCACCTGGCGAACCGCCTCGACGAGGTCGACGACTGGGCCAAGGTCCTCTCGCCCGGCGAGCAGCAGCGCGTCGCCTTCGCCCGCGTGCTGCTGACCCGGCCCAAGGCCGTGTTCTTCGACGAGTCCACCTCGGCACTCGACGAAGGCCTGGAAATGATGCTGTACCAACTGGTTCGGAACGAACTGCCCGACACCACCGTGGTCAGCGTCAGCCACCGCAGCACCGTCGAACAGCACCACCAGCAGGAGCTGGAGCTGCTGGGCGACGGCAACTGGCGGCTCACCCGGATCGAAGACGACGGCGTGCCCGCCCCCGTCTGATCACCGCGTGGCGGCGTGGGTTCCGGCCCGGCGGCCGAAGAACGACCCTTCGCCCAGCTGGGTCCCGCTGGCATAGCCCTTGCCGTCCTGCGCGATGTTCGATGCGCAGGCACCCGCCGCGTACAGGCCCGGCACGGCGGTGCCGTCCGCGCGCAGCACTTCGCCGTCGATACTGACCGACAGCCCGCCCATCGTGAATCCCGAGTAGAGGGCCCGGCCGAGGGACAGGTCGAAGGCCGCCCACGGCCCATTGTCCTGGGCCGCAACATAATCCGGCTGCTTGTGGAAGTCGGGGTCGGCGCCGGCCGCGGCGTTGGCGTTGTACCGCTCCAGTGTCGCCGCCAGGTTGCCGGCCGGAATGCCCAGCGCCTCTTCCATTTCCGCGATCGTCTCCCAGCCGTCGATGAACCGGATCAGCGGCATCGCCGGCATCTCGGTGTGCGCCTCGTCGACGATCAGGTAGGCCACCTGGTCGGGCTGCTCGAGCACGAAAGCCGATGTGCGCGAATGGTAGGAGTCCTCGTTGACGAAGCGCTGGCCGTTCTGGTTGACGATGACGCCGGTGAGCAGGATTTCCGGCGGGTAGGCGGCAGCGGTGATGAACAACTGGTCCAGGTTCTTGGCGACGCCGCCGGCGGACACGCCGAGCTTGATGCCGAGCCCGTCGTCGTTGGGATTGCCCAGGATGTAGGGCTCGACTTCGCCGTGGTGCTTGGTCTTTCGCTTCTGGCCCAGCGCCGGCGTGTGCTCGGCCACCATCTCGGGGTTCATCGCGAAACCGCCCGCGGCGATGATCACCGCACCGGCCTTGACGGTGCCCGTCACGCCGAAGTTCTTCCATGCCACCCCGGCGACGGCGCCGGTGTCGTCGAGCACGAGGTTCGTCGCGCCGGTCTCGTAGCGCATCTCGACACCGAGTTCGTCGGCGCGCTTCAGCAGCAGCTTGATGACCATGTCGGCGCCGCCCAGTTCGCCCGGCACCGGCACCGAGTGGCCGCGGGGTGCCGGTTTGGCCTGCTCGCAGAACGGCCACACCTTCTCGTTGCCGGTGTAGGACAGGCCCTCGGTGCCCGGCGGCACCACCACCTTGCCCGGGTAGTAGCTGCGCTCGAACTGAAAACCCAAGTCCTCCAACCAGTTGAAGTGCTCGACGCTGCCGTCGCAGTAGGCCCGGATCTTGTCGTGCTCGGGGTCGTGGGCAACGGCGACCAGGTACTTGTACATCTCGTCGGGACTGTCGTCGTGGCCGGTGGCCTGCTGCACCGCCGTGCCGCCACCCAGGTAGAAGTGGCCGCCGGCCATGGACGTCGTGCCGCCGGCACCGGCCGCCTTCTCCAGCACCAGGACCTTGGCGCCCGCGGCGGCGGCGCTGACCGCGGCGCAGCCACCGGCGATACCGAAGCCGATCACGACGACGTCGGCCTCGTCGGACCATTCGGTGACGTCGGCGGCGTTGACGGTCTCGGGAACTGTTTGCATCGTCTCTCCTGGGCCGGTCTCGGTGGTGTCCAGGGCGGTCGATTCAGGAAACCTGGACACGTGTCTGATCAGTGATCGACTAGACAATAACGTCGAGACGGGACCATGGCTAGAACGTGTTCTAGTTCGCTATCCGTTTTCGTCGACACCCAGGTAGGCCGCGATGCACCGGGCCGACGCGGCGCGCGCCTGCTCAGGGTCGGCGCCACCGGCGATATCCGCCGCGCACCAGGCCGCGCCGGATTCGCGGGTGAACCGGCGGCCCTCGTCGCTGACGGTCCACTGCGGGCCGAACGACGGATCGATGTCCTGCCCCGTCGAGGTGTGGATGGCCAGCCCGAGAAGCGCGCCGTCCCAGCCCATACCCACGGCACTGGGGCCGTACTGCGCCCAGAACTCGTCGTCGTCGGCCGGGGCGATGTGGTCGAGCTCGAGACGCGCCGAGCCGTCGCCCCCGTCGACGATGCGCAGCTCGATCCAGCTGGTCTGTCCGTTGCACTCCCAGGTGGCCGTGAAGGTATGCGGCGGATCGCACGTCAACACGGTGCCGCCGGCGTTCCCCTCGATCTGGAACGTGCCGCCGACCACGAGGTCGCCGGTGACCGGCAGGAACCATCGCGGAATCCGCTCCCGATTGGTACATGCGTCCCACAGATCGGCGGCATCGGTCGGGTATGTCTGACTGATCGTGACGACGCGGACTTCGCCCGCCTGCCACGTGCGCGTGCCGACCGTGCGTTGTACGGCGTTGATCTGTGCGGTGACGTCGATCATCACTCCCCCTTGCGGTTGCGTTTCCCGCGCGCCACTTCGGTGGCCAGCGCGTCCAGATGCGGTTGCCAGAACCGGCGGAAACCGGCCAGCCAGTTGTCGATGTCCTGCATACCCCGGCCGTCCACGGCGTACAGCCGTCGCTGACCGTCCGGGCGCACGCTGGCAAAACCGTTGTCGCGCAAGACCTTCAGATGCTGCGACACCGCCGGTTGACTGATCGAGAACTCGGCTTGGATCGTCGCCCCGATGGCGCCCGCGGTCAGTTCACCGTGCGCCAGCAGTTCCAGGATCCGTCGGCGAACCGGGTCCCCCAGGACATCGAAGGCGTGCACATCGCAAAGTTATAGTCACGACTTATATAAGTCAAGGGTTACACATCTGGGCGTGACGCAGAAACCACGTTCGCGCCCACAGCGCAGGATCGACGCGGGCCGCGCCCCGGTCAGTTGCCGGCGGCGGCCTGCTGCACGACGCCGTCGCCCGTCTGCTGGTCGGTCGCGCTCCACGACACCGCCGCCGGGAAATGCCCCCACGTGCTGTTGAAGACGCCGACGAGGACGGCCCGGTTGTCCGGCGTGACGGTGTAGACCGGTCCGCCGGAGTCGCCCTTCTGGCTGACGATGCCGTTGGACATGGTGAACCAACCGTTGTTCACCGCGTCGACGGTGCCGCACGTCTCACCGGTGACGACACCGAAGTGGCAGACGGGTGCGCCGCGCTGCGGATTCACCGCGGGATCGGTGACCAGCATCCGCCCGCCGGGCAGGATGTTGTTCACCATGACGTCGCCGGCGATGTTGATGGACTCCCAGTCGGAGATCTGGTGGTCGGTCGCGATGGTGGCGCCGTCCGGTGTGTTGTCCCGGAACGTGATCATGGTGCCGATGAAGCGGCCGTCCTTGTCGGTCACCGGGCCGTTGCCGCGGCAGTGACCTGCGGTGTAGCCGGTCCGCGCGACCGGGTCCACGTAACCGAGCGTGCAGCGCGTGGTGCCCTGGTGAATCTCCATACCCGGGTAGACGAGCACTCCGGGATCAGCCGACGCGACCGGCGCCGGGCCACCCACGGCGACCATCGGAACTGCGACCGCGGCTACTGCCACGGCCCGCAAACCCCCCACAAACATGACTTGCTCCCATCACCTCGGGACGGACGTCGCGCCAGCCTACCCCGCAAACCCCAACCCGGGACGGGAAAGGCCCCGCCGTGGGCGACCGGCGGCCGCCCCGCACCAGCAAACAAACTGCCCCTCGAACCGGGCGTTGAAACGCGTTGGCGGCCCGGATCTTTCGATCCAGGCCGCCAACGTCCGTCCAGGTCAGGGAATGGTCAGGAGCTGACCGGGCTGGATCAGGTCCGGGTTGTCGATACCGCTGGCCCCGGCGATCTCCGGGTAGCGGTTGCCGTCGCCGTAGAACTGCTCGGCGATGGCCCACAGGGTGTCACCCGACTGCACGGTGTAGGTGCGCGGCGCCGGCGCCTCGGGCACCGGGGCGGGCTCGGGCTCGGGCGCGACCTCGGCGACCGGCTCGGCAGCCACCTCGGGCTCGGGTGCGGGCGCGGGCTCCGGAGCCGCCTCGACCGGCGCCGGGGGCACCTCGTCGGTGTGGGTCTCGGACGACCACTTGGCGTCGTCGCCGCTGTAGAGCACGAGGTTGCGATCGTCCTGCAGCACGAGACGGACGTTGTCGGCGCCGGCGGTCTGGCTGGCCCACACCGGCTTGTCCGGGGTGTACAGCACGAAGTTGCCGTCCTCCTGCACCTCGGCGCGCTTGACGTCCTGGCCGTCGGTGGCGGTGGCCCACACGGACTGCTCCCCTGCGTACAGCACTAGGTTGCCGTCGTCCTGCAGCACCAGCCGGTACGCACCGTTGTTCGACGTCAGCGACTGGCCGACCTCGAGCTTCTCGCCCTTCTGAAGTGTGTCACCCATGAAAGTCCAGCTCCTTTGGTTCGATTCACCCCTGTCGAGCAACGACAGTACCGACGGTTCCGGGGAACGCCAGTGTTTGCGCTCGCTGAAATCAAAACAGTTGGCGAACAATGAGTTATCGCGAAGGAATCACAGCGTTCTGTCAGCGTTGACGCCCCTGTCAGTGAACCGGCGCGGCCTCCGGTCCCGCCGGCTGCCATCCCGGCGGGCCGAAGACGTAGCCCATTCGGTCACCGAACCCGTTGGCCTGGCGCACATCTCGGACAATCGACGCATACTCGTGCGTCTGAAGTTTCCAGATGTTGTACGTACCAACAGGTTTGGTCAGACCATAGTTCGGCCGCGCGGCCTCCGGCGTGAAGCTGCCGAACATCCGGTCCCAGATGATCAGGACGCCGCCGTAGTTCTTGTCGAGGTATTGCCGGTCCCGGCCGTGGTGCACGCGGTGGTGCGACGGCGTGTTGAAAATGTATTCGATTGGCCGCCAGAGCTTTCCGATTCGTTCGGTGTGAATCCAGTACTGGTACACCAGGTTCAGCGAGAAGCTGGCGAACACGATCCACGGCGGCACGCCCAGCGCCGGCAGTACCGCCTTCATCGCCAGGTCGCCGGAGGGATTCCACTTCTGCCGCAGTGCGGTGGACAGATTGAAGTACTCGCTGGAATGGTGCGCCTGGTGCGTGGCCCAGAACAGCCGCACCCGGTGGGCCATGCGGTGGTAGGTGTAATAGATCAGGTCGACGCCGAGGATCGCGATCACCCACGTGTACCAGGCGTCACCCGGCAGGTGCCACGGCGCGACGTACACATACAGCGCCGCGTAGCCGACCAGCGCGAGGAAGTTCAGTACACCGCTGGTGAACAGCGACACCGCGCCCATCCAGATGCTGGCCCAGGCATCGGCGCGCAGGTAGGCGCCCGACGGCGGCCGCTGTTCGTCGTACGCGAGCTTGCGGGCCGCGCCCCACTCCAGCAGCAGCGCCACCACGAAGAACGGAATGGCGTACGAGACCGGGTCGTGCAGCATCGTCGGCAGCACGTCGGACAGCAGATCGGAACTCACGTCGACACCTCCGGGCGCAGCGTATCCGGGCACGCACCGTCCGCCGGCCGGAAATGCGCCCGCACCCTCCACTCAGCTCCCATCGTGCTCCGAATCGCGGCAAGATGGCGCGCATGACTGATCGCACCGCGTCGCTCGTCGAGCTCGCCCGACGCCACGGTGTGGCCACCGAGTACCTGGACTGGAGCGGCACGCAACACGCCGTCGCCGCGTCCACGCTGGTCGCCGTGCTCGCGGCGCTCGGCGTACCGGCCGATTCCGAGGACGCACGCGCGGCTGCCCTGGCCGACCACGAGCGCGCGTACTGGCAGCGCACCCTGTCCCCCACGATCGTCGCCCGGGCCGGTCAGCCGTCGAGCTTCTGGGTGCATGTCACCCACGGCGCGCCCGTCGGCGTGTGGATCCGGTTGGAGGACGGTTCGGTGCGGGCCGGGCTGCGCCAGCTGGAGAACAACCGGCCGCCCTTCGATCTCGATGGCCGCCTGGTCGGCGAGGCGAGCTTCGAACTGCCCGCCGATCTTCCGCTGGGCTACCACCGGCTGCACGTCCAGGCCGGCGCCGCCGCGGACGCCGACGCCGTCCTGATCGTCACCCCCGACGCGCTGACGCTGCCGAGCCGTCTGGGCAGCGGCCGGGCCTGGGGCCTGGCCACCCAGCTCTACAGCGTGCGGTCTCGGGACTCCTGGGGTACCGGCGATCTCACCGACCTCACCGACCTCGCCGTGTGGTCGGCCACCCGGCACCAGGCCGACTTCATCCTGGTGAACCCGTTGCACGCCGCCGGCCCGGTGGCCCCGATGGAGCCGTCGCCGTATCTGCCGACGTCGCGCCAGTTCGCCAACCCGCTCTACCTGCGCGTGCAGGCCGTTCCCGAGTACACCGCCGTCCGCACCCCGGCCACGCTGCGCAAGGCCCGCGCCGACGCCCAGTCCCGCGCCGACAAGAACGAGTTCATCGATCGCGACGCCGCGTGGAAGTCCAAGCGCAATGCGCTCAAGGAGGTTTACCGGGCCCACCGCTCGGCGGGGCGGGCCGTCGCATACGACGGCTACCGGCAACGGACCGGCCGCACGCTCGACGACTTCGCGACGTGGTGCGTGCTGGCCGAGAAGCACGGCGACGACTGGCGCGACTGGCCGGCGGAGTTTCAGCACCCGGACCATCCGGCGGTGCGGGCGTTCGCCGAAAAGCACAGCAGCCGTATCGATTTCCATCGGTGGCTGCAGTGGCAACTCGATGACCAGCTGACCGCCGCGCAGGCCACCGCGGTGCAGGCGGGGATGTCCCTCGGCATCGTCCACGATCTGGCAGTCGGCGTGCACCCGGGCGGCGCCGACGCCTGGGCCCTGCAGGACGTGCTGGCCACCGGCGTGTCGGCGGGGGCGCCGCCGGACGAGTTCAATCAGCTCGGACAGGACTGGTCGCAGCCGCCGTGGCGTCCGGACGAGCTCGTGGAGCGGGCCTACGAGCCGTTCCGCGCCGTGGTCCGGGCCGTGCTGCGGCACGCGGGCGGTGTCCGCATCGACCACATCATCGGCCTGTTCCGGCTGTGGTGGATTCCGGACGGCGCGACGCCGGTCGACGGCACCTACGTCCACTACGACCACGAGGCGATGATCGGCATCGTGGCGCTGGAGGCGCAGCGAGCCGGCGCGGTGGTGGTCGGCGAGGATCTGGGCACCGTCGAACCATGGGTTCGCGACTACCTGCGCGACCGCGGTCTGCTCGGCACCTCGATCCTGTGGTTCGAAGCCGACCAGGACGGCGGACCGCTGCCCGCGCCGCGGTGGCGCGAATACTGCCTGTCTGCGGTGACGACGCATGACCTGCCACCGACAGCGGGTTACCTGGCCGGCGCGCATCTACGGCTGCGCCGCGATCTCGGCCTGCTGACCCGCCCGTACAAAGAAGAGGTCGCGGCCGACCGTGCCGATCAGCAGCGCTGGCTGGACGTCCTGCGCGCGGCGGGGTTGTTGCCGCCGAACGCCCCTGATGCGATCGACCCCGAGCAGACCGTCCTCGCCCTGTACCGCTATCTCACCCGCACCCCGTCGCGGCTCCTGGCGCTGGCGCTGCCCGATGCCGTCGGTGACGTGCGGACCCAGAATCAGCCGGGCACCACGGACGAATATCCGAACTGGCGGGTCCCGCTGGCGGGTCCGGACGGCCGGAAGATCCTCCTCGAAGACCTGTTTTCCGACGCTCGTGCGGCCGCGTTGGCGCAGGTGATGGCCGACGCGGTGACACCGGGATTGAGTTGATTCGAGTTTCTCCACCCCGCCATCTGCGCTATCTTCGCTGTACTCGAGGAGGTCAGGTGAAGAAGCTGAAGATGCTGACGGCAGGCGCCGTGGCAGCAGGTGCGGTGGCGGTGGGTGCCACCGCGATGTTCGGCTCGTCGGTGGCCGCGTCGGATCCGGGCGGTTCGAGCTCGATGAACGTGGTGGGCGAGTCCTACGCCCGCGCCGTCTCGATTCTCAAGAGCCAGGGTGTGCGGGCCACGTTCGGCGGCTCGGTCGGCAGCGATGTGCCGCAGGCGCAGTGCATCGTCGATCAGGAGAAGATGGGCAGCCACGGCCGCGTCATCCTCATGCTGAACTGCACCACCAAGGCCGTCGAGAACGCCTCCGCCGGCGCGCCGGCGGCCGGTGGCGGCGCTCCCGCAGGGGCGCCCGGTGCTCCGCAGGGCCCGCACGTCGGCGCCAACGGCGTGACGACGGTGCAGGCGACGCCTGTCGGCCCGCAGCCGGGCATGTCGGTCCCCGGTATGTAACTTTTGCCGAGACGGCATTCCAGCAGGTCAAGACACAGGTTCTGGCTGCTGGGATGCCGTTTCGTCGTCTCACGGCAAAACCCAGTACCGCCGTTCCCACATAAAACGCTTACACTGGGTCCACTCGCAACGATGCTTGAGGATCCGGAGGTAGCTGTTCCATGCTGCGACCACAACGTTTCGCCCATGAGGTAGACCCGGGTCCGGTGCAGATCCAGGCCCGCAACGTGGCTTTCGAGACCGCGGACAAGCCGATGTCCTGGATTCCCGGCCACCCTGTCGCCTCGCACGTGGTGAACCTGCTGAACATCCTGCTTCCGGCGGGTGAGCGCTGGTTCATCGAGACGTTCAACGAAGCGCTGCCGCTCATCAAGGATCCGAAACTCGCCGACGACGTCCGCGGCTTCATCGGCCAGGAGGCCATGCACGCCGAGGCCCACGACACCGTCATGAACGACTACCTGGTGCGCAGTGGCATGAATGTCACGCCGTTGCTCGATCAGGTCGAGTTCGTCTTCGAAGAGATCCTCGCTCCGGCCAAGACGGACGACCCGCGCCGCAAGATGAACAACCTCATCGAGCGGCTGTGGTTCATCGCGGCCGTCGAGCACTACACCGCGGTGCTCGGCGACTTCGTCTTGAACTGCACGTGGGACAACTACGACGCCGACCCCGTCATGGTGGACCTGTTCCGCTGGCACGGCGCCGAGGAGGTCGAGCACCGCTCGGTGGCCCACGAGGTCGCCGTGTACTTCCGCAACAGCTACTTCGACCGCATCCGCGCCATGAGCGTGGTGGCGGTCCTGATGTACGTGTTCTTCCAGCGCGGCATGCGGTTCCTGGTCAAGAGCGACCCGCAGCTCAAGCTCGGCTGGTGGAAGTCGCAGCGCCTGCGGATGCGCGACTCGAAGCTGGGGCTCCTGCCGAAGTACCGGAACCTGCTGCTGACCCAGACGCTGGTGTACTTCAAGCCGAACTACAGCCCGGAAGACATGGGCTCGACCGCGCAGGCCGTGGCGTATCTGGCCGCCTCGCCCGCTGCCCGCGCCGCACACCTGTGAGGGCGCGCCGCTTCCGGTCACGTCTGGCGCCGCCCAGCGTGATGGGCCTGTTGCCGCACGACCTGCTGGTGACCGTGGCCGACGCCGTCGTCAGCAGCACGTTCTGGGTATCGACGCGGGTACGCAAGCCCCCGGTACCGGCTGTCGTCGAGCGCACCATCGCGCTGAAGATCGCCGGCCGTGAGGTCGTCGCGCACGACCAGGACGTGGTGGCGTTGACGTTCGTCAGCGCCGACGGGTCGGAACTTCCCCGCTGGCACCCGGGTTCGCATCTCGACATCCACCTGCCCAGCGGTCTGATCCGCCAGTACTCGCTGTGCGGCGATCCCGACGAGCAGGGCGCCTACCGAATTGCCGTGCGGCGCATACCCGATGGCGGCGGTGGCTCCATCGAGGCGCACCAGCTGGCGGTCGGGGACGTGATCACCACCAACGGACCGCGCAACGCCTTCCCGCTGGCGGTGCCCGGCTTCGGGTCGCCGACCCGCACGCTGCGGTTCATCGCCGGCGGTATCGGTATCACGCCGATCCTGCCCATGCTGGCGCGTGCCGAACAGTTCGGCATCGACTGGTCGATGCTGTACGTCGGCCGCAGCCGCGACAGCCTGCCGTTCCTGGACGAGCTGACACGGTTCGGCGACAAGGTGCAGATCCGCACCGACGACGTCGACGGCCTGCCGACGGCCGACGATCTGCTGGGCGACTGCCGGCCGGGCACCTCGGTGTACACGTGCGGCCCGGCGCCGATGCTCAATGCGATCCGTACCCGGCTGGTCGGGGCGGACGACATCGAGCTGCACTTCGAGCGCTTCGCCGCGCCTCCGGTGACCGATGGCCAGGAGTTCAAGGTCGAGGTCGCCTCGACGGGCCAGACCGTTGCCGTCGCGGCCGACGAGACGTTGCTGACGGCGCTGATCAAAGCCGGTGTGCACGCACCGTATTCGTGCCAGCAGGGCTTCTGCGGCACGTGCCGGGTGAAGGTGCTCGCCGGCGCCGTCGACCACAGGGACGGCCTGCTGACCGAGACCGAACGCGAGGCCGGTCAGGCACTGATCTGTGTGTCGCGCGCGCAGGGCGACGGACCGCTGACCCTGGACCTCTAGCCGTCCGGTTTACGATGCCCCAATGCCAATGGCCGAGGGGACCGATTTCGCGGGCTACACCATCGTCCGGTGCCTGGGTTCCGGTGGCATGGGCGAGGTCTACGTCGCCCAGCATCCGCGACTGCCCAGGCAGGACGCGCTCAAGGTGCTGCGTCCCGAGATGTCCACGAATCAGGAGTTCCGCGAGCGGTTCCTGCGTGAGGCGGACCTGACCGCTGCGTTGTCGCATCCGAACATCGTCGGGGTGTACGACCGCGGCGAGTTCGACGGCCAGTTGTGGATCTCGATGGAGTACGTCGACGGCATCGACGTCAGCCGCCTGCTGCGCGGCGCCGGCGGCGTATCCGACGATCAGGCGGTCGCGATCATCAGCGCCGTCGCCGACGCGCTCGACTACGCGCACCAGCACGATCTGCTGCACCGCGACGTCAAGCCGGCCAACATCCTGATCAGTGACACCGATCCGGCGAGCCGCCGAATCAAGTTGGCCGACTTCGGCATTGCGCGGTGCGCCAACGACTCCGCCGGGCTGACCGCGACGAACATGACCGTCGGCACCGTGTTCTACGCCGCTCCGGAGCAGCTGACCGGCAGCGTCATCGACGGCCGCGCCGACCAATATGCGTTGGCGGCCACCGCTTTTCAGCTCTTCACCGGGGCGCCGCCGTTCGAGAACTCCAACGCCGCGGTGATCATCGGCAAGCACCTCAGCGCTCCCCCGCCGTCGCTCTCACAAAGCCGGCCCGATCTCGCCGCCCTGGACCCGGTGCTGGCCAAGGCACTCGCCAAGGATCCCAAGGACCGGTTCGACAAGTGCGCCGATTTCGCCCGCGCCCTCCAGCACGGGCTGGGCGTGACGGGCGCGGATGCCACCATTCTGGCTCCCGCGGCGGCGGACCGGACGCAGGTCCTGCAGCCGGACAAATCCACGCGGTCCCGCCGGTCGCTGATCCTGCCCGTGGTGCTCACGGTGCTGCTGATCGCCGCACTGGTCTTCGCGGCCATCGAGTTCACCCGCGCCAAGGATGAACAGCCGGCACCGCCGCGTCCCGCAGCGACGACCACAACGGCTCCCCCGGCGACCACCACACCGTCGGCCACCGAGGCGCCACCGAGCCCGACATCGGCCGTCGCGCCCACCGAGCCTCCCGCCGAGCCGACCGAGGCGACGGTCACCAGCACGGTCACGGTCGAGACCACCACGCCGCCGACCACCCCGACCACCACCGAAGCGCCTGCGCCAGAACAGGAGACGCCGATCCGCGAATGCATGGACCGGACCGGGATGACACGGCTGCAGTGCTGGGAAGAGATTCGCCGCGGCGAGCGGAGGCGCTGATGTCACCCAAGTTCGCCGTGGTCGCACCGGTCGCGGCCGGAGTCACCGCCGATCCGGTCTGGATGACGCAGTTCGCCCGCCACCTGGAGAGCTGTGGCTTCGAATCCATTGTGGCCGTGGAACATACGGTGCTGCTCACCGAGTACTCGAGCGTGTATCCCTACGACGCCTCGGGCCGCGTGGAGATTCCCGCCGACTGTGCGGTCCCGGATCCACTGGAACTGCTGGCTTTCCTCGCCGGGCAGACGAGCACACTGGGCCTGGCGACGGGCGTGCTGGTGCTGCCGAACCATCACCCGGTGGTGTTGGCCAAGCGCGTCGCCACCTTGAACGCCTTGTCCGGCGGTCGTGTTCGCCTGGCCGTCGGCATGGGCTGGCTGCGCGAGGAGATCGAGGCGTGCGGGGCCCCGTTCGACGCCCGTGGCCGCCGCGCCGACGAGCAGATCGACGTATTGCGGCTGCTGTGGTCGGATCAGCCGGACGGCGTCACCCATTCCGGCGAGTTCTTCGAATTCGCCCATGCCGCTTGCTATCCCAAGCCGGTTTCGCCGATCCCGATCCACATCGGCGGGCACAGCCGGGCCGCGGCCCGCCGCGCCGGCCAGCGCGGTGACGGCTTGCAGCCGCTCGGCGTCGCGGGCGCGGAACTGTCGGCGTTGATCGCGCTGATGCGGGAGTCGGCCGAGCGGACCGGCCGGGACCCCGACGCCCTCGAACTCTCCCTCGGACACCTGGTGCCCAAGGTCGACGCCGATCGTGCCGGCCGGCTCGCGGAGCTCGGCGCCGACCGCATCGTGCTGGCGATGCCGCCCGTCACCGACATCGACGAGGCCAGGGACATGTTGTCGGCGTGCGCCGAACGGCTCGGGCTCACACCGTGCCGCTGACAGTGGCCGACCGGCTGGCGCTGACCGACCTGGTGCACCGCTACGCCGCGGCCGTCGACGACCGCCGGTTCGACGATGTCGTCGAACTCTTCACCAGCACAGCGGAATTGGTCCTCCCGGACCCGCCCCGATCGCTGGACCCGATACGGCCCGAGCACGGGCCAGACGGGGTCCGGGCCGCGATGGCCGCCCTGTCGGGCGTCGTCCGCACCCAGCACGAGATCGTCGGTGAGGTCTACACCGACGCCACCGACCACGCTCGTGGCCGCATCACGTGCGTCGCCCACCACTGGACCCGCGGCGCCGACTCGGACGTCACCGATCTGGTGTGGCACCTGCGGTACGACGACGAGTACGCCCCGACCGGCGACGGCTGGCGCATCCGGCGCCGCGCCCTGACGCTCAACGCCATCGAGACCCGGCCCGTCCGCCGCCTCCGGGACTAGCCGTCGTCTACGCCGGCTGCGCCACGATCAGCAGCGTGTCTCCGCCGACCTGCACGCCGCCGTCGCCGATCACCGCCGCCAGCCGAGCCCGCAGCTCGGCGGCCCGGTCGGCGGGCAGCACCAGGTGGTTGGAGTAGGTGAACACGAGGTCCAGCCACTGCTCGCGGGTGTACTGCTCACCGCGGGCGTAGGTCAGCTGCTGCACGGCGAATCCGGCGGTCTCCAGGTCGGCCACCACGTCGGCGCTGTCCATGCCCGAGCCGGTCCCGCCGGTGGGGGTCCCGGTCACCAAAGGTGAAGCGGCATCGAGGAAGTCGCGGTACACCTCCGCGAAATCCTGGCGCGACGGCTGCACCGGGAACAGCCGGTTCCACGCCAGCGCCAGCCGGTCGCCCGGGGCGAGCAACCGGCGAATCTTCGGCAGCGCCGCCGCCGGGTCGACCCAGTGGAACGACTGGGCGAACAGGACCACGTCGAAGGTCCGGCCGGCGTCGTCCCAGTCCTCGAAAGTGGCCACCTCGACGGTGACGCCGTGCTCGGCGGCGATCTCGGCCATCCTCGGATCCGGTTCCAGCGCAACCAGTTCCGCCCCGCGGGCGATCAGCTGCCGGGACGCGATCCCGGTTCCGGCGCCGACGTCGAGCACCCGGACCGAACCGGTCCCGACCAGTTCGTCGAGCATGGCCTCCGGGTAGCGGGGCCGGTGCCGGTCATACGACCGGGCGGCACCGCCGAACGAATCAGCTCGGTCACGCTGCCGGTACAGCTCATCAGACTCAGCCACGACTCGACGCTACCGGGAGCCCGTTCCCCGGATGCCGAGTGGTGCACCGGCGGCAGCTACGGGCATGCTGGACCCCATGACGCGTCCGCCGCGCCGGTGGGACCCGCTCCGACCGCTCGATCTGTTCACCTCGGTGGTGTCGACCGCCGCGGTGCTGCCGGTGAGCACCGGGGCGGCCGCGGCCTATCGGACGGCGTTGCTGACGGTGCGGCCGCTGGTGGTCGGGCGCCGGATCACCGTCCGCATGAGCACCAGCGACCTGGCCTTCACCGTGACCAAGTTCGATTCCCGGTGGGATGCCGGCATCTTCGCCGTCGGCCACATCGGCACGGTCAACATCGCCGCGGACAAGGTGAAATGGGCGGGAACCGAACTGAATTCGGTCTCGGCGAAGCTGAACAACCTGCACATCCGGCCCTCGGTGCCACCGATGTTGGCAGCCACTCCCGTCGAGGTGACGTTGGAGGTGCCGTCCGACTCGCTCGACGAGCTGATCCGGGCCGCCGAACCGCGTGTGCGCACCGAGATCGGCGACGACGGGGTCACCCGAATCCGGTTGTCGCGCTTCCGCTCCGGGGTCATCGAGGTCGATCCTCACCTGCACGGCAAGACGTTGTGGCTCAAGCCCCGTGGCCTGACGCTGGGCGCCGCCCGGGTCCCGGTGCCCGGACTCGCCCCGGCGTACCCGGTGCGGCTGCCCGAGCTGCCGTACGGCATGACCCTGACCTCGGTGGAGGTCGGTCCGGGCGTCGTACGTGTCGGTGCGACACTGCCGGAATGGCGGTTCGACCTGCCGCGCGCCGTCCTGGACGAGCTGATCAACCAACTCAGTGTGGTGGGCCGGCCGCTCGACGTGATCTGGCCAGGCTGATCCGCTGCGCTGAAGATCCGCCGATCCTTCACTACAGTCACGGTCGTGACCATCGGCTACTCCCGATACGTCGCGCTCGGCGACAGCCAGACCGAGGGCCTGTTGGATGGCGACGACAACACCGGCATCCACGGTTTCGCCGACCGCCTGGCCTGGCGACTCAACGCATTACAGCCTGGACTCCAATACGCGAACCTCGCGGTGCGGGGCCGTCGGATCAGTGACGTACTGGACCGGCAGCTGCCGCTGGCCCGGGACATGAACCCCGACCTGATCACCAGCTGCATCGGGATGAACGACGTCACGCGGCCGGTGCGCAGCTTCGACAAGGCGCTCGAGGACATGCGGCGCGTGCATACCGAACTCGCCGCCACCGGCGCGACCGTGGTCACGACGACGTTTCCCGACATCGCCCGCATCCTGCCGGTGGGACGGGTGCTCAGCGGCCGGCTGCGCCGCATCAATGAGGTGATCCGGGCCGACTCGACCCGTTTCGGATTCCGGCTGGTCGACCTGTCGACGGCCACCTCGATGCTGGACCCCGCGACCTGGGCCGTCGACCGGGTTCACGGCTCCCCGCACGGCCATCAACTGTTCGCCGACGCCGCCGCCGAGGCGCTGGAGTTGCCCGGCAGCGATCACCGCTGGGCCGAGGTCGAGGGTGAACTCGTCCTGCCGCGACTGCGCGAGCGCATGTATTCGCAGCTGATGTGGGCCCAGAACATGCTGATGCCGTGGGTGTGGCGGCACACGCTGGGCAGTTCTCGAGGTAAGGGGCTCGAGCCGAAGCGCCCGGTGCTGGCGCCGCTCGACGCCAGCCCGGCGTTATCCGAGGCCGAGTAGTCCGAGCGGCAGCGGCGATTCACCGCGTCCGAGCGCACCGACGACGCCCGGGCAGAACGACGAGATCGCGAAGCCGGTGAACATCGTGGCCGGGCCCAGCGACATGCCCGAGGTGTCGGCGACCTTGGCCGCCGCGTCGGCCAGGGTCTGGCCGGGCTGCGCGAGCATCGGGCACACCGACTGGCCCAGCGCGACCGGATCAGACCCGTTCGGCAGCATCATGTCGGCGTTGCTGAGCGCGTTGTTGAAGGCATCGACGCCCGCATCTGCGCTGGCCGGAGCGGCCACGACGAGGCTGCCCACGATTCCGACGGTGGTAGCTGCAATTGCGATGGCGGCGCCGAATGTGCTCTTCATGATGTCCTCATCATAGGGGAAGCAGGTTGCCGCTACCGCCTCGCGGCCGTCTCAGACGCCCGTCCAGGCGCTTGCAATCCGGGTTCCGATGTCGATGACCTTGGCATCTGCGCTGTTGATCTCGCCTGCCACATGCTGGGCGATGAAGCGCCGGATCTCGCCGTCGACGTTGGCAACGATGCGCAACAGCTCCGCCCGGATCGATGACGACGTCACGTGGATGGCGATGTCCGACGACCGTGGCGTCTTGACGTCGATGACGAGGAGCAGCGGGTGGGCGGCCCGCGCGGTCGCGGTCAGGTTGATCTCGCCGAACACCATGAACCGGGGCCGGTCGATGCGCAGGTCCAGCGTCATGTCGATTTCCAGCGGGATGCGGATTGCGAAGGTGATTTCTTCACCGAGCGTCCTGGCCACCACGGGGTGTTTGATCTGCACGCGCGCGGTGACCTTCGCGAGCCCGCCGGGGCCCTGGGCGATGGGACCCATGTCGAAGGCTTCACCGGCGATGCCGCCGATCGCGTCCGCGACACGTTCCTCGCTGACCGCGACCTCGAAGAATCGTCGACCGAATTCCTCGTAGGACATGTATTCGTGTTGTGGTTGCACTGGCATGGTGTGACTACGTTCTCATGTCGGGGACGGAAGCAGCGGCAACTGGCGGCTTCATTCGGCAAAGAGTCGCAGGCCGACGATGCCCCGGCCCCCGATACCCAGCTCCGCGATGACCACACCGCGGTAGCCGTCCCGTCGGACGCCGGCCAGGACGTACCGGCCTGCGGCAATGACCTTCTGCACGCGCGTTCCGGCGAGTTCTTCGACCAGTTCGGACACGCTGAGCCGGGCGTCAGGGCCGCGGGTGATCTGCACCGGCTCACTGAGCCGGCGCTTGACCGCCAGCTCGTCGCCCGTCGCGGCATCGGCCAGCAGCCCCGTCAACGCACGCTTTGCTCTTGTCCCTCCGGTGCGCAGCCCGCCGAGAAAACCCACCGCGCCGCCGGGGCCCTGGTTGCGCAACAGCGCCGCCGAGAGCCCCAAACCCGCCGGCAGCGCCGCGGCGCCGCACCGGACGAACTGCACGACCATGCCCGGCAGCTCCCAAAATGCTTGCAGCCGAGAAATTTTCAGCGACGCGTCGGAGCCCTCTGCCACCACGTCGTACTGCAGATAGACCGGGATGCGCAGCTGCACCTGGGTGCCCATGTGCACTTCGAGCTCGAGGTCACGCACGACGGTGTTGCCGAGCACGATGTCGGCGTCGCGGTGGAACACGATGGTGCGCGGCCCGATGAAGGTGTCGTAGAACTGTGCGATGGCACGGTGACCGACGTGCGGCCGGGAACCGGCAGGGTCCTCGACGCGTCCGTCGGCGCTGAACAGATCCACCCAGGCCGCCTTGTCGTGCGCTGCCGTGGCGGCAGGCGAGCGCTCGACGGTGGCCAGGAGGTCGTCGCGGGTCGGCGATTGTGGTACCGGCATGTCTCCATCGTCCACCACCGCCGAGTTCGGCTGCGAGGGGATGGCCTGTCGGATCGTCGTGGCAGATGTCGCCGATGTCGCGCACACTGGTCGGTATGAGCAACAACGGCCCGTTCGGCATCGATCCGGAAGAGTTCGATCGCGTCCTGCGCGAGACGGGCGAGGGCATCCGGGGCGTATTCGACCGCCTCGGCCGCGGTGCCGCCTGGGCCAACGTGGTGAACGACCTGACCCGGACGCCGCGGCACGCGACGCAGCCCGAGACCACCGGCGACACCGGCGACGGCGTGTGGGTGGTGTACACCGTCGCCGCGGACGGCGGAGCGCACGTCGAAGAGGTCTACCCCTCCGAACTGGAGGCCCTGCGGGCCAACAAGAACAACACCGACCCGTCCCGAAAGGTCAGGTTCCTGCCCTACGGCATCGGGGTGAGCGTGCTGGACGCGCCTGAACAGGCCGGCGCACCGCAGCGTGACGACGATCAGACGGCGGGGCACGAACCCCGCTGATATTGACCTGCCGACTATATCCCCGGCGACGCGGCTGACACGCTACGCTTTGCCACATTGTCGTGTGGCAGTAGTGCGAGGGGAGATGACCAGGATGTTTCGGGTACTGACGGTGGCCGCAGCGATCGCCGGAACCGCCATCGGGCTGGCACCCTTCGCGAGCGCCGATCCGGCGCTGGGCGGCAGCGACGATCCCGGCCGCTACCCCACTGACGTCCCCGGCATGAACTACCAGGCCGTCAACGGCGCGCCGTGCGACAACCACGACATCTTCATCTTCGGCCGCGGTCCGGGCGGCGCATCCATGGCCTGCCACTGGATTCCCAACCAGTGGCCGCCCGTCGACACCGGATTCTGGGGCTACTCCTATGCGATCCAGGGCGTCAAGGACATCGGTTCTCCGTGCCCGGGCCCGCAGACCGCGGCGCAGGCTCCTGACGGCCGACCGCTGCTGTGCCTGGGAGCGCAGGGCTGGCAGCCCGGCTTCAAGACCGGCGACGGGTTCTTCCCGAGCTGATCCCCACACTGCACCGCGAGCCGCTGGCCGGGTGTCGACATTCGTCACTGGCGGTAGTGCGCATTCAATTCGTTTGCAGCGCAGCACTTTCGCCTTCCATGGTTGTGGGTCACCGGTAGCCTCAAGTGCCGCGGTCGCTGACCGCCATCGCTGCCGACCGCCGTCGCTGCGATCCGCCGCGCTGCTGACCGTCATCGCCGCGACCCGCACCGCGCCCCGATCCCGCCTTCTGTTTCGGACCAGCCGACCGATTCGAACGGACGGCCGATATTCGCCCATAGGACATCGCCGGTGAGGCTGGGTTGCCGCATCGGGGCGTCGTATCAGGTTGCGGGACTGTCTGTTTCACCATCGGAATCTCCGCTCTCGGGCGGGTAGAGCGTGGGGTGGTGGTAGTGGTTGGTTCGTGGTTGGCCGACGTCGAGCAGGGGTGGTGGGGTCCATTGGGTGCGACCGTCGGGGCCCATGGTGGTGTGCCAGCCGCCGGTGTCGACCAGACGGTTGTCGCGGCCGCAGGCCAGGGTGAGGTTGGTGATGTCGGTGGGGCCGTCGTCGCGCCAGTTGGTGTTGACGTGATGAGCCTGCGAGCGCGAGGCGGGGGCGATGCAGTTGGGGCGGGTGCAGCCGTGGTCGCGGGCGAACAACGCCAGGCGTTGGGCTGTACTGGCGGTTCTCGCTGCCCGGCCCAAGTAGAGCGGTTGGCCGGTGTGCTCATCGAACACCGCCAGGTAGTTGTCCGAGCCCTGGGCTGCCATCCGCACCAGATCCTTCACCAGGAGCTTGGTACCGGTGTGGGTGAGCGCCATCCCGGCGCGCTTTTCCAGCTCGGTGACGGTGCAGGTGGCGACCACCGCGACGGGGAACCCGTTGTGCACCCCGGAGGTTCCGGTGGCCAGCATCATCCGGCCCACGAATTTGAAGGCGTCGTACTGCCGCTGCGCCACAGTCCTTGTGTCGTTGTCGATCTGCTCCTGCGTCGGGGTCCCGGAGAAGCAGGGTTCCGGATCGGCCGGGTTGCACATGCCCGGGGCGGCGTACTTGTCGAACAACACCTCCCAGTAAGCCCGCCCTTCCGGATCGAGTTGAGCGGTGACGTCGGTGCGCCCGTCAGGCCGCTGCTTACCCATCACGAACGACCGCTTCGGATCCGGCTCATCGTCGTTGGGTTCGGGCCCATCCTGATCCAGCTTGTACAACAAATCCGCCGCGACTTTGCGGAGGTCTTCGGGGGTTTTGACCCGGGCATCGGCCACCAGATCCGTCTCGCACTGCAACAACGTGACCGGGTCGGCCGCCCACAACGGCACCTTGCCGAAAAACCAGGCGATCACCTGCACGTGCTCACTATTGATCGCACCCTCGGCCAACGCGGCGGCCACCAGTTCCCACACCGGACCCAACGCCTCGCCCGTGATCGCCGAGCGCGGACCCAAATTGTCCGTGTCCCGCACCCTCCGGCGGGCCTCCTCCCGGCTGATCCGCAACCGCACATGCAACACCTCAGGCCAATCCTTGGCCCCGATCCCCTTGGCGGTGGCCTGGGTTTGTGCCGCGGCCAGGATCTGATGGTCGACCGCCTCGGCCGCGCACTTCAGGGTTTCGCGGCGGGACTGCAGCTCCAACAGGACTTTGATGGGCAACCCGCTGTAGTCCAGGCCGTTGACCGTGGCGATCGCATCCTCAAGCGCCGCGTAGGCGTTGAGGACAGTAGCGGAGTCGATGGCCATACTCGAACATTAGTTCGAATCACCGACAAGGCGCTGTGACGAATGGGCCACTAGTTACCTCCTGCAACCAGCGCTAACAAAGTGACCAAAGTTTTTTCGAGAGCGTCGCCGGTAAGGCAAGGAAACCCGGCCATCCAGCGCGGCACCCCATCCGGCAGCCTGGATCAGCCCAAGCTTTTCTCAAAATGACGCCGAATGGCAGCGAGCATCGCCGCGTGCGCCTTCTCCGCCTGCGCAGCAGTGAAAGCCATGAACGGAGAAGGTGCCTCTATATCCACTACCTCGGTGAGAGCGGTGCCTGCGCCGGCAGGCGCGAAGGTGACGGTGCCACTGAGCCGCACGGACGGAAATTGGCGCGCCTCGGTGTGCACGACGCCGTCGGGCGCGATCAGCACCGTGGCCCGGTAGGTCACGCGCAGACTCAACGGGCCGAATGGGATGCGATCCCGCACCCGATAGTCACGGCGGCGGCCCCGCACATCCTGCTGATCGGCCAGACAGTCCACCGCCACCACGAGCGGATGAACCAGCTTCATATTCGCCAGATCTGTATAGAAGGTGCGGACTTCGTCGGGCGTCCCCGGCACCTCTTCCCTGAGTTCGAACCGGGACCGCGACAGCCACATCGACCCACCGTAACTTGACCGTTTCAGATGGTCAGCCAGTATCCGCCGAATCGGCGGCATGAGCTGCCCGACAGGACGTCGAAACCGACGCAAAAGCCGCGCAGAGGCCGGTCACGCCGGTCTCGGAATTAGCTGGTCACGACCTCGCAACGACCGTCACGACCTTGCATTTGCGCAAAAGCTGTGTATGGCAGTATGTTTTGCGCATTCACCTGCGAAGACGTGAAATCGCTTCTGCCCCAAACGATGCGAATACACACCGATGTAACGCACACCACAGGATTCGCGAAACGTGATGGCAGACACAGTATTTTGACCGTCGCGATTTTCCGTTGCTAGCGTTCATCGCCATGTTTGCTATTGCGACCGCCTCGCTGCTGGCTTTGGTCAACCAGGTTTCGGGTACGCCGTACGTCTCCGGCGGAGACACGGCACGCGGCACTGACTGCTCCGGACTGGCCTCCTGGGTGGCCAACGCGGCCACCGGCCGCCCCATCTACGGCAACCGGTTCAACACCGGCAACGAAGAGGCCGCACTGCGGGCTCGTGGCTTCCTGCCCGGCACCGCGCCCGGCGCCCTGAACATCGGCTGGAACGGCGGCCACACGGCCGTGACGCTGCCGGACGGCACTCCGGTGTCCAGCGGTGAGGGCGGTGGCGTCCGCATCGGTGGCGGCGGCGCCTTCCAGCGCCAGTTCACCCACCACATGCACCTGCCGATGGCCCCGGGTGAGGACATCCCCGCCGACCTGCCTCTCGACGGCCCGCTGGACGCGCCCCTGGCGCCTCCGGCCGACCCGGCCGACCTCCCGGCCCCGGAAATCATCGAGGCGGCCAACTTCGCGCCCGCTCCCGAGGCCCCGGCGCCGGCCCCCGAGGCGCCTGCCCCGGCTCCTGAGGGCCCGGAGATGCCCGTCTAACCGTTCGACGACCCCTCTGTTTCACAGTCAGGGCTGCCACCGCTCAGCGATGGCAGCCCTGACTGCTATCTGACGTCTTCGGCAAGGTGGGTTCCGGTCAGGGTGTTCCCGGCCGCGACCAGGTCGGCCGGAGAACCCTCGAAGATGACCCGGCCGCCGTCGTGACCTGCGCCGGGACCCAGGTCGATGATCCAGTCGGCGTGCGCCATGACGGCCTGGTGATGTTCGATGACGAGGACCGACTTGCCGCCGTCGACGATCCGGTCCAAGAGCGCGAGCAGTTGCTCGACGTCCGCCAGGTGCAGGCCGGTGGTCGGCTCGTCGAGGATGTAGATGTCGCCCTTCTCCCCCATCTGCGTGGCGAGCTTGAGTCGTTGTCGCTCCCCGCCGGACAGTGTGGTCAGCGGCTGCCCGAGCGTGAGGTAGCCCAGCCCGACGTCCACCATCCGGGCGAGGATTTTCTGTGCGGCCGGCACTTTCGCGTCACCGTCGGAGAAGAACTGCTCGGCCTCGGCGACGGGCATGGCGAGCACTTCGGCGATGTTCTGCCCGCCCAGGGTGTATTCGAGCACCGAGGCCCCGAACCGCCGGCCTTCGCACTCTTCACAGCGCGACTCGACGGTCGCCATCACTCCCAGGTCGGTGTAGATGACTCCGGCTCCGTTGCATGCCGGGCAGGCGCCTTCCGAATTCGAGCTGAACAGTGCGGGTTTGACGTCGTTGGCCTTGGCGAACGCCTTGCGGATGTGGTCGAGCAGTCCGGTATAGGTGGCCGGGTTGCTGCGTCGCGATCCCCGGATCGGCGCCTGGTCGATGGTGACGACGCCGTCGCGCCCGGCCACCGACCCGTCGATCAGGGAGCTCTTGCCCGAGCCCGCCACGCCCGTGATCACGGCGAGCACGCCGAGCGGGATGTCCACGTCGACGTCCTGCAGATTGTTGGTGTTTGCGCCACGAATCTCCAACGCCCCGTTGGCTTCTCGCACCGACTCCTTCAGCGCCGCCCGGTCGTCGAGATGCCGTCCGGTGATACTGCCGCTACCGCGCAGCCCCTTCACCGTGCCTTCGTAAACCACCTGGCCGCCACCCGAGCCCGCCTCGGGACCGAGGTCCACCACGTGGTCGGCGATGGCGATCACTTCCGGCTTGTGTTCGACGACCAGCACGGTGTTTCCCTTGTCCCGCAGCTGAATCAACAGGTCGTTCATGCGGGTGATGTCGTGCGGATGCAGTCCGATGGTCGGCTCGTCGAACACGTAGGTGACGTCGGTCAGGGCCGAGCCGAGGTGGCGAATCATCTTGACCCGCTGCGCTTCTCCGCCGGAGAGTGTGCCGGCGGGGCGCGCCAGGGAGAGGTAGCCCAGACCGATCGCGACAAACGAGTCGAGCGTGTGCCGCAATGTCGCCAACAGGGGCGCCACGCCGGCGCCGAGGCGCTTGTCGTCGGCCAGCGCCCCGACCCACTCCGCGAGGTCGGTGATCTGCATGGCGCAGGCCTCGGCGATGTTGACGCCCTTGATCTTTGACGAGCGAGCCAGCTCCGACAACCGGGTGCCGTCGCACTCGGGACAAGTCGTGAACGTCACCGCCCGCTCGACGAACGCCCGGATATGGGGCTGCATCGCCTCGACGTCCTTGCTCAGGAACGATTTCTTGATCTGCGGGATCAGCCCCAGGTAGGTGAGGTTGACGCCGTCGACCTTGATCTTGGTCGCCTCCTTGTGCAGCAGGGCGTCCAGTTCCTTCTTGGTGAACTTCTTGATCGGCTTGTCGGGGTCGAAGAAGCCGCAGCCGTTGAAGATTCGGCCGTACCAGCCGTCGATGCTGAAGCCGGGAATGGTGATGGCGCCCTCGTTGATCGACTTGCTGTCGTCGTACAGCGCGGTGAGATCGATGTCGTTGACGGCGCCACGACCCTCACACCGCAGACACATACCGCCCACGATGTTGAAGTCGCGACGCTCTTTGACGGTGCGTCCGGCGCGCTCCATGGTCACCGCCCCGGCCCCGCTGATCGAGGCGACGTTGAACGAGAACGCCTGCGGCGAGCCGATGTTCGGTTCACCGATCCGGCTGAACAGGATCCGGAGCAGCGCACCGGTGTCGGTGGCGGTGCCGACCGTGGAGCGTGGGTCGGAGCCCATCCGCTCCTGGTCGACGATGATCGCGGTCGTCAAACCCTCGAGCACGTCGACGTCGGGGCGGGCCTGCGACGGCATGAAGCCCTGCACGAATGCGCTGTAGGTCTCGTTGATCAGCCGCTGCGATTCGGCGGCGATGGTGTCGAACACCAGCGAGCTCTTGCCGGAGCCGGACACCCCGGTGAACACCGTCAGCCGCCGCTTGGGGATCTCGACGCTGATGTCCTTGAGGTTGTTCTCCCGGGCACCGACCACGCGGATGAGGTCATGGCTGTCAGCGGCATGCGTTCTGCTGGGCATACCCACACGCTAACCGGGCCTCGAGCCGGGTCGCTTCTCGATTCCTGATCACTTCTCGCGAGCAGCCATAAAACTGTCGAAAATCACTGGGATATCGACAGTTTTATGTCTCCTCGCGAGAACACCGCTACTTGCCGAAGCCCGCCTTGCGCAGGGCGTCGGCCATCGAGCCGGACGGCACAGACTCGCGGCGGCCACCGCCATTGCCGCGCTGCGGATTACGTCCGCGATCTTGGCCATTGCCGCGGTTCTGTCCGCCACCGTTACCGCCGCGGTTGCCGCCATCGCGTCCGCGCGGCTGCCCGCCGCCGTCGCGCCGGGCTCCGCCGCCCTGCTCGGGCCGCTTGCCGTCGCGGGCGCGCTGCGGGTCGTCGTTGAGCCGCAGGCTCAGTCCGATGCGCTGCCGCTCGACATCGACCTCGAGCACCTTGACTTTGACGACCTGGCCGGACTTGACCACCTCGTGCGGGTCGGAGACGAAGCGGTCGGCCATCGCCGACACGTGCACCAGACCGTCCTGGTGCACGCCGACGTCCACGAAAGCGCCGAACGCGGCCACGTTCGTCACGACGCCCTCGAGCACCATGCCGACCTTGAGGTCGGACACCTTCTCGACGCCGGCCGCGAAGGTCGCGGTGGAGAACGCGGGGCGCGGGTCGCGGCCCGGCTTCTCCAGCTCGCCCAGGATGTCGGTCACGGTCGGGATGCCGAATCGTTCGTCGGCGAAGTCGCCCGGCTTGAGCGCGCGCAGCTTCCGCTCGTCGCCGATCAGTTCGGCGAGGGTGACGCCGGCGCGGTCGAGGATGCGCCGCACCACCGGGTAGGCCTCGGGATGCACACCCGAGGCGTCCAGCGGGTCGTCGCCTTCCCGGATGCGCAGGAAGCCGGCGCACTGCTCAAAAGCCTTGGGGCCCAGACGTGGAACGTCGAGCAGACCGCTGCGGCTGCGGAACGGTCCGGTCTTGTCGCGGTACGACACGATCGACTCGGCCAGCGATTCGGTGACGCCGGAGACCTTGGCCAGCAGCGGCACCGAGGCCGTGTTGAGGTCGACACCGACCGCGTTCACGGCGTCCTCGACCACCGCGTCGAGGCTGCGGGCCAGGGTTCCGGGCGTCACGTCGTGCTGGTACTGCCCGACGCCGATCGACTTCGGCTCGATCTTGACCAGTTCGGCGAGCGGGTCCTGCAGACGACGGGCGATCGAGACCGCGCCGCGCAGCGTCACGTCCAGGTCGGGCAGCTCGTGGGCGGCATAGGCCGATGCCGAGTACACCGAGGCGCCGGCCTCGCTGACGATCGCCTTGGTCGGCAGCCGCTTGGGACCGGACGCGCCCGCCGCCTTCAGGTCGGCGATGAGTTCGGTTGCCAGCGCATCGGTTTCGCGGGACGCGGTGCCGTTACCGATGGCGATCAGTTCGACGTTGTGCCGCGCGACGAGGGCGGCCAGCGTCGCCTTGGCGTCGTTCCACTTGTTCTGCGGCTGATGCGGGTAGATGGCACAGGTGTCGACGACCTTGCCGGTGCCGTCCACCACCGCGACCTTCACACCGGTGCGGAACCCGGGATCGAGTCCCAGCGTGGCGCGGGTTCCGGCCGGCGCGGCCAGCAGCAGGTCCTTGAGATTCTTGGCGAACACCGCGACGGCGTCCTCCTCGGCGCGCTGCCGCAGCCGGATCCGGGCGTCGACGGCCGCCGAGAACATCAGCTTGGTGCGCCAGGCCCAGCCGACCGTCGCGGTCAGCCACGGCGTGGCGGCGCCCCCGGCAGCCATGTCCACACCGAGCGACTGCGCGATCATGGCCTGGTACAGCGTCTCGTCGCCGCCGTCGAAGTTGAGCGACAGCGCCTCTTCCTTCTCACCTCGCAATACCGCCAGCACGCGGTGCGACGGCATGTCCTCGAGCGGCTCGGAGTACTCGAAGTAGTCGCGGAACTTCTGGGCGGCAGGGCTTTTCGCCGCCTCCTCCGACCACGGCTTGGTGGTCAGGGTGCCGTCGGACCAGAACTTCTCGCGCACGGCACCGACCAGTTCGGCGTCCTCGGACACCCGCTCCACCAGGATGTGGCGCGCGCCGTCGAGTGCGGCGGCGACGTCGGCCACCTCCTCACCCAGGAACTCGGCGGCCACGTCCTCGGGGTTGAGCGTGGGGTCGGCGAGCAGCCGGTCCGCCAGCGGCTCCAGGCCGGCCTCGCGGGCGATCTGCGCCTTGGTGCGGCGCTTGGGCTTGTACGGCAGGTAGATGTCTTCGACCCTGGACTTCGTCTCGGCGGCCAGCAGCGCCGCCTTCAGGTCGTCGGTGAGCTTGCCCTGTTCTTCGATCGAGGCCAGCACAGCGTCGCGCCGCTGATCCAGTTCACGCAGATACCGGAGCCGCTCCTCGAGGGTGCGGAGCTGACCGTCGTCCAGGCTGCCGGTGACTTCCTTGCGGTACCGCGCGATGAACGGCACGGTCGCGCCTTCGTCCAGCAGCCGTACCGCGGCGTCGACCTGACCTTCGGCGACGGCCAACTCTTCGGCCAGGCGGGCGTTCACGGACTTGACGACAGACTTGACGCTCAAATTCACGGGCTGGACCCTACCCAATGCTGCCGACAGTCGTCGGCAGCGGCGAGTAAGTTTGCGCTATGCCTCAGCCGATCCCGACGCACCACGCCCCTGGGCGCACCCGGTAGCGCGACATGAATCCCGACGTGCGCACCCTGTGGATGGTCGTCTCCATGACCGCCCTGCTGTTCGGGTTGCTGCATGTCTGGGTGGGGGCCGGTAGGCGGCGACATCCGGCGGTCCAGCTGTGGGGCGCGGGCAATTTCCTGGGTGCCCTCGGAGCCGGGCTGCTGAGCGCCCGCGGGCTGGTGCCCGAGGTGTTGTCGGTGACGGTCTCCAACGTCCTGATCGTCATGTGCTGGTCGTTGATCTGGGGTGGTCTGTGCGCCTTCAACGGCCAGCCGGTCCGCGGCCGGGTGATGGCTGCCGGGCCGCTGGTGGTGCTGGCCGCGTTCGAGTTGATACCGCCGTTCAACGTCAGCATCCCGGCCCGGGTGTCCCTGACGGCTCTCGTGCTGGCCGGATATTTCGCGCTCAGCGTCGTCGACGGCATCAAAGCCCAGCGTGTCGAGCGCCTGGCGTCGCGGCGCATCCTGATCGGCCTGTACGTCGTCGCGGCCGCGGCGACCGTCGCGCGTTCGGTCAGCCTCCATCTGGACGCCGGCGCGGTGCAGTTCGCCACCACCAGCGCGGCCGTGTCGGTGCCGATGCTCTTCTTCGCTTTCGCCGTGATGGCCATCAACCTGTGCCTGTCGCTGATGGGTTGGGAGCGGCTCGAGGATCAATTGGCCGACGCGGCGATGCTCGACTCTCTCACCAGGACGCTGAACCGCGCGGGCTTCATGATCCAGGCGCAGCGGCTGGCCGAGGAGTGCGTCGCGCGCCAGTTGCGGTGCTCGGTCATCGTGATGGATCTGGATGAGTTCAAGGCCGTCAACGACGTCTTCGGGCACGAGGCCGGCGACCGGCTGCTGACCGAGTTCGCATGCGTGGCACGGTCGAATCTGCGCAGCGGCGACCTGTTGGCGCGGATCGGCGGCGAGGAATTCTGCGCGATGCTGCCGGGTGTCGACGAAAGTCAGGCGGCCGTCATCGCCGACCGGCTCCGGGTGGCGTTCGCCGCCGCCACGTTCAGCCACAATGACGCGGTGCTCGCCGGAACGGTGAGCATCGGGGTATCGCAGCTCGGGCACAAGGCGGGGTTGCGGTCGGCGATCCGCCGCGCCGACGTGGCGATGTACGAAGCGAAGAGCCGGGGCCGCGACCGCGTGATCCGCGCCTCCGCGGCGGGCAGGGACTGAGCTCTCGACTCAGTACGTCCCGCAGTTCGGCGACGTGGGCTCACCGTTGAAGCGCGCCGCGATCCATTGCATGGCGGGCTCGCCGTCGACCAGCATCGGCAGGGCATGGTTGATCACCAGTTTGTTCAGGAACGGGGGCTCCTCGTTGGTGCGGAACTCGACATCGGCCCCCTTGTCGCACCAGTCCCGCCCGAGCTGGTTGGCCGCGGTCCACGGCACGAGCGGGTCGTAGCGGTTGCTGTTGATGAGGACCGGAGCGTTGGGCTTGTACTTGCCGAGCTTCTGCATGTCGAACAGCGTCTTGAAGGGCTCTTCCTCGACCAGCACGTTGATGTCCTCGGTGAAGTACGGCTGCAGATGCCGGAACATGAAGTCGACGATGGTCTGACCGACGCACTGCCGTGAGACGCTCTCGAGCATGTCCTTGCCGCGCTGGGTGAGCTTGGAGCGGATCAGGTCGGCGAACTCGGGGTAGGCGTAGATTTCGCCGTTGAGCGCGTAACCGACCACGCCGACCAGCGCGCTGCCGTCGGTGTACGGGAACAGTTCCTTGAGATCGGCGACCGGCGCCCCGGCGTACGTGCCGACGACGTGCAGTTCAGGCGCGTAGGACGACGCCAGCTCGGCCGCCGACGCCGCAGCGCCTCCGCCTTGCGAGTACCCCCAGAAAGCAACGGGCCCATCGGGATCCAGTGAGGTGCCCGGCAGCTTCTTGGCGGCGCGCGCGGCGTCGAGCACCGCGGCGGCCTCGGCCACGCGGTTGACGTACGTGTGCATCCCGGGAGTACCGAGGCCCTCGTAGTCGGTCATCACGATCGCGAAACCGCGGGCGACCATCGTGGCGATGAACGCCTCTTCGTAGTTGACCATGATGTCCCAGCCACCCGAATAGTGGATGCCCTGGTTGAACTGCCGCGACGGCGCACACTGATTGCCCTGGCCCTGGGTGCCCACCGCGTAGCTGATGAGCGGCCGTGGCCCCTTGCCGGGCCAGTCGTTGTACGGCTCGAAATAGGTGCCGGTGACGGCGACCGGATTTCCGCGGGCATCGGTGCTGCGGTACATGATTCGCGTTCCGGTCGCCATGATGGCGCCGAGCTGGCCGGACGGTTCGAGCACCAGACGCGACGGCTCGGTCCGGATCAGATCTCCGGGCTTGCCCGGCGGCAGTGGATCCGGCGGCAGATAGAACTCGGCGTACTGCGGCTCGTCGCCGTCAGCGTGGGCTGCGGGCAGTCCCGTGAGCAGTGAACCAATGAGTAGACATGCGGCCAGAACGCCCCCGAAACGATGCATAACGGGACAATAACAATGGGACTCTCGTACACGAAATCAGGAATACCTGAAACCAAGAATTCAATTCTTGACGGACGTCGAGTGACAGGCCGCACAGACATTACCTGGAAGCGATCCACGAAGTCGGCGCGCCCGATGTGTCCGCCACGGCATATCGCGAGCGATTCCGCGTGACATCACACCTGCGAGAACGCCGCTATCGGAGTTTCTGCCCCGGCGCGCTGATTTACTGGCCATCGTTACTTCGACCCCGGAGATGAGCAGCAATGGACGACGAGACGACGGCCGCCCCCGACACAGCGGACAGCCCGCCGGTGATCACCGCGCAGGGGCTCGCTGTCATCGGCGAGCACGGCCCGCTCTTCTCTGATGTCGACCTGGAGCTGCGGCCCGGATTCCACGCCATACAGATGCCGGGCGGTCCGGCGCAGCACACGCTCCTGCTGTCGCTGGCAGGCCGGCTCAAGCCGACGCGCGGCACCGTCACCGTCAACGGCGCGACGGGGCCCCGCGGCATCCGGAAGCACTGTGCCATCGCCGCGTTCGCCGACATCGACGACCTGGAAGACATGGTGACGGTCCAGACGGTCATCACCGAGCAGCGCCGCTGGGTGTCGCCGTTCCCGGCCTGGGTTCCGGTCCAGTCGGACGTCCCGGAGATGACGGCGGTCTTCGGCGACGACCTTCCGCTGCTGTCGCCAAAGAGCTTCATCATCGAGCTGTCCGATCTCGAGCTCTTTCTGCTGCGCATCACCCTGGCCCTGATGTCCGACCGGCCGGTGCTGATCGTCGGCGACCTCGAGCAGGTCCGCGACAACGAACGCCGTGCCCTCGCGGTACAGCGGCTCGGCGCCCTCGCCGAGCACCGCACCGTCGTCGTCGGAGTGACCAACCCGCTGGGCGAGGACGCCCCCGACCACGTTCTGCATGACCGCCGCATGCTGACCGGAAAGGCCTGACCATGCTTGCTGGACTCGCATTCGGCTCTGAGATCAAGCGATTCGGCCGCAGCCGCATGACGCGCGCCGCGATCGTGGTGCTGATGCTGCTGCCGCTGGTGTACGGCGCGCTGTACCTGTGGGCGTTCTGGGACCCGTTCGGCCAGGTCAACAAGATGCCAGTGGCCCTGGTGAACGCCGACCGCGGCGCCGTCGTCGAGGGCGTCCACGTCAACGCGGGCGACGAGATCGCCCGGAGCCTGACCGCGGACCACAGCCTCGACTGGCATGTGGTCAGCGACAAGGAGGCGCGCGACGGCGTCGAGCACGGCAAGTTCTACTTCATGCTGGAGCTGCCGGAGAACTTCAGCGAGGCCATCGCCTCACCCGTCAGCGGCGATCCCCAGAAGGCCCAGCTGATCGCGGTGTACAACGACGCCAACAACTACATCTCCTCGACCATCGGACGCACGGCCACCAGCCAGGTGCTCAACGCGGTGTCGACGCGCATCTCCGGCCAGGCGGTGAATCAGATTCTGTCCGTGGTGGTTTCGTCCGGAGCCGGCATCAAGCAGGCCGCCGACGGAGCGCAGAAGCTGGCCGACGGCGCGGCGCAGGTCGACACCGGCGCCGGCAAGCTGGTCGGCGGCCTCGACGACGCCCGGAACGGCTCGGCCAAGCTGTCGGCCGGCGCCAAACAACTCTCCTCCGGAATCAACCAGGCCACCGATCCGCTGCTGAAAGTGACCAAGGCCCTGTCGCAGGTCGGCGGGAGCACCGAGCAGTTGCAGCAGAGCGCGACGGCGCTGGAGCAGGCCGCCGATCAGGCCGGCGCGCTCGCCACCGCGCAGGACACCGCGGCAGCAGCGATCGGTTCGGTGATCCAACAACTTTCGGTGAACCAGGACCCGGTTTCGGTCGGCGCGGTCAACACCCTGCGCGGCGTCCAGGACCAGCTGAACGGCCACCAGTTCACGCCACAGATCCGCCAGCAGATCACCGATGGCCGCAATGCCGCGATCTCGATGACCGAGAACCTGCGCTCCCCCGGCAGCCCGCTGCGGACTGCTCTCGATCAGGTGGGCGGCAGCGGCCAGCAGCTCACCGACAAACTGAACCAATTGCGTAACGGCGCCCAGCAGTTGGCCACCGGCAATGCGCAATTGGCAAGCGGCATCGTGCAACTCGATGACGGGGCGCGCCAGTTGAAGTCGGGCACCGTTCAACTCAAGGACGGCAACCACGAACTGGCCACCAAGCTGGCCGACGGCGCCAAGCAGGTGCCGACGTGGACCGAGCAGCAGAAGCAGGCCATCGCCGACACCATCGGCGGTCCGGTGAACCTGGAGTCCTCACACGAGAACGGTGCCCCCAACTTCGCCACCGGCATGGCCCCGTTCTTCCTGACGCTGGCCCTGTTCTTCGGTGCGCTCGTCCTGTGGATGGTGTTGCGGCCCTTGCAGAACCGCCCGATCGCCGCCGAGGTGCTGGCCATTCGCGTGGTGTTCGCCAGCTATCTGCCCGCGGCGGTCCTCGCCCTGGGCCAGTCGATCATCCTGTACTGCGTGGTGCGGTTCGCCCTCGGCATGCAGGTGGCGCATCCGGTGGCGATGCTCGGCTTCATGATGCTGATCTCGCTGGCCTTCGTCGCCGCGACGCAGGCCATCAACGCACTGGTCGGGCCGGCGGTCGGCCGCGTGCTGATCATGGCCCTGCTGATGCTGCAGATGGTCAGTGCCGGCGGGATGTACCCGGTCGAGACGACGTCCAGGCCGTTCCAGGTGATGCACAAGTTCGATCCGATGACGTTCGGTGTCAACGGACTTCGCCAGCTGATCCTCGGCGGCATCGACGGCCGGCTGTGGCAGGCCATCATCGTGTTGGTGTGCATCTGGCTCGGCGCACTGGGCATTTCCAGCCTGTGCGCCCGCCGCAACCGGACCTGGAACCTGATCCGGCTCTTGCCGGCCATCAAGATGTAGCGGCTTCTACCCCAGGCTGACGGTGCCGTCCGGGTTGACGCGCCAGTTCGGGTTGTGCGCGATTTCCCAGATCACGCCGTTCGGATCCTGGACATGCGCGTGGAACACGCCACCGAACTGACCGGGCTGCGGCGGCTTGAGTGTGGTGCCGCCCGCGGCGGTCATCGCGGCCGCCAGCTCGACGACTGCGTCCGGGCTGTCGACGTTGTGCGCCAACGTGATTCCGCTGACCTGCGAATGGTCGGCAGCCTGTGCGAGGTCGGCATTGAACTTCTCCGCGAGGAAGAATCCGAGCAGCTGACCCGGCGCCGTCTGGTAGAAGATGATCTCCCCCGGCACATCGAGCGCCGGGGTCCACCCGAGCGCGCCGTAGAACTGCCGGGTGGCGTCGAGATCGACCGTGGCCAGGGTGAAGAAGTGCACTTGCTGCTTCATGGCCCCAGGCTACGTAGGCCCACCGACAGTTCTCGCGCGGTGCGACTAGAGCAAACCCACGCCGGCGACCAGGAGCGCGATGACCTTGGTCATCTCGAGCGCGACATAGGCGTAGTGACCGCGGGAGCGCGGGCCTTCGCGGCCGGCGAGCACCTCGTCCGACCGGCGATTGAGCCCGGGCCGGACAGCGACCAGCTGCACGACCAATGCCCCCACGGCCACGGCGAACGCGACCATGACGGTGACCGACGGCCGATTCACCAAGGCTGCGAGCACGATTGCCGCGGCGAACACCAGCTCGACGGTGTTCAGCGCGCGGAACACCAGGCGCCCGATGCCGAGACCGATCGGCAGGGTGACGTTCGGCGCGCGGAATTTGAGCGGCGCCTCCAGGAAGGAGATGGCGAGCACCATCCCAAACCAGACGAAGGTGATGGCGACCTGGATCGCAGTCGGTGTACTCATCAGCGGCGAGGTTAGACGGCCAGCGGGCTGAACGCTTCGAACCAGATGCGGTCACGCGCCACACCGGCGGTCCCGAGCTGCCGGACCACCTCTGCCATGAAGGGCGTCGGACCGCAGATGTAGGCGTTGACATCCGGCGGAAATGCGATGGCGCTCAGGTCGATTCGGCCATGCCGGTCCGGTTCGGTGAGCGGATAGCCGTCGGGCAGCCCGTCGTACCAGGTGTGCAGTGCAGCACCGGGAATCCGCGCGACCAGATCGGCCAGTTCCGCACGGTGGGCGTGACTGGCGCGGGTGCGGTCGCAGTGCACGACGGTCACAGAGCGTTGGGGCTGCTCGGCCGCGATGAAGTACAGCATGCCCAGCACCGGCGTGATCCCGATGCCCGCCGAGATCAGCAACAGCGGCGTCTCGGCCGGACTGTCCAGGGTGATGTCGCCGAAGGGGTGCGACACCTGCAGCACGTCACCTTCGAAAACGTACTCGTGCAGGTGCGACGACACCGCGCCGTCGCGGCGCACCGAGATGCGCCACCCGTCCACGGCACCGGCGTGCGACAGGCTGTACTGACGAATCTGGCGCGCGCCGTCGGGCAGCTGCACCGCCACCGAAATGTACTGTCCCGGAGCGAAATCGGGCAACTTGGCACCATCGGCGGCAGCCAGTCCGAAGGCCACGGTGAGTGGCGACTGCTGCACCCGTTCGACCACCCGAACCGGCATCCAGACATGCTCCGGACTGGTGCCGGCCGCCTCATACAACTCCCGTTCGCGGCCGATCAGCAGGTCCGCCATCGACCAGTAGACCGCCGTCCACGCCTCGGCGACATCGGCGGTGACGACATCGGCACCGAGCACCTCGACGATCGCCGCGAACAGGTGTTCATAGACCACCGGGTACTGGTCCGGCGCCACGCCGAGGGACGCGTGCTTGTGTGCGATGCGCTCGACGACGTCCGCCCCGGGGGCATCAGGGTGCACGAGCAGCGTGGCGTACATCGCGACCGACCCCGCCAATGCCTTCTGCTGCGACCCGTTCGCCTGATTGCCGCGGTTGAACAGGTCACGCTCCAACTCCGGATGCGCCGCGAACAGGCGACGGTAGAAGACCGGGGTGATCTCGCCGATCGCACCGCCGACCACAGGCAACGTGGCTTTGACAACCTCGGCGTGGGCCGGCGACAACGTGGACGTGGACGTGGACAACATGGCAGAACCTCTCACTTCGTCGTGAATGCGTCGGCGCGACCCGGATCGATGATTCGTCGAGGCCGGTCCGCCGCCTGCCAGCAGGCTATTTAAATAAGCATCATCGATGCAAGTATTATGCTGCGTGACCTACGACACCATGTAGTAAGCACCGGTCCGCAGTCGGAACGACCGATCCCGCGAATCCGGCAGCCAGAGGTTTGACTCCACCGTCAGACGGCAATGAACGAGATATGTTCACTGACAAAATGATTCCCCTGTTGGCGGCCGGAGCGTTCGCAGCGGCCGGCGTGGCCGCCTCGTTCGTGTCAGCCGATATCGTGCCGAGCACCGTCGGCGCCCACCCCGTGCTGACCAGCTACCCGCTGCAGCCCGTCGATGATCCCGGCCCTGGCCCGGGCGGTGGCGGTTGTGTCAACGGCCAGTGTGGTTCCGGTGGCGTGAATGGTGGTCCCGGAGGCGGCCCGGGAGGTGCCGGCTGCGTACCCACCCAATGGGGCACGGCGTGCGGTTCCGGCGGCACGAATGCCGGTCCGGGCGGAGTCCCCGGTGGTAGCGGCTGCATTCCCGGAGTGGGCTGCGGCGGCGGGCACGGCTAACCGCCGGTGAGCCCGGTTTCCCCGACCAGCAGACGATCGACGACGCTGGTGCTCTCGGGCGAAAGCCCTTGGTGCATCAGCGCGTCGAGCGGCTGGGCGGCCGCGGTCGCCGTCAGGTCTGCGCGACCTGCATGCGAATCTCCCGCAGCGTCCGCTCCAGGATGCGCGAGACGTGCATCTGCGAGACGCCGATCGTCTCCGCGATCTGGCGCTGGGTCTTGGATTTGAAGAACCTCAGGTAGAGAATCCGCTGTTCACGCACCGGCAGGGACTGCAGCACCGGTTTGACCGATTCGCGGTCGGTGATGCGCTCGAAACCTTCGTCGACGTCACCGAGCAGATCGGACAGCGACTGCGGGTTGTCCTCGTTGTCGACGACGGGCGTGTCGAGTGATTGCGGTTGATAAGCATTGGCCGCCAGGAGGCTTTCCGTGATCTGTTCCGGCGCAACGGACAGCGCCTCCGCCAGTTCGCTGATGGTCGGCGTGCGCCCCAACTGCTGCGTCAATTCCGTTGTCGCGCCCTTGATTTGCTGGCGGATGTCGCGAATGCTCCTCGGGACGTGGACTTTCCAGCCGTAGTCGCGGAAATGGCGGCGCAACTCCCCCATGATGGTCGGGACGGCGAACGCCACGAACCCGGCACCGTTGTCCGGATCGAAGCGGTTGATCGCTTGGATCAGGCCGACCCGCGCTACCTGGACCAGGTCGTCGAGGTTTTCCCCCCTGCCGTCGAAATGGCGGGCCAGCCGGTCGGCCAACGGGCAGCACCGCAACACGATTTGTTCGCGTTGCCGGGCGAATTCGTCGGATTCGGCCGGAAGGGCGCGTAGCTCTACCACCAATTCCGGTACGTCCGCATATTCGTCGGCGTAGCGGTCTCCTTCAGGTAAACGCTTCTCCAGCAACGAAGTTGACATGACGTGCCTTCCCCAGGCCCACAACACGCATCGGGAGATTCGGCTCCCTGAGTATCGACTCGGCGCCGTGGCATGCGTGTTGTTTCCACCAGTGAGGTGGACCGGCAATCTGCCGTCGCCGATCGCCACCTACGGCACCCAGCACAGCCGTGCCCTCATCTGGACCGCGGCTGCATACCGGACAGGTAGCTCTCAGCTGCCGTCGCTTCGGTCTAAGCAACTGCGCCATCTTGACGCTGTACCCGACCTTACCGCCGAACGCATCGGGGCACCACCGCGACGCTGCGCCGACCGGCCATCACAGCTGGTCAGGCGGCAAAAAACATTTCTGCGAGAACAGGTTTGGCCGAGAATGGCCCAGGGTATGCACCCCGTCGGCGTGAGCAGCACTTGAAAACCCAACAGGAACGGCTCTTTTCGATGGCGGTGTGTATTACCTGCGGAACGGATTGCGACGAGTCGTTCACGTTCAATTGGAACGGACGCAGCGCGAGCTTCGACTGCATCGAATGTATGGCCACGATGGTGGCCCCGATGTGCCGCCACTGCGGATGCCGAATACTGGGCCACGGGTTGCGACTCGACGGCCGCCAGTATTGCTGCGACCATTGCGCGCAGGCCGGCGAACACTCGGCCCGGCCGGCGGCGAACACCGACCGCTGGCAATTCGGATAGCGGTCTCCCGGCCCAGCCCGGACGAGTGACGCCACTGATGGTTTAGACCGACGGTTCCCGGGGTAAACGGGCCGTATTCGTCGACCGCAATGGAGCGATCCGACCGGTGAGCCGAAGATCGGTGGGTTCAGTCATGAAGACCATCACGTGTTGTATCGCCGCGGCGGTGCCGCTGACCTCCCTGTTGCTGGCCGTACCGGCCGGGAGCGTTCCAGCGCCTGCGCAACCCTGCCCCGATATTCAAGTGATTTTCGCGCGGGGCACGATGGAACCACCGGGCGTGGGCAAGGCCGGTCAGGCCTTCGTCGACGCACTGACCGCACGGGCTGCGGGCCGGACCGTCGATGTGGCCCCCGTGGACTACCCGGCGTCGCTCGATTTCGCGACCGCCGCGGACGGGGTCGTCGACGCGACGAACAGGGTCCAGAGCACAGCATCAGTCTGTCCCACCACGAAGATCGTGCTGGGCGGGTATTCCCAGGGCGCGGCGGTGGCCGCGTACATCACCGAGGACGCCGTCCCCGCCGGCGTCACCCTGCCGATGGGCATCACGGGACCGATGCCGGCATTCGTGGCAGACCATGTTGCCGCGGTCGTGCTGTTCGGCAAGCCCTCGTCCGGCTTCCTGCAGATGGTCTACACCGGTGCGCCCCCGATCACGGTCGGCTCACGTTATGTGTCGAAGACCCTCGACCTGTGCATCGCCGATGACCCGGTGTGCTCGACGGCCGGCGGCGACAATGCCGCCCATGTGGCGTACTCCGACAACGGAATGGCCGACCAGGCAGCACAATTCGTCATGAACAAGCTCGGCCGCTCCCCTGCACAACCCCGCGTCGAGCAGGCCGCGCCGCGCTGATCAGCGGCCGGTCAGCAGCGGAAACTCCTCGGCTTCGACGCGCTGCGTGTGGTCTTCTGTGGCCTGTTGTAAGTCGGTAAGGGCGCTCTCGAATTCTGCCGAGGCCGGGTCCAGCCGGGCCATGCGGTCCAGCCGCTGCTTGGTGTCGTCCGTCTCGCCGCGCAACGACTCGACCACCAGCCCGCGCCGCACCCTCGGGTGAACCAGTAGTTCCTCGCTCACTTCCTGCGCGGTGAGCGCCGCGCGCAGCTCCGCGAAGTGCCGCCGGCGCGCAGCGGTGTCGGCCGCGTGCAACGTCTTGCTGAACAGTTCGCGTGCCATGAGGTGCCGGGCCTTGACGTAGTCGATGACGGCATCGGTGGCAGTCGTCGATGCAGGTGTCATGAAAATCCCCTCCAAGGTCGTTCCGGCCGGTGTTCCAGCTTCTGCTACCCAATTCGCGGCGAAGTAAACCCACCAATTGCGCCTGAATCAATGCTGCGAGACGTCGGCGCTGCCCTCCTCGGGTGGCCAGTGGTGCCCCTGTGACGCCGCGCCCGGGTCGTGGAAGTCGCCGCGTGACAACGGCACCCACTGCTCGCTCGCTGCGGCCTGCTCGGCGGGGAAATCTTCCAGATCGCCGAACGGCTGCGCGTCCCACATCGCGAACGTCAGCGGTGTCCGGAGCCAGCTGTACAGCAGCAGATAGGTCGCTTCGAGCGAATCGAGGTGCGTGCGCTCCCAGCCGTGACTGCCGTCGAGCCCGAATCCGACGAGCGCGGCGCGCGTGGCCGCGCCGGCCTCGATCGCCGCCGCCACGTCCGACCGGTAATACCGAAAGATGTCGCGGGCGTAGGTGATTCCCTTTTCCTGCGCCAGCTTGCACAGCTTGCGGGTCAGGTAATAGTCGAACGGCCCGTGCATGTCGGCCATCGGGATGGTGACGCCGTGCTCCAGGGACTGCTGGCCGGGCGCGCACACGGCGTTGTCGACCGACACCAGCTCCGCGACATCGGGCGGCAGGCCGTGACTGGCGCCGTGGCCGACCTCCTCGGTGATCGTCACCATGAGCGTGGTCCGGTGTGGCAGCACGATGTTCCCCTCGGCGACGACCTTGGCCAGCGTCAATGCGATGGCCACACCGGCCTTGCCGTCGAGGTGGCGGGAAACGACGAAGCCGTCCTCCGTCAGCTCGGGGCTGGCGACCAGCGCGACGAAATCGCCGACGTTGAGGCCTAGCTTCTCGAGATCCGCGCGCGATGACACGCTGCGGTCGACGCGGACCTCGACGTCGTCCCAGCTGGTCGGCTGCGTATCGATCTCGTCGCCGAACGCGTGACCACTCGCCTTGAGCGGCATCACGGTTCCGGTGAAGAACTGGTCGTTGTCGTCGGGCAGGATGCGGACCCGGGCGCCGGTCGCGAACCGCGCCGAGAAGGTGCCGACGGGCACGAGCGCCAGCCGGCCGTTGTCCTTGAGTTCGCGGACCATGCAGCCGATGGTGTCGGCGTGCACCACGATGGCGCGGTCGGTGGTCTGCGACCGCCCCGGCAGTTCGGCGATGAGTGCACCGCGCCGGGTCAGCGTGAATGGCACGCCGAGTTTCGTCAGGGTCTGGCCGATCAGTTGCATCACGGCATCGGTGCGACCCGAGGGGCTCGGCGTCTGCAGCAGCGCCAGCAGGGTGTCGACCATCCAGCCCCGGTCGTCCGGCGACATCCGTACGTTCTCGGCATCGTCGGGCTCAGCCATCATCTCTCCAAATGTCAGTGTTGCTCGATCGGGTCGGGATGCCAGGCCCACGGCGTCGCTGCGGTTCGCGGGAACAGCAGATCGATGAACGCCTGTGCGGTCGGCCGCGGCTCGTGATTGGCGAGGCCGGGCCGCTCGTTGGCTTCGATGAAGACGTACTCCTCGCCGCTCACCGACGGCACGATCAGATCGATCCCGGTCACCGGAATCTCGATCGCAGCGGCCGCGTCGACCGCCACTTTCGCCAGCATGGGGTTGAGTTCGTCGGTGACGTCGTGAATGGTCCCACCGGTGTGCAGGTTCGCGGTGTGCCGCACGATGAGGCGTTCGTTGGCGGGCAGCACATCGTCCAGCTGCCAGCCCGCCTTGTGCACGGTGTCATCGGTGACGCTGTCCAGCGGGATCACCGACTCCCCGTGCGTGGCCACCGACCGGCGCCGGCTCTGCGCTTCGATCAGCTGGCGGATGGTGTGGGTGCCGGTGCCGATCACCTCGGGTGGCCGGCGGAGGGCGGCGGCGATCACCTTGCCGTCGATGACGATGATGCGCAAATCCTCACCCTCACAACGCTCTTCGATGAGAACATCGGGGCAGTGCTGCACGGCGAGCCCGATGGCCCGGTTGAGTTCGTCGGGTGTGGTGACCCCGACGGTGATGCCCGCGCCCTGTTCTCCGCGGGCGGGCTTGACGACAGCGCTGCCCACCTTCTCCAGGAAGCGGCAGTCCTCGTCGGTGAATGTCGCAGTGCAGCCTTCCGGTATGCGGATGCCGGCCTCGGCGACGACGGATCGGGCGATGCGTTTGTCGTCACACCGGCTCATCGCCACTGCGCTGGTCAGCTCGGACAGCGATTCGCGGGTGACGATGCTGGTCCCGCCATGGGTCAGCCGGAGGTAACCTGCCTGCGCGTCGAGCACGTCCACCGCGATGCCCCGCAGGATCGCCTCGTCGGCGATGATGCGCGCATACGGATTCAGCTGGGCCAGTTCCTCTTCCGGCTTCACCGGGGCGAACAGCGCTTCGTTGATGGCGTTCTTGCGTTTGATCCCGAGCACAGCGGGGACACGGGCGAAGCCGATGCGCTCATACAGCGCGATGGCACCGTCGTTGTCGTGCAGCACCGAGAGATCCATCTGTGCCCGTCCCCGCCGGACGAACTCCTCGATCAACGAGCGCACCAGCAGGCCGCCGGTGCCGGGCCGGGTCACGGCCGGATCCACCGCGAGGCACCACAGGCTGGAGCCGTTCTCCGGATCTCCGAACAGCTGGCGGTGGTCGATGCCGGTGACCGTGCCGACGACTTGTCCGGTCGCGTCGTCGACGGCGACCAGGTACACCACCTGCGGTGCGGTCTGGCTGTTGGTCCACATGAGGTCACTGTCGGCCGGCACCATGTGGCACCGCACGTAGATGTGGTTGATCGCCACGCAGTCCTCGAGCGAATTCACCTGGCGCACGGTCAGTCCCGGCACGTCGGGCGGCCGGTACTGCATGGGCTTCGTCAGGTCGAGGCGGTAGGTGAAACTGGGGTCGATGAAGAATTCGTGGGAGTGCAGTGCCACGAAGACATGCGGCGCGTCGAGGTACATCCCGATGTCACGGCGCCCGCTGCCCTCTTCCCGCAGCGCGGTGCCGAACGCGTCGGGGTCGTGGAACGTCTGACCGAAAACCAGCCGCCCCCAACCCATGTCCTGTATGACGCCCTCGGCCCTGTCGGTGGTTTCCGTTGTCGTCATCTGCCCGCTCCGTCGACGTGGGTGGCTAGCCAGAGTTCCAGCAATCCGATCTGCCACAACGGGTTCCCCCGCAACGGGGTGAGATTGCCGTTGGGATCGTCGAGCATCCCGGCGACCGCGTCGGGAGCGAACAGACCACGGTCACGCGCGGCCTGACTGTGCAGCGCGTCGCGGACCAGGTCGAGGTAGGGGCCTGCGAGATGCTTGAGCGCGGGCACGGGGAAATAGCCCTTGGGCCGGTCGATGACGTCGGCCGGGATGACCTTGCGCGCAGCGTCTTTCAGGACGCCTTTACCGTCCTGGGCGGTCTTGAGTTCCGGCGGGCACGTCGCCGCGAGCTCGACCAGCTCGTGGTCGAGGAAGGGCACGCGGCCCTCCAGCCCCCACGCCATGGTCATGTTGTCGACGCGTTTGACCGGGTCGTCGACGAGCATGACGGTGGTATCGAGGCGCAATGCCCGATCGGTCGCGGTGGCCGCGCCGGGATGACTGAAGTTCTGCAGCGCGAAAGCGCCCGCGGAATCGTGCTCGAGCCGCCATTGCGGTTGCAGCAGGCGGTTGACCGCGTCGTGACTGCGGTCGAAGAACGCCGCGCGGTAGTGCCGCAGCGCGTCGGCCGGATCGTTGTCGACGGCCCGCGCCATCGGCGGGTACCAGTGATAGCCGGCGAAGATCTCGTCGGCGCCCTGTCCGGACTGCACGACCTTCACATGCTGGCTGACCTCCTGCGACAGCAGGTAGAACGCCACGCAGTCGTGGCTCATCATGGGCTCGCTCATGGCTTCGATGGCACCGGAGAGCGCAGGCAGCATGCGCGCGGAGTCGATACGGATCTGGTGGTGGTCGGTGTCGAACTGGCGGGCGATGATGTCGGAGTACTTGAACTCGTCGCCCTCCTCGCCACCGGCGGATTCGAATCCGATGGAGAAGGTGGCCAGGCCGTGCTGGCCGGCTTCGGCGAGCAGACCGACGATCAAGCTGGAGTCCAGGCCACCGGACAGCAGGCAGCCCACCGGCACATCCGCGACCAGGCGGCGCTCGACCGCGGTGCGCAGTGCCGCCAGCACCGCGTCCCGCCAGTCGTTCTCGGTCCAGTCGGCCCGTTCGAGCGACCGCTCGAAAACCGGTTCCCAGTACGTCGTTTCCGTGCGCTTGCCGTCCCGTTCGATGCGCATGACGGTGCCCGGCGGCAGCTTCTGCACACCACGCAGGATGGTGCGCGGGGCGGGCACGACCGAGTGAAAGCTCAGATAGTGTTGCAGCGCAACAGGATCGAGTTCGGTATCGACACCGCCGGCAGCCACCAGCGCCGGCAGTGACGACGCGAAACGCAGCGCTCCCCCGTCGGCTTCACACCAGTACAAGGGCTTGACGCCGAGGCGGTCACGCGCCAACAGCACCCGGCCCGACTCGATCTCCGCGACCGCGAAGGCGAACATCCCGTACAGGTGCTCGACGACGCGTTCACCCCACTCCTGGTACCCCTTCAGCACCACCTCGGTGTCGCTGTGCGAGAAGAAGCGGTATCCCTTGCTCGAAAGTTCCTGGCGTAGTTGGGGATAGTTGTAGATGCACCCATTGAAGACGACGGTGAGGCCGAGCTCCGGATCGTGCATGGGCTGGTGTCCGTGACTGGACAGATCGATGATGGCCAGACGCCGGTGACCCAACGCCACCCCGTCCCGCACCCATAGTCCGCTACTGTCCGGGCCCCGCGGTGCCATGCGGTCGGTCATGGCAGCAACCGCCGCCAGATCAGCACCACGGCCCCAGGCGATTTCGCCGGCAATGCCGCACATGGTGGAAGTCAGCTCCCTTGGTGGACGTCTCCGGCTCCACCGTACCCGATGTGCACCGTCGACGTGCGGATGATTCAAATTTGTTCTGTTGCAATATGTTTGCTCGCGGAGCTCTCAGCGATCCGATTTACGGCCACGAAAGTGCCCGTGCCGCTGACCGCGCTCCCGCAGCGTCATCTGGCGTTTCCTGTTGATTTCCAATCGATTTCGTGATGCAGGGTCCGGTTAGCCGGCTACCGCCTTGCGCGGTAGCCGACTAACCTCGTCAAAATGTCTGTGCCACTACCCCGTTGGACAGCGGGATACGCGCGCGGACCACGCAATTGCGTCCGCTGCCGTCGGCGCCTCTGTACCGATCGCCGCCACGCGTCGAATCGACCGTATTGAGTTGTCGCTCGCGTCCGTCAAGGACTGCTCCCCTCCATGGCTCCGCTCGATCAGCTCAGGGCAGGCGCTGCCCTCGGCTTCACATACCCGGGCACGGGCCGGCCGAAACCTCCGAGCCGCAAATTGGGGAAAATCGCAGGCACACTGGTCAGGTGATCGATTTCCGCGGGTACCTGCTGGTCGCCGCCCTGCTCGCCACGACCGCCCTGACACTGGTCCTCGGGATCACCGATCCCGAGGCGCCGCTGTCCTACCCGACCCGGTTCCTGGTGTGGAACATGTTCCTGGCCTGGATCCCGGTACTGTTCGCGGCCGCGTTTGCCGCGGTGACGCGGCGCCGCTGGCTGCTTCCGCTGGGGCTGGGCTGGCTCGCGTTCCTGCCGAACGCGCCGTACCTGGTCACCGACCTGGTCCACCTGGGTGAACGGGACGAGCTGTGGCGCCACGTCCTGCAGTACGGGTTCGCGGCGTGGACCGGCATCCTGCTGGGCACCGTGTCCCTGTTACTGGTGCACAAGCGGATCGATCGCGAGTTCGGACCTGTCTGGGGCTGGCTGACCGTGGTGACGTCCGTGGGTCTCTGTGCGATCGGCGTCGTGATCGGCCGGTTCCAGCGCTGGAACTCCTGGGACCTGGTCACCCGGCCCCACGCGGTCGTGGCGGCCACGTTCGAGTGGGTGCGCTCGCCGCTGTCGTACGTGCAGTCCACCGGGGTCGGGCTGGCGGTCGCCGCGTTCTTCGGGTTGGCCTACGTGACCATCTGGGCACTGGGCGGCGTGTCCCGCCCGCGGGTCAGCGCGAGTCCAGGAAGGTGATGACCGCCAGCACCCGGCGGTGATCTTCACCGGTGTCGGGCAGGTTCAGCTTGCTGAGAATGCTCCGCACGTGCTTCTCGACGGTGCCTTCGGTCACCCAGAGCTGATGCGCGATGCCGGCGTTCGACCGGCCCTCCGCCATCAGGGCCAGCACCTCGTGTTCGCGTTCGGTCAACACCGCCAGCGGGTCTTCCCGGCGCTGCGCCGCGAACAGTTCCTGCACGAGGGCGGGGTCGACCACCGATGCGCCGCCCGTGATGCGGTGCAGCGTCTCGAGGAAGTCGGTCACATCGATGACGCGGCTCTTGAGCAGGTAGCCGATACGCTGGCCGCCGCTGAGCAGTTCCATCGCATGCTCGACGTCGACGTGTGCCGACAACACGAGGATCGCGACATTCGGTAACTCGCCGCGGATCACCTTGGCCGCGTCCAAGCCCTCGGTCGTGTGCGTCGGCGGCATGCGGATATCGGTCACCACCAGGTCGGGGACGGTGTCCCGGACCAAGGCGAGCAGCTCGTCGCTGTCACCGGCCTGCCCGACGACGGTGAAACCCGCGCCGCTGAGCAGGCTCGCCACCCCTTCGCGAAGCAGCACGTCGTCGTCGGCGACGACGACGCGTGTCCCCTCCCGTGCGCCCACTGCGTCCACGTATGTCCTGTTCGTCTCGATCCTGGCCGCCGTGCCGTCAGACGCCGGACGTGCCGCTCATTGCGTTCATCTTGCCTGGCCCCGGTCCCGAGTCGCTCGCGGTCCGGTGAATCGGCCCCGGACCCGCTGACCGGGGGCAGGCATTGCAGCTAGCCCTACCCCCTATTTGGGCGCTGGCATCGACGACACCGGCGACGCCGCGGAGCAATCTGGATACCAGCCGGACACGGCCAACCGAAGAATTCAGAACACCGAAAGCTGGTAGAGGACAATGCATATCACCCGCACCCGGATCATCCCGCTGGCCGCGACCGCCGCAGCGGCCCTGGCCATCGTCGCCGCACCGACCGCGGCGGCCGCGACGCTGCCCACCGGATCCACCGTCACCCAGAGCAGCGGCAACGCCCAGATCGTGGCGACTCCGGGCCCCGCGGCCCAGGAAGCCGGCCAGCTGCAAGAGCCGTTCGGTGGCGACTACGGCTTCCTGCTGTTCCACAACCACTGACCCGATCCCGACCCCTACCGTCCGACCGAAAGCGAGCCCGATCATGAAGAACTCTCTGAAGCGCGCCACCGTGTGGTTGGCCATCGCCGCGGTCGGCGGGGCCCTCGTGGTGGCACCCGTCGCTGCCGCGGACACCGACCCGACCGTCCCCTCCGGCACCGACACCTACAGCCAGTACGTGAACGGCGAACACAACACGAACGCGCCGGCAGGCCACGTCGATCAGTCGTTCTGACGCTTCCGCCAACTCGCCGTCTGCGCCGTCCTGACCGCGGTTAGGGTCGTGACGAGATCAGGCGACCAGACGGGAGGCGGCGGATGAATCCGGCACGATGGAATCCGGCTGTCTCCACCCCGCCGTGGTACATCGGCCTGCTGGTCGCCGCGGGGCTGATCGCTGCCGAGGTAGGGGTGGTGCAGCTGTTGCGCGATCCGCCGCCGCACAGCACGTACGCCATCGTCTTCATGTTCGGCGTGCTGGTCATGAGCGCGGGCTGGGGCCTGGGCCTGTCACTGCTCACCACCGTCGCCAGCACGTTCGCCTATCTGTGGGTGCATCTGGACGGCGGCCCGCTCTTGCCCCTCAAGCCCATCGACGTTCTCACCGTGTCGGTGTTCCTGCCCATCGCCGGGATCGCGAATGTTCTTGGCTGGCAACTGCGTAACCGCGCCCGCGACGCCTACCAGAGCTGGCAGGTCGCCACCGAGGCCACCGAGCGCGTGCGCGAACTCGCCGACCAGCAGGGGGCGCTGCGGCGGGTCGCGACGCAGATCGCCGAAGGCAGATCACCGTCCGACGTCCTATCGGGCGTTGCCGACGAAGTCGCCGCGGTACTGCACGTCCGCAACGCCGGGCTTGTCCGATTCGAGCCGGGCGGCACCGCGACTCTTGTTGCGGCACACGATGAGCCCGGACTCACGGCCGTCTCCGTCGGTACCACGTTGCACCTCGACGGCGACGGCGTCATCGCCGAGGTCCGCTCGACCGGTCGCCCGGCGCGCATGTACACCCACAACGACGCCGGCGGTTCGACGCTTCGCGACCTTGGCCTGCGCGCGTGCGTCGGCGTACCCGTCACCGTCGACGGACAGCTCTGGGGCGCAATGGTTGTCGGCACATCCGGTGCGGATGCACTGCCCGCCGACACCGAGGACTGTCTGAAGGACTTCGCCGAACTCATCGGCACGGCCATCGCGAACGCGCATGCGCGTGCCGAACTCGTCGCGTCCCGCGCCCGCATCGTCACCGCTGCCGACAACGCCCGGCGCGGCATCGAACGCGACCTGCACGACGGCGCCCAGCAGCGCCTGGTCACGCTGGCCCTGCAGGTGCGCACCCTCGAGATGGCCATCCCGCCGGATCCCGCCGAACTGCGGTCCCGCCTCGCCGGCATCGGCGACGGCCTGCGTACCGCGAGCGACGAGCTGCGCGAGCTCGCGCACGGGGTCCATCCCGCGATCCTGTCGCGCGGCGGGCTGCGTCCGGCACTGCGCGATCTTGGCCGGCGCGCACCGCTGCCCGTGGAGGTCAACGTCGATGTCCCGGCGCGGCTGCCCCAGGCCGTCGAGATCGCCGCGTACTACACCGTCGCCGAAGCCCTCACCAACGCCGCAAAGCACGCGCAGGCATCCGTGGTCACCGTGAACGTCCACACCGACGCGACATCGCTGCGCATCTCGGTCGCCGATGACGGGGTCGGTGGTGCGAACCTCGACGCCGGCAGCGGTCTGGTCGGCCTCGAGGACCGGGTGGCCGCACTCGGCGGCAAGCTCCACCTGTCCAGCACCGTGGGCGCCGGCACCACCCTGGTGGCGGAGATGCCGCTGAAAGAGGCCACCGCCGTCGGCACAGATGGCAGCTAGCAGGAATGCCCCGACTGCATCACCCGCGCGACAATGAAGTACATGACGAACGGACGATCTCTGCGATGCGTCATCGTCGATGACAACGCCGACTACCTGGCCGCGGCGACAGCACTGCTGCAGCAGGGCGGCATCGACGTGGTCGGTACGGCGCGGTCACTCTCGGACGGAATGCACACCGTCGAACGGCTGCGGCCGGACATCGCGCTGGTGGACGTGAACCTGGGCGAGGAGAGCGGATTCGACCTTGTCGCCCAACTGAATTCCCATGCGGACACCGCCACCGTCATGGCCATCCTGACTTCCACCTTCACCGAACTGCCCGTCGCCGAGCTGACGGACTCGCCCCCGAGGTTTCTGCCGAAACTCGATCTGTCGGGCGACGCGATCCGCGCCCTCATCGCCTGACGGCCCGAGCCGCACCGGGCCGCGCCACACAGCCGAAACGGCCCGGCTCCCCACCAATGTCACCCCTCGATACCGCCTTCTCATCGAAAACCCTTGGAAGGCAGAAACACTGGTCTGGTGGAGCCGGGCCGGTGGCCGAACGCGCGATCAGAGAGGCTGATCCAGCGCGCCGGCAGACTGGTCGGCCTCGTCGCGGTCTGCGCCGGCGACAGGTGCCAGCGTTAACGCTCCGATGGCGGCGACAGCGGCCAGCCACGGGGCGAAGTGCTTGACGGCGATCTTCATGGTCGGCACGTCCTTTCAGGTCGGTGGCCGGTATTCCGGCGTGCTTCCATCGTCGGTTCTGACCTGCACGTTTGTCGCTCCCGCAGGCACCCGTTGTGCCCTTGCAGCTAGCGGGTACACGAAGACGATCCCTGACGTCGCCCACGAGGGCCGCGCGCCCATCGCGGTTGAAGCCAGGTACGCGCTGAGGCCGTCTGAAGTCCCTGAGTTCAGTAACCGACGGCAGATTGTCACCGTGATCGACGTCAGGGACGTCGTGCCTCTTCAACGGTCAGTACCAGCGGCCGAGCACCTGCCGCCGACGGGCACTCGCCACATGGCACGGGGTCGGACGCTGACTTATCATCAGCATCTGCGGCACACTACCGAGGCGGCGACAAGGTGGAACAGAAGCGGCACTACGTGGCCATCGGCCGCGGAGAAGGTCTGGTCGCCCGATTCGGTGACGTACTGGCATATATCGCCGACGGCGCCAGAGCCCGCCCACTACTGCGAGTGCTCAGCACCACCGTCCCGCCGGCGTTGCCGCAGGCGCTCGCCGCGCTCGCGTACGGTCCGGAATCCGACACGGTGCCGCACTTCGGTGCGCTGATACCGACCACCGACTGCCTGCATCTCATCGTGCGCGGCGAGGTGATCGCCGACGTCGAGGCGGGCGGCGGGCAGCGGCGCCTCGGCAGCGGCGGCCGGCCACTTGTCGACGAGCCGGTCGCACCCTGGTTCGACCGCATCACGATCTGTGGCACCACAACGACATTCATGCCCTGCGCGGACACCGATCTGATCGCCGGCGTGGTGCCCGGCGGCGGCTTCGTACTGCAGTCGAGCACGGCGCGGTCCGCCGCCCAGCAAGCACCACAGCCGGCGCCCGCGACCACGCGCGCGCGTCCCGTCACCGGCGTCCTCACTGCCGACGACGGGGCGGTGTACCCGTTGGACCGTGCGTACATCATCGGTCGCAACCCGATGATCGACCCCGCGGTGGTCAGCGGGGCGGCGTCGCCGATCAGCTTGCCCGACGACCCGCAGGTGTCGCGCGTCCACGCGTATGTCACCGTCACCGGCGGCCTGGTCCTGGTCCGCGACGCGCAGACCGTCGGCGGTACCCACATCGCGTCGCCGGGAGACCAGACCTGGACGCAGATCGGCGACCAGCCCGTCGAGTTGCTACCCGGCTGCTACCTGCGGATCGGTCAGAAGATCTTCACCTACCAGGTGCCGGCCCAGAGTCAGTAGGCGAGTTTGTCGGCGTCGGACAGGATGTCCCAGTTCCCCGTCCGCAGCGTCCCCAGTGCCACCGGACCGACACGTCGCTGCTCGCGGACCGCTTTCTGGGCGGCCGCGAGGTCGGCCGGATGGTGCCCCAGCACCGTCGCCCCGACCGCGCGGCCCTTCGACACCACCAGCCGGCGATAGGACGGCACCGCCGGCCGGTCGATGACCACCACCTCGTCACCCGGGCCAGGGTCCACCGGACCGATCGAAAACAGCTCCAGTTCAACGCCTTTGAGGATGGTCGGCGGGGTCTCGACCGGCACGGTCCGGTCGCCGCCGAGTGCGTTGACCGCCGCCGCCTCGGCCTGTTCGGTGGCCACCGGCCACAGGCCGAGCACCCGGCCGCCGTGCTCGGCCACGTCGCCCGCGGCGTAAACGCCGGGCACTCGGGTCTGCATGCGGTCGTCGACCAGTACGCCTTTGTTGACGGGAAGTCCTGCGTCCCTGGCCAATTCGATGTTTGGCCGGATACCGGTGGCGGTCAGGAACAGCTCGCACGACAGGATTCGGCCGTCCTTGAACCGCGCGCCCGTGACGGCCGGGTCGCCGCGCACCTCCGCGGTTTCCGCCTTGTGCGCGATGGTGATTCCGGCGCGGGCGAAATGCTCGGCCACCAGCTGCGAGCAGCGCGCGTCGATCTGCTTGCTCAACAGCCGGGTGCCGCGTTCGAGCACGGTCACGTGCAGCCCGAGCTGATGCAGGCAGTACGCCGCCTCGAGCCCCAGCAGCCCACCGCCGGCCACCACTGCGTGCCGGGCCCGCCGTTCCTGCACGTACGCGCGGATCCGCGTCGCGTCGGCAGCCGAGCGCAGCACGACGCTTCCCGGACGGTTCAGTCCGGGAATGTCAGGGACTGCGGCGCTGGACCCCATCGCCAGGATCAGCCGGTCATAGGGCAGCGTCTCGCCGGTGCCCAACCGCACCACCCGCGAACGCAGATGGATACCGGACGCCCACGTGTTCAACCAGGCGGTGACACCGTGGTCGTCGTACCACTGTTCGGGCAGCAGGTACAGCCCCTGCATCGCCGACCGGCCGTACACCAGGCGCGAGATGCCCATGCGGTTGTACAGACCGTGCGGTTCGGCTCCGACCAGATGGATTTCGCAGTCGGGGTGGCCGCGGCGCAGGAAGTCCGCGGCCGTCACTCCGGCGATGCCGTTGCCGATCACCACGATGCTGACGATCGACCGGTCGTAGCTGACGGGCCTACTCGCGGTGGTGTCGGCACGTTCGGGTGTCAGCGACACCGTGACGTCACCGCCTTGAATCCGGGCGCAGCACGCCATCCGGCTGGACTTGCCCAGACCCAACCGGTTCAGCGTCTTGAGCTCGTCGGCCTCTGCCGGTGACAGACAGCTCATGCCGGCGACGATCGACACGGGATCGGCGCCGCACACCCCCATGCGGCAGCCCGCCTCGATCGGCTGTCCACTGCTTTCCGCGACGTCGAGCAGACTCATGCCGATGTCGGCCCCGACGGGCTCGGCATCTGATTCGAAACGCACTCGCACCGCGGCGGTTTCGCCGCCGGCGCCGTCCACGCGCGCCGGCACCTTCGGCTGGTTCAGCAGCACCGGTTCGGCCCGCGCTCCGGTGACATAGGCGAACTGCAATTCGCTGACCCGGGTTCGGGCCAGCCACCACAGCGTCAGCAGAGCGATCGCCGAGGTGATCAGCCATCGCAACCAGGGGGCGTCGAGACCGGTGATCTGTCGTACCGAGTCGGCGATGATGGGACCGGAGAACCAGTAGTAGGCGTTGATCGCCACCGCGGCGAAGATCGCGGTCACCATGGCTTGGCTCAGCGGCGTGACGGCCTGCAGCACATAGCAAAGCCCCACGCTCACCAACACGAAAAGCGCCAGCACACCGTACTTTTCGGTCGTCGTGCCGCCCTGCTGGGCATGCACGGTGAAGAACCCGGTGATGAATCCCGGTAACGCGGCCGCGAACAGGACGCGCGGCGCACTCCAGCGTGGTTCGGGGTCGGCCATGTCGGCCTGCCAGGCGGCCCGGGGCTTGAAGTCGTAACAGTTCTTCGCGCAGCCCAGACAGGACTCACAGTGACTGTTCGGCGAGGTGACGTACGGCGTCTGCCCGTACGTGCGCTGCAGCGGCAGCAGCGGGCAGATGCTGGAACACCAGCCGCTCTTGCCTTTGAGCAGAAACCCACCGGCGAACGCCGACGCGATGATGACGGCCAGCACCACGCCCATCGCCGGTCCGCTGCGGTCCAGGCCGGCCAGCCGCGCTCCCGCGATACCGAAGAACAGGCCGGCGGCGATCAGGAAGCTGTTGCGCGTCCACCAGCCGGGCGCGGTGGCGGCCCGGCTGAATCCGGCCACCCGGGGCAGTTGATTCGACGCCGACAGTGGGCAGATGTTGCGCCACACACCTGGCGCGATGAAGAACAACGCCGGCCACAGCGGCACGATGACGCGGAAGAAGACGAACAGTCCCGCGGCCGGCCGGACGAACAGTGTCACCACCACCGCGAGATACGCCAGTACGCTGACGACCCGGATCCCGAGCCATGTCCGGCGCGAAATCTTGTGCGGCAGTTCGGTATACGACGGGAACAGGTCCCGAGTCCCGGTCGGATCGATGCCCAGGGCGCGCTCAGCGAGCCGCAGCCCCGCCGGCCGGACCGCCACCGCCGCGGCCGCCGGGACCGGGACGTCGACGAGCTTGATCACCTGCATGGTCCGCGTGGGGTCGTGGGCGGCCGCGGCGACCGGCGCCGGCTCCCCACTCGACAGCTTCGGGGCGTGGATGACGAGTATCTCGGTGCGGCCCAAGCGGATCACGTCGCCGGTCGACAGCGTGCCCCGTCCGGTCAGCAGCACCCCGTTGACGGTGCTGCCGTTACTGCTGCCGAGGTCGACGACCGACAGGGCGGTCGGGGTGGGAACCAGGCGCAGATGCCGGCGGGACACCTCACTGTCGGCGAGGTTGATGCCATCACACTCGCGGCCGAACTGCACCGGCCTGCTGAGCGTCATACGGCGGGCCGGCCGGCCCCATTCGCGGATCTCGATCACCGGCGGCTCAGCCATGGTCAGCTCCCCGAGAACTCGTCACCACGCAGCGCCCGGATGATCTGGGCGAAATCGCTGGTGGTCAGCTTAAATCGGTCGGCCTCGGTCCGCTGTCCGATCCGCGCTTTCGGGCCGGCGCTGTCAGTCTCCGGTGCGCATGAACTTGTCGGTGAAATCGCCACCCTTGCATTCGCCGCCGGTCGACGTGTTGATGCCTCGACCCTCGAGCGCCGGGATCGGATCCTGAAGATCGGTCGGCAGCGGATATTCCGCGGTGATCTTGACGTGCGTGGTCCCACCGAGCGCGCACGGGACGGTGCCCTCCTCGGTACGCGTCCACTTGCCGCCGGCGAAGATCAACGTGACCACACCGTCCATCGCGTGGAACGCACTGATACAGCGGTCCCCCGTGCGCAGGCACTGCGTACGCACCTGCAGATCCGGCGCACCGGGGGCGAAACCGCCGACCGCGTACACGATGTTCTCGTGGTAGCGGCCGTGCAATGTCGAGGCCGGCGAGGTGGTGCGTGGCGGTAGGCCGGCGGGGTCGGCGACGCTGCCCAACTCGCCGTCACCGGTGCGGGTGAACGTGACGGTCCGTTTGACGCTGCTGCACCCGTTGACGGCGTTTCGCGTGGTCTCACCTGCCAAGGTGCCGTCGGGCCTGGGCGTCAAGGTGAAGACCACCCACACCTCTGTCGGCGCCTCGTCGGGCGCGTCGGTACATTTCACGGCCCCGGTCCCGACGGCGACCCACTCACCGGATATCTGGTCGAACGTCATGTTCGACACCACGGGCACGGCGCTCTTGCCGGTGTACGACGCATTGGCTATGCACCCGTTGGCACCGCACGATGACCGCACGTCCCACTGACCAGTGATCGCCGGCCCGCCCGGGATCGCCGTGCCCTGCAGATCGGTCGCCGGACCGTATTCGGCGCGGTACCTGCCGCTGAAACCGGTGCCTGCCGCGGTGGCCGCCGGGCTCGGGGCCGCCGGTTGCGCGCTGGGACGATCGTCTCGTCCCAGCAGCTGCACTCCGGCGAACACCACACCGGCGACGACCAGTAGGGCGACCACCGCCAGGACCGCGATGAGCGCGCCGGATCGTGACGACCGCGTCGGCGGCGGGGCAAACTGGGTGGACGGGTTCTGGTACGGCGGTGCGTGTCGGGTGGGCGGCGGCACCGGCGCGGCCATGGTGGGCTGGTTGCGAAAATCGTTGGGCACCATCGTCATCGGTTGGCGCGACTGCTGTTCGAGGGCGTGCGCGAACTCACCGCAGCTGGCGAAGCGCGCTGCGGGTGTCTTCGACATGGCCCGGGCCAGTACCGGATCCAGGCCGCGGAGTTCGGGCCGATGCTCCCCCAGGGACGGCGCCGGCGCGGTGACGTGTTTGGTGATGACCACCGCCGGATTGCTGTCGGCGTACGGCGGATTCCCGGTCAGAAGCTGGAATGCCGTGCAGGCCAACGCATATTGATCGGTCCGGCCGTCCATCCCCTCGCCCCGGAGCTGCTCCGGCGCCGCGTATGCGACCGTCCCCACCGCCATGTTGGTCGCGGTGAGCCCCGCCGAGTCGTTCATCGGCCGGGCGATCCCGAAGTCGGCGAGGTAGATGCGAGATGTCTCGGCGTCCAGCAAGATGTTGGCCGGCTTCACATCCCGGTGCAGCAGGCCCCGCCGGTGCGCGTGATCGAGCGCCGACGCCACGGCCTGGATGATCGGCAGCGCCACCTCGGGCGGCATGCCGGTGGGATAGTGCTCACGCAACAGCTGCGCGGCATCGGTCCCGGCCACATAATCCATCGAAATCCAGAGCTGGCCGTCGCACTCGCCCCGGTCGTGGACGCCGAGGATGTTGGGGTGCGACAGCGTGGACACCAGGTCCGCCTCGCGCAGGAATCGCGGTCCGTAGTCGGGATCCGACGTCAGATCGGCCGACAGCACCTTCACGGCGTCCAGTCGCGGCAGCCGCGGATGCGAAGCGAGGTACACGCTGCCCATCCCGCCCGCGCCCAGTTTCCGCCGGATGGTGTAACCGGCGAAAACCTGACCCTCGGTGAGCAACACGGGCAAATCGTAGGCCCGCGGGGGTGCGGGCGCAGGCAACGTCGACAAATCCGCCCAGCGGACCAGTCCGGTCCATGACGACCGCGGTCTCGATACAGTCCGACGATGCACGCCGCCGCACTGAACCGTCTGGCCGATGCCCTGCCCGACGGCGCGCTGATCACCGATCCCGACATCATCGAGCGCTACCGCCGAGATTCGGCAGCCGACCCGAACGCCGGCACCCCCATCGCCGTGGTGCGCCCCGCCGGTACCGCTGACGTGCAGCAGGTGCTGCGGTGGGCCGCCGAACACCGCGTCGCCGTGGTACCGCGCGGCGCCGGATCGGGCCTGTCCGGCGGGGCCGACGCCGTCGACGGATCCGTGGTGCTCAGCACCGAACGGATGCGGGACATCCGGATCGATCCGGCCACCCGGACAGCCGTGGTGCAGCCGGGCCTGACCAACACCGAGGTCAAGCGCGCGGCTGCCGAACACGGTCTGTGGTATCCGCCGGACCCGTCGTCCATCGACATCTCGTCGATCGGCGGCAATGCCGCGACCAACGCGGGCGGCCTGTGCTGCGTGAAGTACGGCGTCACCGGTGATTACGTGCTCGGCATGGAGGTCGTGCTGGCCGACGGCACGGCATTGCGGCTGGGTGGTCCGTTACTGAAAGACGTTGCGGGACTGTCGTTGACGAAACTGTTCATCGGGTCCGAGGGGATTCTGGGGGTTATCACCGAGCTGACGCTGCGGTTGATCCCGGCTCAACCGCCCGCGTCGACCGTGGTGGCTTTGTTCGACTCCGTCGAGGATGCCGCCAACGCCGTGGTCGCCATCACCGGTGAAATCCGGCCGGCCATGCTGGAATTCATGGATCACGCGAGCATCAACGCCGCCGAGGACCACATGCGGATGGGCCTGGACCGGTCTGCCCGGGCGATGTTGTTGATGCAGTCCGACGCGCCGGGGGCCGCGGCGGAAGAAGTGGCGACGATCGTGCGCAACTGCGAGAAGTGCGGCGCCACCGAGGTTTTCGCCACCGATGATCCGGCCGAGGGCGCCGCGTTCACCGCCGCCCGCCGCGGCATGTTCGGCGCGGTCGAGAAGCTCGGCAGCTTATTGCTCGAGGACGTGGGCGTCCCGATACCGCAACTTCCCGCGTTGGTCACGGGGGTCGAGGACATCGCCGATACCTGCGACGTGCAGATCTACATGGTGGCGCACGCCGGCGACGGCAACACCCATCCGATCATCGTGTACGACCCCACCGACCCCGACGCCACCGACCGCGCCCAGCGCGCGTTCGCCCGCATCATGGAGCTGGCCATCGGGCTCGGCGGCACCATCACCGGCGAACATGGCGTCGGACGGCTGAAGCGGGACTGGCTACCCGCTCAGCTGGGCGACGACGCCATTGCCCTGACGCGGCGCATCAAAGACGCGCTGGATCCGCAGGGCATTCTCAACCCCGGTGCGGTGCTGCGCTAGTCACCTCGACGTGGGCCCGGACCCGTCCGGCGTCGTCGCACCAGCCCTTGCTCGCGGCGTATGCCAGCATGCCGGCCAGGTTCTGCCGCCATTGGTCGTCATCGCCCCGGCCGGCCAGGTCGGTCAGCACGTCCGGCGCGATCCAGGCGTGCTCGGGTACCTCGATGACCACCTTGAAGGCCGTGAAGTCGTCCGGTTCACGCACCTCGACGACTGGTGGGATTCCGGTGGGGTCGATGTGCAGGTACATTCGCGCTCCTTCGTTGACGGGCGCCGCCGATTGTGTGCGGGACCACCGGCCGCTGGCGGCACGTGTCCCACCCCGTGGGGCGAAAAGTCGATCTCACGTGCGCGTCGCCTGGCGGTAACCAACGATCCGTACAGTCGCTGGCATGTCCGAAGAACCCACGAGCCTCGCCGAGCAGACCTTCCGGGATCTGCTCACCGCGGCCATCACGCGGGGAGACCGGCCGCCACCCACCACGATTCTGGGCCCGACCTGCTGGATTGCGCTCGACGCGCTGGCCCGCGAGCACCCGGACGCCACGCCCGAGCGCGTCATCGCGGCGTACGACGCGTTCGCGATCGAACATCAGGGCACCGGCGGAACCGAGAACGACGTCGAGGCCGAGGTCGATCCCACCACCGCGCGGGCCACCGAATACGCCGCCATCGACGCGCTGGTGGCGCAACTGACCATCACCTACCCGAACATCGACCCCCGGACGGTGCGGGCCGTTGTCCGCCGGATACACGCCGATTTCCACGATCACGCGGTGCGGGACTTCATCCCACTCTTCGTGGAGCAGGCTGCGCACCGGAAACTCGCCTAGACCGACCTGCTTCGAGAGCGGCACCGCCCTGGCAAGGTAGTGCCCGTGTCCACTCACCTGACCGACGAAGAGGCCCTGCTCGTCGCGACCGTGCGCGCGTTCATCGACCGCGACGTCAAGCCCACGGTGCGCGATGTCGAACACGCCAACACCTACCCCGAGGCGTGGATCGAACAGATGAAGCAGATCGGCATCTACGGGCTCGCGATCCCCGACGAGTATGGCGGTTCCCCGGTGTCGATGCCGTGTTATGTCGAAGTGACGCAGGAACTCTCACGCGGATGGATGAGCCTGGCCGGCGCCATGGGCGGTCACACCGTGGTGGCCAAGCTGATCGGCCTGTTCGGCACCGACGAACAGAAGCAGACGTACCTGCCGCGCATGGCCACCGGTGAACTGCGCGCGACCATGGCGCTGACCGAACCGGGCGGCGGCTCGGATCTGCAGAACATGTCGACCACTGCCCGCCGGGACGGCACCGACCTGGTGATCAACGGATCCAAGACATGGATCAGCAACGCGCGCCGCTCGGGGCTGATCGCACTGCTGTGCAAGACCGACCCGTCCGCCGAGCCACGGCACAAAGGCATTTCGGTGGTGCTCGTCGAACACGGTCCCGGGCTGACGGTGTCACGCGATCTGCCCAAGCTGGGCTACAAGGGTGTCGAATCCTGCGAGCTGACGTTCGACGGCTACCGCACGCCCGCGTCGTCGATCCTCGGGGGCGAGCCCGGCAAGGGCTTCGGCCAGATGATGAAAGGCCTTGAGACAGGCCGGATTCAGGTGGCCTCGCGTGCGCTCGGCGTCGCGACCGCGGCGTTGGAGGACGCACTCGACTACGCGCAGGAACGCGAGAGCTTCGGGCAGCCGATCTGGAAGCACCAGTCCGTCGGCAACTACCTGGCGGACATGGCCACCAAACTCACCGCGGCGCGCCAGCTGACGCGGTATGCCGCCGAGCGCTACGACAGCGGCGAACGCTGCGACATGGAAGCCGGCATGGCCAAGCTGTTCGCATCCGAGATCGCCATGGAGATCGCGCTCAATGCCGTCCGGATCCACGGTGGCTACGGCTATTCCACCGAATACGACGTCGAACGCTACTTCCGCGACGCCCCGCTGATGATCGTCGGCGAAGGCACCAACGAAATCCAGCGCAACGTCATCGCCGCGCAGTTGGTCGCCCGCGGTGGGCTCTGATGGATAAGGGACGCGCCGGCAACGTCATCGGGTTCGTCCTCGCGGCAGCCGTCGTCGGTGCGTTGACCGGTCTGGCGGCGGGCAGCTTCCGCGTGCTGCTCGATTACGCGACACAGTGGCGCGCCTCGTTGTCGCAGTGGTCTCACGAAAGTTGGTGGGGCCCCATCGTCGTCGTCGCCATCTGTGCCGCCTGCACCGCGCTGGCCGCGTCGCTGGTCCGCCGCGTCGAACCGTTCGCCGAGGGCAGCGGTATTCCGCGCGTCGAGGCAGTGGTCGCCGGCCGCGCCGAACCGGGCCGGTTCCGAATCCTGCCGGTCAAGTACGTCGGTGGACTGCTGGCCCTCGGCTCGGGCCTCGCCCTCGGCCGCGAAGGGCCGTCGGTGCAGATGGGCGGTTCCATCGCCGTCATCGTCGCCTCGGCGACCCGCCGTCCCCAAGCGGATCTGCGCATCCTCGCCGCCGCCGGTGCGGCCGCCGGCCTGGCGACCGCGTTCAACGCGCCGATCGCCGGCGGGGTGTTCGTCCTGGAGGAGCTCGTCAAGCGCTTCGACCCGCGCACCACCGTCGCCACGCTGGTCGCCTCGGCGTCCGGGTTCATGGCGGCCTACCCATTCGTCCGCTCGGGCAGTGAATTCGAGGTGCCGGCCCTGGCCGATCCGGCGCTGGCCGACTCCGGGTGGATACTGGCCGTCGGCGTGCTCACCGGAGTCCTGGGGGTGCTCTACAACAAAGCCATCATGTTCGGCCTGCGCACCGCCGATACCAGCCGCTGGCCGGTCGAGGTCCGTGCCGCACTCATCGGCGCCGGCGTCGGTGTGCTGGTCTGGTACTCCCCCAACCTCGCAGGTGGCGGCGACCACCTCACCCAGGAAGCGCTGCTGGGCCACGGCGCCATCGGTGCCGTCACGGCGGTGCTGGTGCTGCGTTTCGTCCTGGGCGTGGTCTCGTATGCCGCGGGTACACCGGGCGGCCTGTTCGCACCGATGCTCGTCCTCGGCGCCGATGTCGGACTGATCGTCGGCCTGATCGCGACCCATGTCGCGCCACAATCGGCGCCTGCTCCGGCGGCCCTTGCCCTCATCGGCATGGCAGCGTTCTTCACCGCCACCGTCCAGGCGCCGGTGACGGGCCTCATCCTCGCCACCGAACTCACGGGCAGCGCGAACCAGCTGCCCCCGATGCTCGGTGCCTGTGCGACGGCGCTATTGGTCGCCATCGCACTCGGCTCGCGACCGATCTACGACCTGCTCACCGACCGGGCAGCCGCTGCCGCCACAGCCGCGAAAACGTAGCTCAGCGCAGATTGCCGGCGTATCTGCTTGGCAGCGCACCGATTTCGATGAGCCACAGCAGGGTGTCGCGGGCGGTTTCCTCGAACGGCCGCGCGACGACGCCGAGGTCCTCCGTGGTGGGCGACGTGTCGAAGCGGGTGTCCCGCTCGGCGAGCTCGACGGTCTCGACGTCCGCGGGGAGGTGAATGTCGTCCGGCAGCACCTTGTTGAGCAGTTCCACGAAACGGCTGAAGGGCTTGGCCACGATGGACGGCGTCGTCACGAATGGCAGCCAGCGTCCGGTGATCTTGTGCAGCGTGCCGTGCATCAGGTCCCCGGTCAGGTGATGGCCGGGCACCACATAGCGACGCGGTCCGTTGCCCCGCACCATGCATGCGGCAACGACATCGGCGACATCGCGGACGTCGACGTAGTGGGCACCGCCCCTCGGCCACACGGGAAGCCAGCCCTTCACGATCCAGGTGAACAGCTCGACCTGAGTCCCCAGATACGGATCGTGCGGTCCCAACACGCCACCGGGGTACACCGACACCACGGGAGCCCCGCCCGACTGGAATGCTCGAATCTGTACCTCTGAATCACGTTTCGACTTGGCGTACGGCAGGCCGACGTCGCCCAGCGGCAGGTCGGGTCCGCCGCCGTCGCGACACGTGAGGGCCACTGTCGACGAAATGTGCACGATGGGATCCAGGCCGCGTTCCACCGCACCGCCCACGACCAATTCCGTTGCGCGCAGGTTGGTCCGGGTGATCTCGGCGGCTCGGCGCGCGTCGAGACTGAACACGGCGGCCGCGTGGACGACGGCGTCGACACCGTCGAGTCCGGCAGCCACCACCTCGCGGTCCAGCACATCACCGACGACGATGTCGTCGACCGAAACACCCAGCGGTTCAAGTGATATCGGCACCTGCTCCGCCCGCCGAACCAGCATCCGCACATCGTGTCCGTCACGGATCAGCACGGCAACGATATGCGCTCCGACAAAGCCCGTCCCCCCGGTCACCAGAACCTTCATCGTCCGTCCTTCCCGGGGCTCGCCGGCCATTGTCGGTATGGCGCCGACCCCGCACAGGCCGCTGGGCCGCGTCGCCGCCCGCACCCTATCCCCGACCCGCGGCCATTCGCTGGAAATCCGGATCACGCTTCGGCGTCACTATCGGCACCATCGCCGGCGACGGCCGCCCTCAGCTTCTCGACCGCGTGCCGGCCGATGTCGACGGAGTTCTGGATGATGCCGGAAATCCCTTCTGCGACATCACCTCTGATAACGCGTCCAGGTACCCGCTCAGCCGAAGGCGTTCAGCGGCCGCGGCAAGTTCAGGACCAACTGCGCATCCTTGGCGATGTCCAGGCTCAGGACCCGGGACGCGCCGAGCCCGTCGAGCAGGTCGCTGAGCGGGCCGCCGTTACGGGCGATGGTCACGTCGCGAGGGAAGCTGCGCTGCGCGTACGACAGCGTGTTGGACTGCACCGACGTCTGGCGCCACTGGCCGTCGACCAGATGGATCATGGTGTTGGTACCCATGCGGGACTGCGACGGCACGTCGGTGAACTCGGGCAGCGGCGCGTGCAGCGTCACATCGGGTTTCCCTGTGGGCCCGTCGATCTCGGCGTGCACGGCGTCACTGATGTCGACGCTGATGTCGGTGCGCCACTTCGGCAGCTGGTAACCGTTGACTCCGCGAACCCGGGCGATCTCGGTGGTGACCGGTAGCGCCAGCACGTGCGCGTAGAAGTTCCTGCGCCGCAGGGCATTCAGCAGTTCGAGTTCGGGCAGCAGGCCCGACACCACGCCGTGGTCTCCGGGCTTGCGAATGACGGCGGCAACGGACACCTCATCGTAGGGATCGTTGTCGCACACCGCGTACGAGAAGAACGTCAGCGCGGCGATGCCGTAACCGGGCACGGCGCGCAATGGCTCCAGCGGGGCGGGGAGCATCGCGGCCAAACGGTCCAGCGGCGCAAGCAGATTCGCCTGAACGATGCTGGCGCGGTAGTAGAAGTTCGGCGCCCACAACGGCCCCACCCGTGAGTCGACCTGAACCTTCGGGATGCGCCGGAACCAGTCGATGTTGCCTACCGCGGGGTCTTGTGCCACCTCGTCCAGATTCGGGTTCGAGCGGTAGCGGTCGTAGTAACCGCCCTTCGGCACCTCGACGGTCTGGCCGGCGAATTCGACCTCGGTGAGTTGCGTAGCCATGGTGATGGACCTCGTCCTTCGTAGGGATTGACAGCTCAAGGCTGACAGCAGTCGGCCACGGTCCACAGGTGTCGGATGGCCAATAACTTGTGATAAGTGGCCAAACAGGTGTCACGGGCCGGCAAGTGGACAACTATCGAACAGGTCCCACCTCGTTGAGCAGTTCCACCCCGTGAGCATGAGGAGACAACCATGACCGACATCAAGCCGGTGCTCGAGCCCGAGGCGCTCGCCTTCTGCCAGGCCACCGACACACCGCCATTCCTCTACCAGCTGCCGCCGGCCGAAGGCCGCAAGACGGTCGACGAGGTGCAGTCCGGCGCAGTCCAGATGCCCGACGTCGACGACGAGTGGATCACCGTCGAGGGTGGACCCACGGGCTCGGTGCAGGTCCGCATCGTCAAGCCCGCCGGGACCACCGGCCCCCTGCCGGTGATCTTCTACATCCATGGCGCGGGCTGGGTATTCGGCAACGCCCACACGCACGACCGCCTGGTCCGGGAACTGGCCGTCGGCGCCGACGCCGCCGTGGTGTTCCCCGAGTACGACCTGTCCCCCGAGGCCAAGTATCCGACCGCCATCGAGCAGAACTACGCCGCCGCACAATGGGTCTTCGCCCACGGCGCCGAAAAAGGTTTGGATTCTTCGCGATTCGCGGTGTCCGGCGATTCGGTGGGTGGCGACATGGCCGCCGTGCTCACGCTCATGGCCAAGGACCGGGGCGACGTGACGATCTGCCACCAGGTGCTGCTCTACCCCGTCACCGCGGCGGACTTCGACACGCCGTCGTATCACCAGTTCGCCGAACACTACTTCCTGAGCCGCGAGGGCATGAAGTGGTTCTGGGATCAGTACACCGAGAACGACGCGCAACGCGATGAGATCTACGCGTCACCGTTGCGTGCCACCGTCGAGCAGCTCGAAGGCCTACCACCGGCTCTGGTGATCACCGCCGAGGCCGACGTCCTGCGCGACGGCGGCGAGGCCTACGCCGCGAAACTGCGCGAGGCCGGTGTGCCTGTCGTGCAGGTGCGGTTCGGCGGCATCATCCACGACTTCATGATGCTCAACGCGCTCCGTTCAACCCACGCGGCCACTGCCGCAATCAAACTCGCGCAGGACACGCTGCGCACCGCACTGCAGGAGAAGACACCATGACGACATTCGCGTCTCCGCCCGTGGCCGGCCCCCGCGCCGCGCTGCTGCGGAACCTGGCCGGCCGGGTACAGGCAATCGACCCCGGCTCCCGTCTCGAAGTCCTCAACTCGATGACCGGTCAGATACTCGCGGATGTCCCGCGGTGCACGCCTGCCGACGTCGCGGCGGCTGCCGAACGGGCCCGCGCGGTCCAGCCCGCATGGGCCGCAACGCCCGTCGAGGACCGCGCGGCCATGCTGCTGCGCTTCCACGATCTGGTGCTGGACCGTCAGGACGAAGTGCTCGACCTCATTCAGCTCGAGAACGGCAAGGCACGGCGCCACGCCTTCGAAGAGATCATCGACGTCGCCATGGTGTCGCGTTATTACGCCAACACCGCTGCCGACTACCTCAAACCGAAGCGGCGGCAGGGCGCGCAGTTGGCCCTCACCCAGGTGTGGGAACTGCACCATCCGAAAGGCCTGGTCGGCGTCATCTCGCCGTGGAACTATCCGCTGACGCTGGGCATCAGCGACGCCCTGCCCGCGATCGTCGCGGGGAACGCGGTGCTCACCAAACCGGACCAGCAGACGCCGTTCGCCACGCTCTGGGCGGTGCGGCTGCTCGAAGAGGCCGGTATGCCACAGGGTTTGGTGCAGGTGGTGACGGGCTCGGGTGCCGAGTTGGGCACGTCGATCATCGAACAGTCCGACTTTCTGATGTTCACCGGCTCGACCGCGGTCGGCCGCACGGTCGCCGCGCAGGCAGGCGAGCGGCTGATCGACTGTTCGATGGAACTGGGTGGCAAGAACGCGCTGCTGATCCTCGACGACGCCGACGTGGACAAGGCCGTCGACGGCGCGATCCGGGCCTGCTTCTCGAACACCGGTCAGTTGTGCATCTCGATCGAACGCATCTATGTGCCGGCGGCGTTGTGGGACAGCTTCACCACCCGGTTTGCCGCCGCCACCAAGAAGATGAAACTTTCCGGCGCCCTGGACTATTCAGCCGACATGGGCTCGCTGATCTCCGAGAAGCAGCTGACGACGGTGACCCGTCACGTCGCTGACGCGGTGGACAACGGCGCGGTCGTCCTCGCCGGCGGCCGCGCCCGTCCCGACCTCGGGCCGTACTTCTACGAACCGACCATCCTGACCGGCGTACATGACGGCATGATGGTGTACGCCGACGAGACCTTCGGACCGCTGGTGTCTCTCTACCGGGTAGAGAGCGAGGCCGAGGCCATCGACAAGGCCAACGACAGCCCGTACGGCCTGAACTTCAGTGTGTGGACGTCGAATCCGAAACGCGGGCGGGCCGTGGCCGCCAAACTGCAGGCGGGCACCGTCAATGTCAACGACGCCTACGCCGCCGCGTGGGCATCGGTCGACGCACCGATGGGCGGCATGAAGGCCTCCGGCATGGGCCGCCGCCACGGCGAGCACGGCATCCTCAAATACACCGAGTCCCAGACGATCGCCGTCGAGCGGCTGTTGCCCGTCGGTGCACCGGCCTGGCTCGGCGCGGGTACCTACGCCCGTGTCATGACACAAGGCATCCGCCTGCTGCGCCGGCTCCCGGGCGTCAAATGAACAGCAACACGTTGAGTGACGCCGGTGCCAAGCTCATGAACCGCGCACACCGGCTGATCCTGACCCTCAGCGGAAACAGGCTGTTGGCCAAGCCCTTCGGCATGGCGCTGGTGGAGCTGCATACGACAGGTCGCAAATCCGGGCTGCCGCGGTCCTGCTATCTGACGTCGCCCGTGCACAATTCGCGTCAGGTCGTGCTCGTCGCCTCCAAGGGCGGCGACGACCGCAACCCGGACTGGTACCGCAACCTCCAGGCCAACCCCGAGTGCGAGATCGTGATGGACGGACAGCGCCGGCAGATGTCTGCGCGCACCGCAACAGCCGCAGAAAAGGCCGAGCTGTGGCCGAAGATCGTATCCGCCTACCGGGGCTACGCCGACTACCAACGACGGACCAGCCGGGACATACCGGTCGTGATCTGCGAGCCGAGATGACCAACCAGATCATCGTTTTCGGCGCGACCGGGTATCTGGCCGCGACTGTGCGATCAGCGCCTCTCAACCATGGATCTGACGATCTGTGCGCACCCTCGACCCGAATCTGCCCGGCTCGGAGGGAAACTAGCCGCGCCCGAGGACTTCGACGACCTTCTTGGCCGTGGCTTTCGCGGAGCCGGGGTTCTGCCCGGTGACGAGGCGACCGTCGGCAACGACGTACGAAGCAAAGGGAATGAGCCCCTTTTCGTAGAGTGCGCCGCGCTTCTTCATTTCTTCTTCGACGTTGTAGGGCACCAGCTTGTCGACGCGGGCCACGACTTCCTCGGTCCAGGAGAAGCCGGTGAGTTTGCGGCCCGCCACGAGCAGCGAGCCGTCCGAAAGCGTGGTGTTCAGCAGCCCGGCGTAGCCGTGGCAGACAGAGGACACGACTCCCCCGCGTTCGAAGATTTCCCGCGAGATACGTTGCAGTCCTTCACTGTCCGGGAAGTCGAACATCACCGCGTGGCCGCCGGTGAAGTAGATGGCGTCGAAATCCGCCGAGTCGATGTCCGCCGGCGCGGCGGTGTCGGCCAGCAGCGCCATCTTGGCGGCCTCGGCTTTCCAGGCTTTGGCGCTCTTGTCGAAGTTGGGGAACTTCAGCGACCGCGGCTCCAGCGGCGAGAGCCCACCCTGGGGGCTGACGATGGTCTGCTCGTAGCCGGCCTCGGCGAAGACGTGGTAGGCATGCGTCAGCTCCGACAACCACAGGCCGGTCGGCTCGGACGGGTCCTCGTAGTGCGAGACGTTGGTGACGACGTTCAGGATGCGCTTGGTCATAGGGCAAGAATTCCGCAGGCGGGAATGCGGCGCTACGAGTTGGCCACTTCTCACAACTTGTTGGCCATTCATCACCTATTGCGTGAGACGGCTCGGCCCCTAGGCTCGGTACCGCAGGGTGACAGAAACCGGATTCGGCCGAATGAGGAGCATGTGAGTACGCACGATGTTCTCCGCTCACCGGCGGGGGTGGCTCTGCTCGTCGATCTCGCGACCGAACACGGAATGCCCGCCACCGCGTCACTGCATGGCACGTCGCTGACCCGCTCCGCCCTCGATGACCTGGACGCCGAAGTGCATCTGCGCGACGAGATCCAGATCATCACCAATATGCTTGCTGCCCTTGATGTCCCCGGCCTCGGCATCGAAGCCGGGCTGCGCTGCCATGCGGCCTCGCCCGGAATCTGGGGCCTGGCGTTGATGAGCTCGCGCACGTTGGGCGAGGCGATGCAGGTGGGCGTATCGCTGGCTGCGCTCAGTTTCTGTCTGTGCCGGCTCACGGTGTCGCCCGACATGACGGACGGCTACGGCCGGCTGATCCTCGACCCGTCCCACCTGCCGTCCGACCTGCGTCAGTTCGCCGTCGAGCGCGACAGCACCGGTATCCAGACGCTGCAGCGTGACCTGCTCATGTCATCGGACGCCCAGCTGCAGGTCGCGTACACCACCGAGCGGCCCGCGGATGACATCGTGCGGAAGTACGTCGACATCTTCGGCGTCGAGCCCGACTTCGGCGCACCGCAGAACTGCCTCATCGTGAGCCTCGACGCGTTGAACAAACCACTGCCCCAGGCGAACCAGTACGCGCGCTCGATGGCCGAGAAGCAAGCCGTCGAACTGCTGCGACAGCGGTCTGCACGTGCCGGTGTCGCGGGCCTCCTGCGCGACATGATGCTGTCGAGTCCGGCGCCCGTGCTGACACTCGACGAGGCCGCGCGGCAGCTGACTGTCAGCGCGCGCACGCTACGCCGGCACCTCGCTCAGGAGGGGGTGTCGCTGCGCGATCTGCAGGAGGAAACCCGTGAGGCACTCGCCGAGGAACTGGTCGCGAGCGGGATGCCGGTTGCCGAAATAGCCGACCGCCTCGGTTATTCGCAGACCTCCAGCTTCACGCAGGCGTTCCGCCGGTGGAAGGGCGTCGGGCCCCGCGAGTACCGCGAGCGATTGCGCGACCGATGACGACGCTTGACCTGCACTCCAAGCGGTCTGCCGCGAGCTTGACGGTGATGCTCGACTGGGCCGCCGACTTCGGCTTGACCGCGCAGCAATGCCTCGCCGGCACCAGGATCCCGGCCGCGGCGATTCGCGTTCCCGATGCCGAGGTCACCGCGCAGCAGGAGCTCAGGGCCATCACCAATATCGTTGCCGCGTTGGGTGATCAGCCCGGCCTCGGCCTGCAGGCGGCGGCCCGGTACCCGGTCACGGCGTTCGGGCTGTGGGGATTCGCCATCCTGACCAGCCCGACCTTGGGCGAGGCGATCGATGTCGCTGTGCGATTCGTCCAATTAAGTTACGCCTTCTGCACTTTCGAGACCCGCCGACACGGTGACGATCTGACGATCGTCATCGACGCCCGCGCCGTGCCGGCACCGATCCGCAGGTTCGTCCTGGAGCGCGACGCAGCGGCCATCCCCAACCTGTACCGGGAAATTCTGGGCGCCACCCCGCCGCCGAGCCGCATCAGCTTCGCCCTCCCCGATCCGGGGCCGGCCGTGACGTTCTATGAAGACATGTTCGGCTCCACGCCGGAATTCGATGACACCGAAACATCGGTCACCATCGAGTCCGGCCTGCTGAATATTCCTCTGCCGCAAGCCAGTAGCCACACCTCCAAGCTCACCGAGCAGCAGTGCCGGATGCTGCTCGAACAGCGGGAAGCCCGTACCGGCCGGGCCGGCCTGGTCCGTGACCTGCTGCTGGCCGACCCCGCCAACCCGCCGAGCCTGCCCCAGGTGGCGGACCGACTCTCGTGCAGTACCCGAACGCTGCGCCGCCAATTGGAGGCCGAGGGCACGTCGTTCCGGAAACTGCTCGACGAAGTGCGCCACCACCTCGGGACGGAGCTGTTGCAGAGCGGCATGACGGTCGAGCAGGTGTCCAACCGGCTGGGCTACACCGATGTCAGCAACTTCTCCCACGCCTTCCACCGCTGGAACGGCTCCAGCCCACGGGCTTACCTGGCACGCCGGAAGACCTACCCGAACAGACCCACGAGAAGTAGCGGGCGATGACCCCGACCACAGTCCGTCAATCACAACCAACCCAATTCCCCATCCCCGGAGGCAAATAACATGTACGCGACAACTCTCAACGGCCACGGTGAGCCCGAGGTGATGGAGTGGGCCAAGGTCGACGACCTTCCCGCGCCCGGGCCCGGCCAGGTCGCCATCGATGTGGTGGCGGCGGGCGTCAACCGCGCCGACGTCATGCAGCGCATGGGCTTCTACCCGCCACCACCGGGCGCCAGCGACATCCCGGGCCTCGAGGTTTCCGGCTACATCGCCGAAGTCGGTGCCGGAGTGCAGGATTGGGCACCCGGTGATGCGGTGTGTGCCCTGCTGGCCGCCGGCGGGTACGCCGAACGCGTCAACGTCGCCGCCAGTCATGTGCTGCCCGTGCCGCAGGGCGTGAGCGTCATCGCCGCCGCGGCGCTGCCGGAAACGGCGGCCACCGTGTGGTCGAACGTCGTCATGACCGGTGGCCTGCAGAGCGGGCAGACGCTGCTGATTCACGGCGGCGGCAGCGGAATCGGCACGCACGCAATACAAGTGGGGCGCGCACTCGGGGCCAACGTGGCGGTGACGGCCGGCACACAATTCAAGCTGGACGCCTGCCGCGAACTCGGCGCGCAGACGTTGATCAACTATCGCGACCAGGACTTCCCGGCGGTGGTCAACGCCGAATACTCTGGCGCCGACGTCATTCTCGACATCATGGGCGGCAGTTACCTCGGCAAGAACGTCGACGCCCTCGCCGAGAACGGCCACCTGACCATCATCGGCTTACAGGGTGGCGCCGTCGCCGAACTGAATCTCGGCACGCTCCTGTTCAAACGAGGATCGGTACATGTGACGAACCTGCGGCGCCGGCCGGAGGAAGGCCCCGGCTCCAAAGCCGAGATCATCAGCGCCCTGCGGCAGCATCTGTGGCCACTGATCGACGCCGGAGCGGTGGTGCCTGTCGTCGCGGCGGAGGTGCCGATCACCGACGCCCCTGAGGCGCACCGGCTGCTCGACTCCGACAAGACCGTCGGAAAGGTGCTGCTGACCGTCCGGGATGCCGACTAGCAGCCCAAATCACTGCCACGCCGAATGCGGTCGGCGACGATCCGCTCGACCAACAGTGGGACGAACGCTTGAATTCGGGCATCCGCGAACTGCATCGCAGTCTCCCGGCACCAGCCCGCGATCTCCGCATCCCGCGCGGTATCGTGGCGCCCCTCGCGAAGAGCGAGTTTCGCCGCAACGTGGGCAATCCAGTCCGTACGGGCGGTGTCACGGGACTGCCGCGTCCTGAATTCGGTCGCCACCGACCCTTGTCTGGTTGCCGATTGGGTGCACCGGATCGGCTGATGCAGCACCTGGGTCATGACTGCCCTACCGTCAGCAGCTCGGTCGAACTCTGGTGGCAAGCTGTTCCATTGCCACGTGATGGGCGGTAGGCCGGCCGGACGAACAACAGTGTGCAGTCCGAACCTTTCAAGGTCTCGCGCATTTCGTCGCCGGTCAGTTCCGCAACCAAGTCCCGGTCGTCTCCCCGCACGATGACAAGCTGGTCGATGCATGCACTCTGCCGAAGCAAGTTGCTCAGATGCCCCGGCATCGCCAGGGTGACCGACTCGAGGTAACTGTTGTCCGCGGCTCTCAAATACCGCTCCAGAGCGGCGTGCACCGGATTGCTGACATCGACCGGCTCACCCGAATGCGACCAGGGCTCCAGCATCAGAATCGGCGCATCACGCCATGCCGAATCAGACTCAGCAGCCTTCAATACTGCTGCAGCAGAGGCTGATTCGTCCAGGACAGCCACGATCCACTTGCGATGGTCGAACTCGCGATGTTTCCGCCGGATGATCGCGACTGAGCCTGGCGCGCTCCGGGCCACCTCAACAGCCGTCGATCCGCGCGGAGCATCAGGCGTGTCATGTGTTCCGCGGTCGCCGACGCACACCACAGCCGCCTGGCGGGACTCATCGGCAAGGCATTCAGCCGGGGTGCCCGAGAGAATCTCTGATTCGAGCTTCACGTCGACGCGTGTAGCGGTCACGGCTTTCCACGCCTTGTGCAACGCGTGCTGAGCGCGGTCGATGCTCTCCTGGTGGTCGGCATGATCCGAGTCGATGACGTAGACCAGCCGCAACGTGGTGTCCCGGCTCGCCGCCTCGAGTGCGGCCCAGCGCGCAGCGCGCACCGCATGTTTGGAACCGTCGATGCCGACGACGACCGGATTGACCGGGGCTTGGATGTTCATCAAAAGTCCTTGTGCCGTAGTGGTCATGCAGCTCTCCGATGCCATCTGACCGCACTGCTCGAACACGGCATAGTGTCGAAGGTCCTCGCGAGATCCGAAAAGTGCTCTGTCGACACCCGATGACGTGCTTGACCGCCAACGGCCGAGGTAATGATGACTTCCGACCCTGTGCGAAGCGTCCGAACCGTCGCAGGCTTCTAGGTGCACCTCGCTGTTGTCGAGAAGGACGCCGCATGACGAAAGCCACTATTTCCCTCGCGGAAATCGAAGATGCGGTACTTCTGGCCTGCAGAGCGCCGTCGATCCACAACAGCCAGCCGTGGTATTGGGTGCTCGAATCCGCCACGCTGAAGCTGTATCTCGACGCCGGCTGGCTGGTCACCACCGACGGTTCAGGCCGCCAGGCACTGTTGAGCTGCGGCGCGGCCTTGGACCATCTCCGCGTGGCGATGGCCGCAACTGGCTGGACCACAAAGGTAGAGCGCTTTCCCGACCCCGAGAACCACCGGCACCTCGCCGACATCCGCTTCCAGTCGGCCGCCGGCGTCACACCGGCACAGCGGCGGGCAGCAGACGCGATATTGTGCCGGCGATCCGATCGACTTCCGTTCGGCGCAGTGACAGACCGGCCCGCGTTGGTCGAAATGCTGCGGCTGGCAACGGTGAATCACCCGGCCCAGGTTGACGTCCTGACCGCCCGACAACGCACCGAAGTAGCCCAGGCCTCACATCTAACCGATGCGCTACGGATGTACGACGCCGCGTATCACGCCGAATTGGACTGGTGGACTTCGTCTTTTGAGAGTACAACCGGTATTCCACACAGTGCGTTGTTGTCGGCTGCAGAAGGTTTTTGGGTTGACATCGGACGCTCGTTCCCGGTTTCCCATGTCCGCGAGCGTCGCCAACATGCCGGCGATGACCAGGCCACCGTGGTGGTCATCTCCGCACTCGGCGATACGCGCGAGGACATCTTGGCGTGCGGCGAGACGTTGTCGGTAGTGCTGCTGGAAGCCACCGTCGCGGGCCTAGCCAGTTGCACGCTCACCCACCTGACGGAGCACCCGGCCACCTGCGACATCATCAGCGCGCTCACCGGCCATCCCCTGCCCCAGGTGTTGGTCCGCATCGGCACCGCCCCAGCCCTGGAGGACGTCCCGCCACCGACACCGCGACGCCAGCTGGCGGACGTTTTCCGCTTCCGGCCACATGGCTCTGATGACCGGAATTGATGGCGGAGCGCTGGATGTGCGCCTGGCGGCCGCCCACTTGCGATACCGCCGGCCCGCTACGCACAGTGCAGCCGCAAGCGCTACACCCGTTGCCAGTTGCTTCTTCATATCGTCGACGATGGCAAGTCACCAGCCCGCTCACTAGGGCACATGGGCCCACGGTCAGGCAACTAGGGACCAATGCCCCTGCCGCGGACACGGTCATCGCACCTACCGTCGACGAATAGTCAGCTGGGTGAAGTCAGGAGAGTGCGAAGATGTACAAGTCAGCTTCACCGTCATCGGCCGTCGTGGTCGGCATCGACGGCTCGCGGTGGTCGGTTGACGCTGCCTTGTGGGCGGTCGATGAAGCCGTCAGTCGCGACGTACCCCTGCGCCTGCTCTACGTCGTCGAGCCACGCGGCCATGGTGCCGTCGATCCCCAGCAGGAACCTCAAGATCTGGCGTGCGCCGACGTCTCCGTGCGGCGCGCGCTGGTCGCGGTCGAGTCCACAGAGCAGCCGGTCAAAGTGGAATGGGAAGTACTGCAGGGGCATCCCTCCCGGGTCCTGCTGGACGCCAGCCGATCTGCCGACCTGCTGTGTCTGGGCTCGCTCGGCATCGCGCATGCCACGGGGCACCGACTCGGTTCGACCGCGGCCACATTGGCGACTTCCGCGCCGTGTCCGGTGGCAATCGTCCGCAGCGGCAATCACCACGGGGTGATGCAGCCCAGGCACGTCGTGGTCGAAGTCGATGAAAGTCCGGACAGCGCCGTCGTTCTCGAGGCCGGAATCAGCGAAGCCCGGCTACGCGGAGTGCCCCTGACGGTGCTCGCAACGCGGCCGACCTCGCCTGCGGACGGACGGGACAAAGTGCAGGATGATGGCGTGTCTGCGCGGCTGGACAAACGTCTCTCCCGGTATCGCCTCGCCAACCCGGACATCGAGTTCAACCCCGTCGCAATCCGTGGTTCCACGATGAATTACCTTGATCGCCATGCCGATTCGATCCAATTGCTGGTGATCGGCAGGCACCGGAGACCCGGGATGGGTGAGATCGTGGGGACGGCGCGCTCAGCCTCGCCCCAGGTGAACTGCACGGCACTGATTTGCCAACGTAATCAGCGCCTGTAGCCGAGGCCTGGCCTATCGTCATGAGCAAGACGTCAACGTTTATCAGCGCGCCGCCGGCGTGCAGAAGGGCACGCGAATGGTCACAGTATTTCTCGTCGATGACCATGAAGTCGTGCGCCGCGGACTCATCGACCTGCTGAGTGCGGACCCGGATCTGGAAGTCATCGGCGAGGCTGGAACCGTGGCGCACGCCATGGCCCAGATTCCTGCGCTCAGACCCGATGTCGCCGTCCTCGATGTGCGTCTGCCGGACGGCAACGGCATCGAGCTGTGCCGCGATCTGCTGTCGCGCCTGCCCGACCTGCGGTGTCTGATGCTGACGTCGTTCACCTCCGACGAGGCCATGCTCGACGCGGTCCTGGCCGGCGCGAGCGGATATGTCATCAAGGACATCAAAGGCATGGAACTGGCCGAGGCGATCAAGGCTGTCGGTGCCGGACGGTCCCTGCTGGACAATCGCGCCGCCGCGGCCTTGATGGCGAAGCTGCGCAACGCCGCCGAGCGGTCCGACCCACTTTCGGGCCTCACCGATCAGGAACGGGTGCTGCTGGATCTGCTCGGTGAGGGCTTGACCAACAAGCAGATTGCCGCCCGAATGTTCCTGGCGGAGAAGACCGTCAAGAACTACGTGTCGCGGCTACTGGCCAAACTCGGCATGGAGCGACGCACCCAGGCCGCGGTGTTCGTGTCGAAGCTGGACCGGCCGCGGCGCTCCGACGACTGATATGCCCGCGGCGTCAAATTCCTGGCGCGCGACTGCCGCGATGGCAGAATCACCGGTGTGACACGCCACGACAGCAGCGCTGAGCATCCGCTGCGAGCGCCGCTATCGGGACTCCGGCTGCGTGAACTGCTCAGTGAAGTCCAGGACCGCGTCGAGCAGATCATCGAGGGCCGGGACCGGCTCGACGGTCTGGTCGAGGCGATGCTCACGGTCACGTCCGGTCTCGAACTGGACGAGACACTGCGCACCATCGTGCACACCGCGATCGAGCTGATCGACGCCCGGTACGGCGCACTCGGGGTACGGGGCACCGACCACGAGCTCGTCGAATTCGTCTACGAGGGCATCGATGAGGAGACCCGTTGCAAGATCGGCCCGCTTCCCCAAGGGCGCGGCGTGCTCGGCGTACTGATCGACGAGCCGAAACCCATTCGGCTGGAGGACATTCGAACGCACCCGGCCTCGGTCGGGTTTCCCGATAACCACCCGCCCATGCGCACGTTCCTCGGGGTACCGGTGCGCATCCGCGATGAAGTGTTCGGAAACCTGTATCTGACCGAGAAGGCATCTGGGCAGCCCTTCAGCGAAGACGACGAAGTGCTCGCCCAAGCCCTGGCCGCGGCGGCCGGCATCGCCATCGACAACGCCCGGCTCTACCGCCAGTCACAGCAACGCCAGGCCTGGATCGAGGCCACCCGCGACATCGGTACCGCCCTGCTGTCCGGCACGGAGCCCGCGGAGGTGTTCCGCCAGATCGCGGAGGAAGCGCGCTCCCTGACGGACGCGGACGCGACGCTGATTGCGGTTCCCGAGGACGACGATGCTCCGAGCAGCGAGATCACCGAACTCCAGGTCATCGACGTCGTCGGCGACGTCCGCGCATCATCGCTGGAGGCGCCGGCGGCCGACGGCCCCATCGGCCGGTCCTTTCACGCTCGGACGCCCTTGTTCTGCCGGGCAGCGGAGTTGCCGCAAGCGATAGCGGTTGACATGGCTTCGGCACTGGTGCTGCCCCTGCGCACCACCGACAGCGTCATCGGGGTGCTGATCGTGCTGCGGCGTAGGGGCCGACCGGATTTCACTCCGGATCAGCTGGACACGATGGCCGCGTTCGCCGATCAGGCCGCGCTCGCCTGGCAACTTGCGGCCAGCCAGCGTCAGAAGCGTGAGTTGGACGTGCTGGCGGATCGCGACCGCATTGCCCGCGACTTGCACGATCACGTCATCCAGCGACTGTTCGCGGTCGGTCTGACGCTCCAGGGCGCCATCCCGCGCGCAAAATCCAGCGACGTGCAGCGGCGCATCACCGACTGTGTCGACGACCTCCAGGAAGTGATCACCGAAATCCGTACGGCGATCTTCGATCTGCACGGCAGCACCGCTTCCACCACCCGGTTACGTCAACGCCTCGATGCCGCAGTCGCCTCCTTCTCCAGCCACGAGCTGCACACCACGGTGCGCTACGACGGACCGCTCTCGGTCATCGAGCCTGACCTGGCCGATCACGCCGAGGCCGTCGTCCGCGAGGCGGTGAGCAACGCCGTCCGTCACGGTAAGGCCAGCGCTGTCAGCGTCACCGTCAATGTCGACAACGACCTACGTATCGAAGTCGCCGACAACGGTCAGGGACTGCCCGCCGGAATCACCGAAAGCGGCCTCGCGAACCTTCGCAGGCGGGCGCAGGACACCGGCGGCGACATGACCGTCGAACCCGGCGTCGACGCCGGCACCGTACTGCGGTGGTGGGCACCCCTGCCCTGACGGGCAACCTGGAGTGAGCGACCAATGGCATTGGCCGCCAACGACGGAGCCCCGGCTTCGGCCGGCACGTCGCCATCGGGCAAAGACCTCTCAGCAAGTGACGTAGTGCTCTGTCGCTGGTGCCCGAGCGCCTGCAGGATCGTCGTATGAGAAACGAGCAGTGGGCGCGACCTGAATCGCTCCGCGTCGATCTCGACGACAGGTCTTGCGAGGTGAATCAGATGTCCGAGACGTTCCCCGACCACCAGACGATTTGCGCAGCCATGGCGCTGGCAACGCGTGCCCCCTCGGTCCACAACACGCAACCGTGGCGGTGGCGGATCGGCTCGAACAGTGTGCATTTGTACGCCGAATCGTCATTGCACCTGATTCACACCGACCCCGACGGCCGCGACCTGTTGATCAGTTGCGGTGCGGCCCTGCACCACGCGACCGTGGCCTTCCACGCGCTGGGCTGGCAGCCGACCGTGCGCAGATTCCCCAATCCCGCCGAACCTGATCACCTCGCCGCGATCGAGTTGACCCCCGCCACCCCGGAGCAGCCCGACATCGCGCTCGCCGCAGCGATTCCGCGGCGCAGAACCGACCGGCGCTACTACAGCGGCTGGCCCGTCCCGCTCGGAGACATCGCTCTGATGACCGCCCGCGCCGCCCGTCTGGGCATCGGGCTACGCCGGGTGAAGCTCAACGACGTCCTCACAAGTGCACTGCGGCAGGCTGTTTTGCAGCATGTGCATGATCTGGACTATCTCACCGAACTGACGGTCTGGAGCGGGCGCTATGCCTCCGTGGCCGGAGTGCCCGCTCGAAGTACACCCACGCCCGACCATGGTGCAGCTCTCCCGAGTCGCATCTTCGCCGGTCCCGTGCTCGGGCAGGCCGCCGGTACGACGGCCAGTGATGACAACGGTTCGCTATTGGCACTCGGCACCTCGACCGATGCTCCGATCGATCGACTGCGGGCCGGCGAAGCGACGAGCGCGGTTCTGCTCACTGCCACCGCACAGGGACTGTCCACATGCCCCGTCACGGAGGCATTGGAAAATCCCGCGTGCCGAGCGATCGTCCGGTCGGACGTTTTCGGTGACGAGCTGTTCCCGCAGATGCTCATCCGGGTCGGCTGGGCACCCCTCAACGCCGACCCCCTGCCCGCGACCCCGCGCCGCGCGCTGACGGACGTCGTTTCCCTTCTGCACGACGACAACCCGGTATTGGGCTCACAGCCCACTGACGCCGAAGAGACGGATCGATGATCGCGCACCGCACCCGGATGTTCGCCCGGGTGCTCGGGCCCTACCTCGTCGTCGCGGCCGCTTCACTGGTCACCCGGGCCGATTACGTCAAGACACTGCTGCACACGTTCGGAGACGACTCCGTATGGCCCTGGGTCACAGGCGCATTCGTCCTACCGATGGGACTGGTTGTCGTCACACTGCACCCGTACTGGCGCGGAGCTGCCGCCGCCACCGTGTCGGTGCTGGGCTGGTTGACGGTGCTCAAGGGTGTCGCGTTGATGACGTTCCCCGGGGCGTACCTCACCACGGGACAGGACGTGCTGGCCGGCGCACCGTGGTGGCAGGCCGGGGTGATCGTCACCGGACTGGCCGGACTGTATCTGACCGCGGTCGGGTGGTCACCGGATCGTCGACCGGCACCGTCCGTCACCGCGACCTCCGAGTCTTGAGGCGCTCCAACGGCATTCGGCTCGACGCTCGGCGTCAGATCGGCACGACGTCCTGGGTCCCGGAGTCGGCGTCATCGAGCTCACGCGCGATCACGGCCATCAGCGTTCGGAGATCGTTGTTCGCGCGGTACAGATAGACCGAGGCCATCTCGATGTCGGCGACGTCCTGATGCCGAATTCCGGCCAGGCACTCACTGAACCCGGAGCCGAAATCATCGAGAGTCTGCCGCAGGGCAGTGGTCAGGGTCGCATCCGGGCTCGGCAACAATATCTGTAGCGGCGGCACGGCCGCCTGGCCGGCCTCGCAGGCTCGGTGGATTCCCGCGATGTCGGCGCTGGCCGCCGCCCTGGTCATGTTGTCCCGCTGGATCAGCAACGCGTCCAGCGGCGATTCGAGTCGTGCAAGCCACGTGTGCAGTTGTTGCGATGCGGGCGGCGCCTGCTGTTGTGCCGTAGCAACTTTCGCCGGTGCCACTGCGTCATCCGGCAGTCCCAGGCGGACCGACGAGAGATCGCCGAACATCCAACCGATGAATATTGGCGCCGCAATCAGTGCCACGCCGGTCATACCGCGAAGCTGTCCCTGGTGTTCACCGTCGAGACCTTCTGACAACCGCATGTCCACATGGTGCGCCACTCGGCTGAGGGCCACACGGGTCAAAAGTCCTCTGGCATATAGCCGGAAGGCCACAGGTGCCGAAGGTCCCTACGACCGCGGTCCATCAGCCCTGCTGACGAACCGCCGATAGGCGCAACATCATTCGCGAATACCGCACCGCCCGCGGGCCGGCCCGTAAAGGAAACCGATGAACGACAATCAGCTCACCGCTCTCGATGCCGGTTTCCTGCAGGCGGAGGATTCCGACAGCCACGCCAATCTTGCTGTCGCAGTGGTCGCCCTCATGGAAGGCCCGGCGCCGGACTTCGCCGAACTCATGACTGTGCTCGACGAGCGGTCGGCCACGCTCCCCCGCTGCCGACAGGTGTTGCACTCCTATCCGCTCGATCTCAGCGCTCCAGAATGGGTACCGGCGCCCAGTTTCGACATCACCCACCACGTCCGCCGACTCACCGTGACAGCGCCCGGTGATGACACCGCGCTCCATCGCGCGGTCGCCGATTTGATGGAGCGCCGTCTCGACAGGTCCCGTCCGTTGTGGGAAGCCTGGATGCTGGACGGCCTGGCCGATGGTCGCTGGGCGATCGTGGTGAAGCTGCACCACTGCATCGCCGACGGTGTCGCGGCGACAGCGATGCTCGCGGGCATCTGCGACAACCAGTGGGCCGACCACGATGAAATCCTCAGCCTCCCTTCGGTATCGGACCGGCATCCCTCACGCCCCTTCAATCCGATCGCGCTCGGCACCGATGCGTGGCGGATGGTGCGGTCGACGGCGCGCAGTGGAGTACGGATGGCCTTCGGGGCCGCTCAACTCGTGGCCGGCGTGCTCACCACATCGACCCAACCGCTCAACGGTCAGCTCAGCGACATGCGTCGATTCAGTGCTGTCGACGTCTCGATGCAGGATGTCCAGATGGTCGCGAAACGGTTCGGCGTCACGGTCAACGATGTGGCTCTGGCCGCCATCACCGACGGTTTCCGGTCTGCGATGCTGCGGCACGACATGCAGCCTTCGGCCGGGCCGATCCGTACCGTGGTGCCGGTTTCCGTCCGGCCGGCCGAACTGCTCCACGTGCCCGACAACCGGGTTTCCATATTGCTGCCTGACCTCCCCGTCGATCGGCCGGATCCGCTCGAACAGCTTCGGCTGGTCCACAAGAGGCTGACAACGGCGAAAGGCAGTGGGCAGCGCCAGGCCGGCTCTCTGGTGGTTTCCGCAGCCAACCTGATTCCATTTCCGATCATGGCGTCGGCCGTGCGCCTGCTGGGCCGGCTTCCGCAACATGGCGTCGTTGCCGTGACGACGAATGTCCCGGGCCCGAGCCGGCGCATGCGCTTGATGGGTCGTCAGATCGCCGCGCTCGTGCCGGTACCGCCGATTGCGATGGGCATGCGCACGGGCATCGCCATCATGAGCTACGCAGATCGCCTGACATTCGGCGTCATCGGCGACTACGACGCCGAGCTCGACACGGAAGATCTCGCCCGCGGCATCGAGAACGGGCTCGCTCACCTGATCTCCGTCGCGTCAGCTGCGACGCACACTCGCCGGCTGGGCAACCTGATGCTGCTCAGCGGCTAGAACCGGCAATTACCCGCTGCTGCACAACAACTTTGCGCTCAGACTGATAGCACAGGAGTGAACCGTGATCGATCAACAATGGGACTCGGACAACTCGATTCTCACCATTCACCCGGAATCCCCGTTGAGTACCGGCGATTTTGCCGCCCTCAACCAAACTGTCGACCCGAAGATCGAGCAGGGCGGCGACCTTGCCGGCCTCATCATCGACGCTCCACATTTTCCGGGATGGGACAGTTTCGGGGCGATGGTGACGCACCTGCGATTCGTCCATGACCATCACCAACACGTGAAAAAGATTGCCATCGTCACTGATTCGCCGATAGCGGGCGTTGCACAGCACCTGGTGTCACACTTCATCACTGCGGAGATCCGGAAGTTCCCCGCGGGGCAGGTCGAGGACACCACGGCGTGGATCACCAGTGGCCGTCAATCTGAGGACCCTAGACCTTAGTCGCCGAAGCCCCCTGAGCGCACAGTCGTCGCATGACGAGGACAGTTATCGCCGACGCCGTCAATCAGTTGCCGACTCCCAACGCCACTCCGTGACCTCGGGCAGATCCTCACCGCGCGTCCGGATCCATTCACGGTGGCGATCATGAGCCGCAACCATGTCTGCGCGCAGTGCGTGTACCGCGGGACCGTCGAGTCCGGGCGTCAGATCGATGGCGTCGATCACCAGCTGGAAGCGGTCCATCTTGTTCAGCACCAGCATGTCGAAAGGCGTTGTCGTCGAACCCTCTTCCAGATACCCCCGCACATGCATATTCCGGTGATTGCGTCGGCGGTAGGTCAACAGGTGGATCAACGACGGGTAGCCGTGGTAGGCGAAGATCACGGGTCGGTCGGTGGTGAACAACGTGTCGTACTCCGCATCGGTCATGCCGTGTGGATGTTGGGAGTCGGATTGCAGCCGGAACAGGTCGACGACGTTGACGACGCGGATCTTTATCTCCGGCAGGCGCTCTCGCAGTATCGATGCGGCAGCCAGCACCTCAATGGTGGGCACGTCGCCGGCGCCGCCCAGCACCACATCAGGTTCTGAACCCCTGTCGGTGCTGGCCCACTCGAAGATGTCCGCGCCGCGTGCGCAGTGCACCGCAGCTTGCTCCGCGGTGAGCCACACCGGGGCGTCGTTCTTACCGGCGACGATCACGTTGATGTAGCTCCGGCTGGCGAGGCAGTGCGCCGCTACCGACAGCAGCGTGTTTGCGTCCGGCGGCAAGTAAATGCGGGCGATATCGGCGCGCTTGTTGGCAACATGATCGATGAAACCCGGATCCTGGTGCGAGAAGCCGTTGTGGTCCTGGCGCCACACGTGGGACGTGATCAGGTAGTTCAGGGATGCGATCGGTGCGCGCCACGGTAGTTCGCGACTCACCTTGAGCCACTTGGCATGTTGGTTCACCATCGAGTCCACGACATGAGCAAAGGCCTCGTAGCTGTTGAGCAGGCCATGCCGCCCGGTCAGCAGATAACCTTCCAGCCAGCCCTGGCACATGTGTTCCGACAAGACTTCGAGCACACGCCCGTCGCGGGCCAGGTGCTCGTCGCTCGGCAGAACTGCTGCGTTCCACTGCTTGTCGCTGACGTCATACACGGCACCGAGCCGATTCGACGCCGTCTCGTCGGGCCCGAACAGTCTGAAGTTGCGGTAGCAGGCGTTACGCACCATTACTTCGCGCAGATATTGCCCGAGCACCCTGGTCGGCTCTGCGGTGGTGTCCCCCGGCCTGACGGTTGACACCGCGAATTCCTGGGCAGCAGGCAAATGCAAAGGTGTCAGCAGCAGGCCACCGTTGGCGTTCGGGTTCAATCCCATCTGATAATCGGTTGACGGCACATTGTCAGTCACCAGCGCTGTGGGGCAACCCATTTCATCGAACAGCTCGCCGGGGCGGTACGAATCCAGCCAATCGACGAACTGCCGGCGATGTTCCGGATCAGACCGGACATCGGCTATGGGCACCTGATGCGAACGCCACGTACCCTCAACAGGCACACCGTCGACCCACCGCGGTCCGGTCCAGCCTTTGGGCGTCCGCAACACGATCATGGGCCACTGTGGGCGCGCCGCTGGGGATGTCGCGGCACGCGCGGCGGTCTGGATTTCGTTGATCATCGCCACGACGCGATCCATCGCCGCCGCCATCTCCTGATGCATCTGTTGCGGGTCGTCGCCGCTGACGTAGATCGGATGGTGCCCGTATCCCCTTAGTAGACAATCGAGTTCGGTGTCGGTGATCCGCGCCAGGACCGTCGGATTGGCGATCTTGTACCCATTGAGGTGCAGGATGGGCAGTACCGCACCATCAGTGACGGGGTTGATGAACTTGTTCGAATGCCAGCTGGCGGCCAGCGGACCGGTCTCGGCTTCGCCGTCACCGATCACACACGCCACCAACAGGTTCGGGTTGTCGAGAGCTGCACCGTAGGCGTGCGCCAGGGAATAACCGAGCTCGCCGCCCTCGTGGATGGAGCCCGGAACTTCCGGTGCGACATGGCTGGGCACGCCACCCGGGAAGGAGAATTCGCGGAACAGTGTCGCCATGCCGCGTTCATCACGGGTTATGTCGGGACGTGTTCGGCTGTAGCTGCCCTCGAGCCAGGCGTTCGCGAACAGCGCCGGCCCGCCATGACCGGGACCGATGACATACATCGCGTCGAGATCATGATCGATGATGGCGCGATTCAGGTGCGCGTAGGTGAAGTTCAGCCCCGGCGAGGTGCCCCAGTGCCCCAACGGGCGGGGCTTGATGTGTTGATGCTCCAAAGGCGTTCGCAGTAGCGGATTGTCCATCAGGTAGATCTGGCCGGCAGTGAGATAGTTGGCAGCCCGCCAGTACGCGTCCACCGATCGCAGCCGCGCCGCCGTCAAGGGCTCACGCACCTCGCGAGTTGCGCTCGTCATCGGGTCGACTCGCGAGCATGCGGCCGAGCGACGAGGACTGGGCAATTCGCCTGGTGAATCAGTTTGTGGCAGGTGGAACCGAGCAGCAGCCCGGTGGCGTCGCCGCGACCATGGCTTCCGGTGACGACGAGCTGAGCGCGCTGGGCATGGCTCAGCAGGACGTGCCCGGGGTTGCCGATTGCCGCGACGCGGCGCACCGCGACATCCGGGAATTTCTCCTGCCACCCGGCCAATCGCTCGGCCAGCATCTCCTGCTGCTCCTCACGCGCCGGGCCGGTCAGGTCATTCCAGGGACCTTGGACATCGTAGAAATGCGCCGGCAAGTAGCCCCAAACCAGGACAGCGGTCAGTCCGGTCCCGCGCATGGCGGCTTCCTCGAAGGCCCAGCCAATCGCATCCTCACTGTCCGGGGCCCCACTGATCCCGACCACAACTGGGCCTGTCACCGGCACCCCCGGTGCGCGGACGACGACGACCGGGCTGTGTCCGTGTGCGGTCAGCGCCACTGCCACCGAGCCGGCCAGCAGGCCGGTGAATGCGTTCAGTCCGCTTGAACCGACGACGGTGAGGAATGCGCCCTTCGACAGCTCGATCAACACTCGAGCTGGGCGGCCCGCCTTTCTGGTCAACGTCACCTCCAGATCAGGGTCCAGCGTCTGGACACGATCGAGGGCCTCGTCAAGGAAACGCTGGCCCGTGGTCTCCAGGTACGTGAAGAAGCTCTCGGAGGCACCCGGGTTGAACCCCAGCGCAAAACTCTCGAAGTCGACGGCGTGCACCAACCGGAGCGGAAGGTTGCGCAACTGTGCTTCGTTGACGGCCCAAGTCAGGGCCATCAGCGATGAGCTCGACCCGTCGATGCCGACCAAAATATAAGGGCGGGGCGGTAATTCGGTCACAATATCCTCCGATGCCTCTGACTGTCCGATGCCCACGACGGTACGAGCACGGCTCCTCCGCTGCTATGGCCGAAAGTCACTCGTTGAGTGATCACTCGCCACCGCTCGGGACCCTTGACCTGTGGTGACTCATGCGCCGTCCCAAAGGCCTTTATGCCCTCGCCTCCGGCTACGTACCCGGGCGAGGATTCGATGACACATCTGCCGTGCCGCACGCCAGGGCAACCACTGCGTAACACGCGAAAACCACCGGGAGACAACATGATCGAAATGCACGCTGGCGATTCCGTCGTGGTCGGCATCGACGGGTCGACAGCTGCCGTCTACGCCGCTCACTGGGCCGTCGCTGAAGCCATCGCCCGAGATGTCCCGCTGCGGCTGGTGAGTTGCGTGCAAGGCCCGCAGCGCTCGGATCGAATGGTCATCGAATACGCCAGGACCTCTCTGCGGGCGGCTCACGCAGCCATCGACGACACCGCCGCGCACGTCAAGATCGAGACCGCCGTCGTAGTCGGAGACCCGACGGCGGTATTGATCGAAGAATCCCGCCGAGCCGCCATGGTGTGTGTGGGCTCCGTCGGGATAGGCCGTTTCGCAAAAGCGCTGCTGGGATCGACCGCGGCGGGCGTGGCCGAGGGCGCGGCGTGTCCGGCCGCAGTGGTCCGCAGTTACGCACCGCACCGGCGCTCGCCGGCAGGGTCGATCGTCGTCGAGGTCAATGACTGGGAAGAGAACCACGATGTGTTCGCCGCGGCGGTCGCCGAAGCGCAACTGCGTGGACGGCCCGTTGTGGCGGTCGGCGTGTGTCCGCCGGAGACCGGGATGAGTGGCCGCCAGGAGCTGCTGCGCCGTTGTGCGGTGTGGCTAGACCTCTACCCCGACGTGTACATCACGGCGGTACCCATCACGACGAGTTTCGCACGGTTCCTGCAGACGACGTCCGAACCGATCAGCCTCGTCGTTGTCGGTGCCCGCGAAGCGGCCAAGCTCGTCAAAATTATTGGCTCACACGCCGACGCGAACTCCGACAACCCCTCTGTGCTCGTCGCACGGGTCTGAAATACCTGAGGTGCAGGCGGCCGCGAACGGCCCCCTGCACCTCAGCAACGATCTGACTACCGGGCCTGCGGCCGGGCGACCAGCACCGGGCACTCGGCATGCTGCACCAGCCGGTGGCTCGTCGACCCGAGGAACCACCCGGCCACGTTTCCATGGCCGCGGGTCCCGGTGACGATCAGCTGCGCGCGCTGCGCATAGCCCAGCAGCACGTGCCCCGGATGGCCGGCGGCGACCACGCGGCGGACCGCGACCTCCGGGAACTTCTCCTGCCACCCCGCCAGCCGTTCAGCCAGCAACATCGCCTGCTGGTCCTCCCGCGCCGGGCCCGGCAGCTCTTCCCATGTCGGTTCGATGTAGTCGAAATAGGCTGGGACATAACTCGATACGAGAACGGCGAGCAGTTTCGCCCCGCGCAGTGACGCCTCCTGGAAGGCCCAGCCGATTGCTTCCTCGCTGTCGGGCGCGCCGCTGACACCGACCACGACGGGCCCTCCGGCGTGTGCGCCGGGCGCGCGGACCACAACGACGGGACTGTGGCCGTGCGCGGTCAGCGCCACCGCCACCGACCCCGCGAGCAGACCCGTGAACCCGTGCAGCCCACTCGATCCGACAACGGTGAGGAACGCATCCCTCGACTGCTCCTCCAGCAGCTGCGCCGGGCGGCCGACCAGGTTGTGGACGGACACCTCCACCTCGGGGGCGAGTGCCTGAACACGCTCCGCGGCCTCGTTCAGGAAGTTCTGTCCCGACGTCTCCACGTACTTGAAGAAGCTCTCGGAAGCACCCGGATTGAATCCCATCACGAAATTGCCGTAGTCGACGGCGTGGACCAGGCGCAGCGGCAGGTTGCGCAGTTGCGCCTCGCCGATGGCCCACAGCAACGCCTCCAGCGATGATCTTGATCCGTCGATGCCGACCAAAATGTATGGGCGAGGAGATAATTCGGTCATGATGTCCGCTCCAGACGAAGGTGCAATTCCCGACACCTTCAACGGTACGGGCGTCGACTGCCCGGGGCTATGGCCAAAAGTCACTCGCCGGCCAGGGCCCAGAGGTACGGCTTCGCGCCGGGGCGCGTTCCGGGTGACTACTCGTTGTCGCCGACGGCTTCGAGGCGCTCGCTCACCCGAGTGAGCGCCTCGTCGAACACGTCGACCTTCTCGCCCCGCTTTTCGTTGGCGGGCTGCGCGGCGCCCCGGCCACCCTCGGATTCCACCCGCGCCGCACCCTGACGCCGCAACAAACTGAAGTTCTTCTCACGCGCCTGCCGCAGCCTGCGCTGCAGCTCCTTGAGTGCTTTCGAATCCATCCGGGCCAACGCCTCGGGATGGCTCTCGGCGATCAGTTCGTTTTCCTGCGGGGTGAGGTTCACGTGGTTGCTCATGACTGATTCATACCCGTGACTGCGATACCTGCCGGTCGAATCACTCGACCGCGCGCCCCTGGCGCGGCATAATTCTTTATTGACATGACTGCAACCATCGACGCCCGCGACGTGGGCACGCTGCCGCTCGCGCCGAAGAATCCGCTGCCGTTACGGCAGTTGATCGCCACCCGGCAATTGCACACCGGGCTGGTCCGGCTGAGCGAGGCCGGTGGGCCCGTCAGTCGCATCGCCGTCGTACCCAAGCGCGTCGCGCCGCCCATCGTGCTCGTCACGTCGCCGGCCGGCATCCGCGACGTGCTGGGTCGCTCCGACAACCTCGCCGAACGCTCCACGATCCACGAAGAAGTGCGCAACGTGGTCGGCGACAATCTCTTCGTCCTGCCCAACAAGGCCTGGCCGCCGCGCCGGCGCGCCCTGCAGCCGGTCTTCACCAAGCAGCACGTCGACCGCTTCGGCGGCCACATGTCCCAGGCCGCGCAGGCGATCGCCGACCACTGGCGCGACGCGCATCACGTCGACCTCGACACCGAATGCCGCCGGCTCGCCATGCGGTCCCTCGGCTACTCGATTCTCGGTCTCGACATCAACGAGCACAGCAACACCATCGCCGAGAACATGCACGTGGCCTCGCGCTATACGGCCGATCGCGCCCTGCGGCCGATCAAGGCGCCGCAGTGGCTGCCGACGCTGGGACGGCGTCGGGCTCGCGCCGCGGTTGCCCGGATGCGCAAGATGACCATGGCGGTCCTGCAGGACTGCCGCGCGAACCCGGACCGCGATGCACCGTTGGTCAAGGCACTGCTCGCGGCCTCGGACCCCGATACCGGCCAGAAGCTCTCCGACGACGACATCTGCAACGACCTGCTCATCTTCATGCTGGCCGGCCACGACACGACCGCGACGACGCTGACGTACGCCTTGTGGCAGCTCGGGCGCAATCCCGCGATGCAGGACCGGGTCGCGGCCGAGGTCGCCGCGATCGGCGATCGGGAGCTGACCCCCGACGACGTGCCCCGGCTCGCCTACACCGCCCAGGTACTCAACGAGTCGCTGCGGCTGTGCCCGCCGGCGGCCGGTGTCGGCCGGACGGCGATGCAGGACATCGTGGTGGACGGCCATCGCGTCGAAGCCGGCAGCATCGTGGCCATCGGCATCAGTGCCGTGCACCGGGACCCCACGTTGTGGGATCACCCGCTGGCGTTCGACCCCGACCGGTTCAGCCCCGACAACGCCAAGACCCGCGACCGTTGGCAGTTCATCCCGTTCGCCGCGGGGCCGCGGTCCTGCATCGGTGAACACTTCGCGATGTTGGTGACGACGCTCGCGCTGGCCACCATCGTGCGGTCCAACCGCATCGAGTCGCTCCACGACGACTTCCCGCTCGAATCGCCCTACACAACGGTCGCGAAAGGCCCCATCCCGGTTCGGGTCACCGCGCGCGCGTGACGCCGGCGGTGGCCGACGCCCGGAGCCAGCTCGACTGGGACCACAACGCCTACTACCAGCGCCGGCTGCTGCAGCTCCTGCCGTCACGGTGCCAACGAGTCCTGGACGTCGGCTGCGGAGCCGGCGGATTCGCCGTCCAGCTCGCCGAGCGCAGTGCGCACGTCGACGCGGTCGATCGCTCGGCGGTGATGATCGCCGAAGCGCAGCGCCGGGCCCCGACGAATGTGAACTGCATTCAGGCCGACGTGCTGACCGACGCGCTGCCGGCAACCGACTACGACGCGATCGTGTCCATCAGCGCACTGCACCACATGCGGCTCGATGCGGTGCTGCCCCGGCTGGCCGACGCGCTTCGGCCCGGTGGTGTGCTCGCGGCCATCGCGCTGCCGCGGACAGACCTGCGGCGTGAGTGGCCGTATGAGCTCGGCGCCGCGCTCGCCCATCGCGCGCTCGGTGTCCGGTTTCGCGCCGAGCGACTGCTGGGAACCGGCAGCGGGTTCGCGAAGACGCCTGACCACGACGTGATGCCGGTGGTGCTCGACCCACCGCTGACGACGCGCGAAGTCGCCGCGCAGGCCGCGATTCTCCTTCCGGGTGCCTACGTGCGGCGCCTGCTCTTCTGGCGTTATCTGCTCGTGTGGCAGAAGCCCACCGCGTAGCGGCGGCGAAAACTCGTTGACGGTGCCTCGGCAGCGTGCCATTCTGTCCGACTGCCCTGTTTCCGACCCACATCACCAATCATGACTCTGACGAACGACGAAATAACCCAACTGGCAACCGAATTCGCCGACGACGACCGCACGGGTCGCCGGCCGATCAGCGATGTCGCGGCGTGGCTGAACGACGTGCACCCGATGGCGCGTGTGACCCTGCATGCACTCGGCGAGTTGCTTGCCGGCGTCTCCAACCTCGACAGGGCCGAGACCGCCGACCGGTTCACCGCCCGTGCGCTCGGGGTGAGCGACTGCGGTCAGCTGATCGATGAAACCCGCGATCTGAATCCCGTGGCCCGGTTGACCACGGCGTTGGCACTCGGTGAGTGGATCACTGAGCACGAGCAGGTGTGTCTGGTCGGCCCCGGCGAGTACTCGCATCCCCCGATGTGGACGCAAACCGAGATCGGCGAGCGGCAGTACCGCCACCCGCTGAGCCTGCGTGTGCACTTCCCCGCTGGGTCCCTGTTGCCCGAGGCCGGGTGCGTCATCAAGATCGAAACCCGCGAGTCGTTCAACCACTCGGCCGAGGTCAGCGTCTACGTGATGCCCGCACATCAGGCCGAGGCCCGCGTGCTGCTCGACAGGCTCGCAGAGCGTGCCAACGCGCTCAACCCGTACCGGGGCCGCGCGCTGCGCGCCACCAACGCGCATGGTCTGCAGCTCACGGTGATCGAGTTGCCGCCGGCTGTCAGCCGATCGAATGTGATTGTGCCCCAATCAGTGTGGACCGAAGTCGACCTCGGCATCGCGGCGGTTCGCGATCGCCACGGCCTGCTCAACGCCCACGGCTTGGGAGCCCGCCGCGGCGTGCTGTTGTGCGGTCCGCCCGGTACCGGGAAGTCGGCGGTGAGTGCTGTCGCGGCCAGTGAAGTCGTCGGCGATTTCACCGTGATCTATGTCGAGGCCCGCGCCGGAGCGGACCTGCTGACGGTCGTCGTCGAGGAGGCTCAGCGTCTGGGCGGCCCGGTGCTGCTGGTGCTCGAAGACGTCGACCTGTGGTGCCGGGATCGTTCCGTCGGCGGCGGCGGGTTGTCGGAGCTGCTGCAGGCGATGGATATTGCCCCCGACGCCCGCATCCTGACGCTGGCATCCACCAACGACGTCGCGACTCTGGACAAGGCGGCGATCCGCACCGGCCGGTTCGACTCGGTGGTCGAGGTCGGTTACCCCGACCGCGTCGGTGCGGCCCGCATCCTGTCGGTGCTGCTCGGCGACCTGCCCGGAGGGGCGGACGTCAACACGGCCGCGGTGGCCGCGGCCCTGCCCGAGCACACCAGCGGCAGCGACATCCGCGAGATCGTCCGCCGTGCTCTGCTCGCCGGTAACGGCGAAGCCATCAGCACGGCGGCGCTGCTCGCCGAGTTGGGCACCGGTCGCTACCGCGCCGAGCCGCCGGAAGGCATGTATCTGTAGGACGACGGAACCAACGTCCCGTAACCCTCAGGCGCCGTCACCGGACGACGTGAGCCTGTCCAGCACGTCCAGCGCCTCGCGACACCAGTCGACCCAGGCTTGCTCGGTCCGCAGGCCCGCCTTCAACACCAGGTGCCGCAACACGTCGGCGTCGGCGACCGGGGCCGCGAAATCTCGGGCATCGATCTCGCGGTAGTTGGCCAACATCGCTTCATGCGCGGCGAGGTGGTGCGCGATCACGGCGCGCACGGCCCCGGTCTCGCCGAGCGCCGCGGCGGCACGCACCCGCACGGCGATGGACATCCGCTCCGGCGCGGGATCATCGATGCCACAGAGCCATTCGCCCAGCGCCGCCCGTCCCGCGGGCGTGATGCTGAAGCGCTTGGGCTGACCGCGCTCAGGGCGATCAGGCGTCGAGGCCTCGGCCAGCCCGGAGGTCTTGAGCTTGTCGAGCTCCCGGTAGATCTGCTGGTGCGTCGCCGGCCAGAAGTAGCCGAATGCCCGATCAAACCGGCGGGTGAGTTCGATACCCGTCGATGCCCGCTCCGTGAGCGCGGTCAGGATGGCGAATTGCAGCGACATGGCGTGATCGTAAGTCCCGTGCGGTTTCCGCCGGCGCAGCGCGGCGGCAGCAGTCCTGTCACGACGGTTATCCAATCTGTTGCATAAAAGCGCGCCGGAAGCCGGGACCGGCGGTCGGCGCTTCCCTGATACGACTGATTTCCAACATGTTCGAATCAGCGGGCAACGCGAGAACATCCACCCGCCGCCGATTATGCCACTAGTTGCATAACCACTCCAGCGCCACTAGAGTCCCGTCCAAACCCGGTCTCCGATTCGAAGGGCTATCACCACCATGGGTCTGCCTCCCGTCCTCGCACAGCGCCTGTCCCTGCCGGTGGTCGCGTCACCGTTGTTCCTGTGCTCGGGGCCCGACCTGGTGAAGGCGGAGTGCCAGGCCGGCGTCATCGGCTCGTTCCCCGCGCTCAACGCCCGGCCGTCCAGCCTGCTCGGCGATTGGCTGGATGAGATCCAGGAGTCGAACGCCGCCTACGCCCTCGCGAATCCCGACGCCATCGTCGCGCCGTTCGCCGTCAACCAGATCGTGCATCGCTCCAACGACCGCCTCGAGCACGACATGAGCGTCATCGTCGAGCACAAGGTCCCGATCGTGATCACCTCGCTCGGGGCGCGTCCCGAGATCAACGATGCGGTGCACTCTTACGGCGGCATCGTCCTGCACGACATCATCAACAACGAGTTTGCGCACAAGGCCATCGACAAGGGTGCCGACGGCATCATCGCCGTCGCAGCCGGCGCCGGTGGCCACGCCGGTACCCAGTCCCCGTTCGCGCTGGTCCGCGAGATCCGCGAGTGGTTCGACGGTCCACTGCTGCTGTCGGGCGCCATCGCCCACGGCCGGTCCATCCTGGCCGCACTCGCCGCGGGCGCCGACTTCGCCTATGTCGGTTCGGCATTCCTCTCCACCGACGAAGCCAACGCGGTGCCCGAGTACAAGCAGATGATCGTCGACTCCACGGCATCCGAGATCGTCTACAGCAACCTGTTCACCGGCGTGCACGGCAACTACCTGCGCGGCAGCATCGTCGCCCAGGGTCTCGACCCGGACAACCTGCCCGAATCCGACGCCTCGGCAATGAATTTCGGCTCGGGCGGGAACACCGACGCCAAGGCGTGGAAGGACATCTGGGGTGCCGGTCAGGGCGTGGGCAGCATCAAGGAACGCCTGACCGTCGCGCAACTGGTCGAAACCTTGAAGACGCAGTACGTCGAAGCCCGCCAGGACCTGCTGAGCCGAGTGCTCGACGACGAGGTTCTCGAGCCGGCGCACTAGCCCGCCTGATACACCACCGCACCGTCGTACACGGTCGCAGCCACCAGCGAGGCGTCCAGCGCAGCCAGAACGTCTCGCGGTGGCGCCGCCAGCAGGCACATGTCCGCCGGCATTCCCACCGTCAGCTCCCGAGGCACGTCCGGCTGCGCGGGTGCGCCGAGGAACATCCCCAATGCCGTTGCGGCATCGATGCTTTCATCCGCCCCCAGCACGGCGCCCGACGGCGTCCTGCGGTGAACCGCGGCGCGCATCGCCGCCCAGGGATCGGCGTCCCCGAACGGCATATCGGTCGACAGCGCGACGGGTATCCGCGCGCCACACAGCGACGCCACCCGCCACAGCTGGCCATGCTCGTCCGCGGGTACGTCGGTGAGGTACTGCGCGCCGCGCTCGGCGATGAAGTTCGGCTGGGTCACCACCAGCACGCCGAGGCCACGCAGGTCGGCCAGGCAGTCATCGGGAATGACGGCGCCGTGCTCGATGCGATCCCCCGCCCGGGAACCCGCCTGCCGCAGCGCGGCAATCGCGACGACCAGCTGCGCGGCCGTAACACAGTGCAGTGCAACGATTCCGCCCTGACGGTGCCGTGCCGTGATCCAGCCGGCCAGCGCCTCGAGGTCCAGATCGTCGTCGTGCAGAATGCGTTTGGCGGGTGCCAGGACTTCGACGCGCTGGCGCAGTTCGCCATGCCGGCGGGCCTCGGCGAAGTCCATCACATCCTCAGCGGTGAGGTCGGGGGTCGCGTCGGTGACACCGGTGACACCGAATGCCGAGAGGCGCCTGCTGATCTCGCCGAGTCCGGCGTCGCTGCGCTGCAACGCATGCGTCCAGCCCGGGTCCGCGCTGCGCAGCCGGCCGTCGGGGTGGTCGGGCAGGCCGACAGCCGTCAGACCCGCGGAGTTCAGGGTCCACAGCACCCCGCTGCGGTGCTGGACACGCACAGGCACGTTCGGTGAAAGCTCGTCGAGCACAGCGCGGTCCAGCGGACCCGCGACAACCTCGTGATAGCCGACGGCGCGAATCCAGCCGTCCGCGCCGACGGCGGCCTGCCCCAAGACCGCACGCAGCGCGTCACGGCTGCGTACCTCCCCCGGACCGACCCGCACCGACGTCAACGCCGCTGCCGCCGAACGCAAGTGGACGTGATGGTCGTGTAGTCCGGGGATGACGGTGCCACCGGCCGCGTCGAGAACGTCCTCCCCGGTGATCGGCTCGAGGTTGTCGGCAATGGCCTCGATGCGCCGGCCCAGCCGAATATCGACGGTCCGACCGTCGAGCAGCGTAGCTCGTTGAATCAGCATGCCCGGCAAGCCCTTTCCTGCACGATGCCCCGCACCCGCGCGTTGTCGGTGCCCAGCTCGCCGGCCCGCGACGACAGCGCGGGCGCCACCGGTTCGGCCACCGGACCTACGCTCGCACCGCTCGTCAGTGGTAGCGCGGCGTATTCCGCCGCCACTGCTGCCAGGGCGATCTCGACGACTTCACCACCGCCGCGCCGCAGCGACCCCGCCACCGCCAGTGTGGCGTGCATCCCCGTCAGTGGATCGGCGATCGCGTCACCGCAGAACACCGGTCCGCTGCCCGCCGGGTCGGAGCCGACGAGGCCCCCGGAAACCGCGGCATCATCGCCGAATCCGACCCAGTGACCCTGCTCCCCCTCAGTGCCGTGACCGGTGATCCGCAGCCACACCCGGCCGTCCCGCGCCGGAACATCGTCCGGGCCCAGGCCTCGGCGGGTCAGCGCATCGGGACGAGACGACTCGATCACCACGTCGGCGACGGACAACAACTGCCGCAGCTCGTCGGGCTGGCCGAAATCGACGGCATAACAGAGCTTTCCGGCGTTCATCCAGTCGAAGAATCGTCGTTCCCCCTGCCGGGTGCCGTCCGGCCGCGACGGGCTCTCGACCTTGATCACTGTCGCGCCGGCGCGACACAGCAGCTGTCCACAGAGCGGGCCGGCCCACATCGAGGACAGGTCGACCACCAGCAGCCGGCCGTAGTCCCGGAACGGCTTTCGGTTGCCGTGTCGCCGGACCACCGGGGCGGCGGCGGTCGTCTCCCCCAGCACGCCGACAGGAAGACCGAGCAGACGCGCACGCTCCGCGACATCGGCGACCCGGCGGCGACCGGCCCACTCGATGATGGCCGGCCACGGGTGATCGCCGGGCACGTCGGATTCGAGAAGCGCCGGTACCGCGGCGACATCATCGGGCCGGGCCAGCGTCAGGGCGAACCAACCGTCGCGACCCGCGATCAGCCGCGTGGCGCCGCCGGCGCTGATCCGGCCCTGCCGGTGCAGCCCCGCCAGCGCGGCCCGCCCCGCGAGAAGCTCCGCCGCATCGATCTCGATACCAAGTCTGCCGGACAACTCGGATGCGACCGTCCGCGCCCGAGCCAGCACCGCCGCGCGACTGACGTCCGGTGGCCCGCCCGGCATACCCGTCAGCGCGGCCAGCCCACTGGCCGACCAGTCCCGCGCCGCCTCGTCACTCACGCGCTGACCGCATCGACCAAGCCCCAGTCCTGCGCCGTCACCGCATCGATCGTCGCCCGGGACAGCACCAAATACGCTGTGCGCCAGCGGCCGATCCGCCGCGTGATGCTCACCGTCCCTCCGGCTCCGGGAATCAGACCCAACGCCAGCTCCGGCAGGCCGAGGGTGGCGTCGGGGTGACAGGTCACCCGCCCGCAGAACGCGGCCATCTCCAGCCCGCTGCCCAGCACCTGGCCGTGCACGACGGCCCGGCACGCCGGGCCCAAGCGCGCGGTGATCTCGTCGAGCACCAGGGCCGGGCTGAAGCGCGTGCGGGCCAGGTGCGCCGACGCTGGGTCGTCGAATGTCCCGAATTCGGCGAGGTCTCCGCCGCTGCAGAAGGAGGGACCGTTGCCGGTGAGCACCAGACCCGTCACCGAGGGGTCCAAGCGCGCGACTTCCAGCGCCTCAAGCAGTGCCGCCCGCGCGTCGGTGGAAAACGCATTGTGCCGCTGGGGGCGGTTGAACGCGACGTGCAGAGTGTCACCGTCCCGGTGCGACACCACCGGATCCGGGAGTAGCGGAACGGTTTTCGGTCCGCGTTCGGCCAGCCAGCGCGCGAACTCCTGGCCGGACTGCAGCGTCGAATACGCCAGTGATTCGGTGATCACCCCGGCGAACGTCGCCGCCGCGGGGTCGAATGTCCGTAGTACGTCGTCGCACACCGCGGCGGTCTGCGGCCACGTGGCGACCCGTTCGGCGATCTGTTCCAGTGCGGCGTCCACATCGGGCACCTGCACGGTTCTGCGGTCCGCACACGGGCGGTCGACCAGCGTGAAAGTCGCTTGCTGCAGCCAGAACTCGGCGTCATCACCGGCCGGGTCTCCGACCCCGATCACCAGACCTGCGGCACCCGGGTCGTCCGCGAGATCGATGGCCCTCAGTTCGTCAGGCAATGGACACCTGGTCCTCGGCCTCACGGTGAGCCAGCGGCACGTTCTCGCCTCCTGCGGATGTGGACAACCGGATCATGCCACTTCCGCCGCAGATTGAGGCTCAGTCGAGCTGGACCCGCACCGTAACCCGACCTTTGTCGTCACGCGTCGAGATCGCATGCCCAGAACGGTCGGCGCCGCGAAATTTGAGCAGCGTGATGGGGGCACCCTCGCCGAGGAAGTTGCGCCACCAGCTCTTGGAGTCCGGGGCCATCACGCTGATGACGACGTCGTCGCCCGACAGCCGGTAGTTGACGGGGGTCTGGAAGCTACGGCCCGATTTGCGGCCCGTGTAGCGGATCTCGACCAGGCTGCGGCCGACGATGTCGCCGAGGACGGGCACGCTGGTCAGACCGACCGCCGCCTTGTTGAGCGCGCGGACGACGGGGTTGTCGAAAAACGTGCTGGACATGGTCGCCAGGCTAGCGCGGGTGGCCCGAGTCGGCCGACCTTGATCACGCGCATTCGCGACAGACGTGCCCAAGCGATGGGTCAGCTGTCAACTCGCTGAGCTCACGGACGTGAATGCAACGGATGCAGATGAATTCATTGACCTGCTGCGGCGTACGAGCCAGCTGCTGCGGGCTGTCGTAATCGATCGTCACGTGGTCTGACCTTCCCAAGACGGACGCCGCACATGCGGCATGTCCGCAGCGAATGCCCCGTCCGCGCTCGGGATAAACAAATCTGTCATCGATTGCCGACCATCCGCGCGCGGCAGGCCTCCGAATCACTGGGTAAAACAGGGCATTCTCGGGAAATGTCCTAGGCAGTTGAGCTGAAGCAGTTACCGAGGAGAGTGTGTGACAGACGTGAAGCAATCCGCGACTTCAATGCGCGTGCTGGTTACCGGGGCCACCGGATACATCGGCGGTCGGTTGGTGCCGCGTGTCATCGAAGCCGGCCACCGCGTGCGCGTGCTGGCGCGCAACCCGGACAAGATCAGTGACGTGCCCTGGGCTGCCGACGTGGAGGTGGTGCAGGGTGACCTCACCGATGCGGCCACGCTCGGCGACGCGTGCCGCGACATCGACATCGTCTACTACCTCGTGCATTCGATGGGTAACCCGGGAGAGTTCACCGAGGCCGAACGCACCAGCGCAGAGAATCTCGCTGCTGCCGCGCGCACCGCCCACGTCAAACGCATCGTCTACCTGGGCGGCCTGCACACCGAATCCGACCGGCTGTCGTCGCACCTGCGGTCACGCAGCCAGGTCGGGGAAATCCTGATCGACTCCGGTGTCCCGACGGTCGTGCTGCAGGCGGGCGTGGTCATCGGTTCCGGTTCGGCCTCCTTCGAGATGATCCGCCACCTGACCAACCGGCTGCCCGTGATGACAACGCCGCGCTGGGTCAACAACCGCATCCAGCCCATCGCGATACGCGATGTCCTCTACTACCTGCTGGCCGCCGCCACGGCCGAGGTGCCGCGCTCACGCACCTACGACATCGGTGGACCCGACGTCCTGCGCTACGGGGAGATGATGCAGATCTACGCCGAAGTCGCGGGGCTGGCGAGACGCAGAATCGTGGTCCTGCCGGTCCTCACCCCGAAACTCGCCGGATTGTGGATCGGGCTGGTGACTCCGGTGCCTCCGCGGATCGGCCGCGCTCTGATCGAGTCCCTGAGCACCGACTCCGTGGTGACCGAGCACGACATCGATGAGGTGATTCCACCGCCGCCCGGGGGCACGACCGGATACCGCGACGCCGTTAGATTGGCGCTGCGCCGCATCGAGGACGGCGAAGTCGAAACCACCTGGGCCAACGCCTCGCCGACCGGTGCCCCGGCCGACCCCCTGCCGTCGGATCCCAGCTGGACCGGCGACGCCATCTATACCGACGACCGCAGCATCGACTGCGACGCCACCGTCGCCCAGGTGTGGCGCGTCGTGGAGGGCATCGGCGGCGAACGCGGTTGGTACTCGTTTCCACTCGCCTGGACGGTCCGCGGTTGGCTCGACGTACTGACCGGCGGCGTCGGCCTGGCCCGCGGCCGGCGCAACCCGAACACTCTCTACACCGGCGACGCTCTCGATTTCTGGCGCGTCGAACGCATCGAGCGGCCGCATCTGCTGCGGCTGCGCGCCGAGATGCGCACGCCGGGCCGAGCCTGGCTGCAGTGGGAACTCCACTCCCGTGACGATGGCACCACCCGGCTGCACCAGCGTGCCATCTTCTTTCCCAAAGGCCTTGCCGGACGGCTGTATTGGTACGCGCTGATGCCGTTCCACGGCATCATTTTCACGGGCATGATCAAGAACATCAGCGTCGAAGCCTCGAAGGAAGGATCTCGCGCCGCCTAGCGCGCCGCGCTGCGTCCCGCCTATTGAGTGGACAGTTGTCGGCAGCTGTACACCCTCTCCCGTACGGTGTGTCTGTGAGTTTCGCGATTGACAGGTCAGTAGAGATCGACGCACCGGCCGAGGTGGTCTGGCAGGTCCTCACCGACGGGGCCAGCTACGGCGAGTGGAATCCGTTCTGCATCGAGTGCTCGTCGACGTTCGAACCCGGCAGCCCGATCGACATGAAGGTGGTGCTGATCGGTCCGCCCAAGAAGCAGCGCGAATACATCAACACCTTCACCCCGGGCGTCGAGTTCAGCTACAACATGAAGCCCGCCCCGCTGGGACTGCTGCGCAGCGAGCGCTCACACCGGCTGACCCCGCTGCCCGACGGCCGCACCCGCTACGACTCGCACTTCCAGTTGTTCGGCCCGGTGTCTCCCATCGTCGCCGGCCTGCTGGGCCGCGCCCTGAAGAAGGGCTTCGGGGGCATGACCGACGGCGTCAAGAAGCGCGCCGAGTCCCTCCGGTAGCCGGGCGCCGCGTCGGCTGGGCGGCGCGATTGGCGCGGCGGCGTGCGGGGTAAACACCCGCATGGCCGAAACCAGCGCGGCAGACTATCTCCCCCGCGAGCTCAACATCCCGGCGCTGCGCACGGCGGCCGGCGTGTGCCACGGCTGCGCGCTGTACCAGCACGCGCAGCAGACGGTGTTCGGCGTCGGCGACGACGCGGCCGCGATCATGCTCGTCGGCGAGCAACCAGGTGACGTGGAGGACCGGCGCGGTCAACCGTTCGTCGGGCCGGCCGGCCGCCTTCTCGACCGCGCACTCGGCGACGCCGCGCTCGATCGCGACCGGCTGTATGTGACCAACGCGGTCAAGCATTTCAAGTTCAAGGCCACCGATCGCGGCAAGCGCCGAATCCACCAGAAGCCCAACCGAACCGAAGTGGTCGCCTGCCGACCGTGGCTGCTGGCCGAGCTGCGCACCGTCGAACCCGACGTGGTGGTGCTGCTCGGCGCGACGGCAGCACAGTCGCTCCTGGGCAACGACTTTCGGCTCACCCAGCATCGCGGCGAGACCCTGTCGCTCCCGGCCGACACCGTGCCGAACCACGACACCGTGGCCATCGCCACCGCGCATCCCTCGTCGATCCTGCGCCTGCCACCGCCCGACCGTGACGCCGCCTACCGCGACCTGGTGGCCGATCTCCAGAGGTCGGTGGAGCTTCTCGGCTGAGACTCGTCCCGCTCCTGGCCGATGAATTTCGCCGTCGGGTGCAGTCTGATCTACATGGGCAGACTCATCTATGGCTTCAACGTGTCGGTGGACGGATACATCGCCGACGCACAGGGCAGCATCGACTGGTCCGAACCGAGCGAGGAACTGCACCAGTACTGGAACGACTTCGAGCGCGAGACGGCGCTGTCGTTCTACGGCCGGCGGCTGTACGAGCTGATGGCCGCGTACTGGCCGACCGCCGACAAGGAACCGGATGCCACCCCGCTCATCGTGGATTTCGCCCGCATCTGGCGGGACATGCCGAAGGTCGTGTTCTCGCGCACGCTGGATTCGGTCGACTGGAACTCCCGTCTGGAACGCGGCGACCCCGTCGCGGTGGTGTCGAAGCTCAAAGCCGAGACCGACGGCAATCTGGAGATAGCCGGCGCGACGCTCGCCGCGCCCGTCGTGCGGGCCGGATTGGTGGACGAGTACCGGATCGTGCTCGTGCCCACCGCAGTCGGCGGCGGCACCCCGTTCTTCCCGACGCTGCCGGCATGGATCTCGTTGCGACTGTTGGAGAACCGCACCTTTCCCTGCGGCACGGTCCTCCTGCGCTACGAAGCGGAGCACGACTGAGGGCGACCTCGCTAATCTGCTGACGCGACGATGATGTCCACTGCTTCGGTGACGCTGTCGGTGCAGTGGATCAGGTCGAGGTCGGATTCGGAGATCTTTCCTTCCGCCAGCATGGTGTTGCGGATCCAGTCGATGAGGCCCGACCAGTAGTCGACACCCAACAGGATGATCGGAAACGCGGTGACCTTGCGGGTCTGCACCAAGGTCAAGGCTTCGAACAGCTCGTCCAGGGTGCCGAAGCCACCGGGCAGGCACACGAACGCCTGCGCATATTTGACGAACATGGTCTTGCGGACGAAGAAGTAGCGGAAGTTGATCCCCAGGTCGACCCAGTGGTTGAGCCGCTGTTCGAACGGCAGCTCGATGCCCAGACCGACCGAATAGCCGCCGGACTCGCTGGCCCCACGGTTGACCGCCTCCATCGCCCCCGGCCCGCCCCCGGTGATCACGGCATAGCCTGCGTGCACCAGCGCGGCGCCCAGCTCCTCACCCAATCGGTATTCCGGCGAATGCGGCACCGTTCGGGCGGAACCGAAAACCGTGACCGCCCTCGGCATCTCCGAGAGGGCATCGAAGCCGTCGACGAACTCGCCTTGGATGCGCATCACGCGCCACGGGTCGGTGTGCACCCAGTCGGTGGGGCCGCGCCGGTCCAGGAGGCGCTGGTCGGCGGTCGTGGTGGCGCAACGTTCGCGACGGAGTTGCACCGGGCCACTGATCTGGAGGTCGCCGTCGTCGTCCACGGTGTCGTTCTCGTTCACGTCGGCCAGCGTATGGGAAGCCGGGGCGCACCCGAGATTCAGTGAGCCGCCGCGCCGGTCCGGATCAGCTTGGCGAGATCCTCGCGGTCCGAGATGTCGAGCTTTATGCAGGCCCGATACAGGTGACCTTCGACCGTGCGCACCGATACGGTCAGCCGGTCGGCGATTTCGCGATTGCTCAGCCCGGCGGCAACCAGGTTCGCAATCTCACGTTCGCGCACCGTCAGGGGCAAGGGGTGCGCCGCCAATTCCAGTGCGGGAGTGCGTACTCCCCCGCACTGCGCGGCCAACCGGTTGGCGACGGCGGCGGCCTCGGCGCTGCGTCGCCGGTCGTCGGCCGCCGCGAACGTCGCCGATGCCTGCGCCGCGGCGTCGAGAGCGGACAACAACGCACCCAGCTGCTCGAATTGCTCTGCGGCAGCGAATAATCCAGGCCCGTCGCGATCACTGACCGCCCGGGCATGCGCCGCGATCACAGCGGCCATGCGGCCGCCGACTCCGGAGGCGACTTCGATCAGCCGGCCCGCGGCGCTGTGGTCACCGAATCGCACTGCGTCATGCAACGCCAGCATGGCCACTGCACTCTGGCCGGAACTGTCAGCCAACCGGGCGGCATCCAAAGCCAGTTCTATTGCGGCGCTGACGTTTCCCTCTGCCGCCGCGAGCCACGATTCCGCGATCCTGAGCTGTGGACCGAACACCGCGACGTGCCGGCCAGAGCGGACTTTCAACTCGGCGACCATCTTGGCCCCAGGCTGCACCCGACCCAACGCGCAGTAGGACTGCGCCAGCAACAGCCGAGCCGGGAAGCTCCACGAAGCCGCCGACTCGGCCGTCAGCGCCGCGACCGTCTGCTCCATCCGTGACACCGTCTCGACGAAATCGCCGCGGGCCAGACCGATGGTGCCGACCAGCACATTGGCCATCCCCCACGCCAGATACTGGCCCGACGAGGTGATCTGCATCATGACCGCGGATCGGCTGCTCGCCGCGTCGAATTCTCCGGCGAGCACCAACGCGCGCACCTCCCCGAACGCGGTGAGGTAGCGGAGCAGCCCGTCGGCCTTGGCGCTGGCCATGCGGCCCCGGCGCGCCAATACCGCCACTTCTTCGCTGCGGCCCATCAGTGCCAGGGCGAGCGCCCCACCGAATGCCGCCCACTGCAACGCGACCGGATGCGCGATGGGCTCGGCGAGCACCCGATCGGCCATCGCCACGGCTTCCGTCAGCCGGTTCTCGAAAGCCAGCGTTGCCGACGCTGTGCCGTCGATGATCGGTATCAACTCGGGGCTCGTGATGCGCTCGCGGAGCAGGGCGAGCACTTCGTCGGACCCCTCGGCGTCGCCCATCGCCCAGTGCAGGTTGGCGATGCGGGCCCAGCCCCACCGCAGCAGCTCCAGTTCGGTCATCTGCTCGGGGTCGAATGAGCTGAGCGTCTCCTCGGCTTCGGTCGCCTTGCCCTGCCACAGCAGCGAACGCGCCAGCAGTTCGCCGGCCTCGAGGCCACCGCCCCGGTTGGTGGCCGCGCGAGCCAGCCGCTCACCCAACGTCACGTTCGTGAGGGCGATGGCCTCTCTCGCCGCTGTGACGAGCAGATCCAGTTCGGGCACCTCGTCGCTGTCCAGCGTCAGTTCCGCGAGCCGAATCCGGTGCGCCGAACTGTTCAGCGGCCGGTCCCGCATCGCGCGAACCAGCTCGCCGCGCAGTCGGCGGGCGGCAGCCATCCCCAGCCGGCGGCGGATTACCTCGCCGAACAGCGGATGGGTGAATCGCACGTCAATGCCACCCGGTTCCTCACCGACTCGCACCAGACCACGGCTTTCCGCCTCTTCGACCACGTCCGAACCGACGATGGCAGTCAGAGTGTCCAGGTCGAGGGGCTCGCAGAAGGTGAGCAACCGCAGCGCGTGCAGCACCTGGTCAGGCAACTGGTCGACCCTGGAGTCCAGCAATGACGCCAGCTCCGAGGTGACCGCAGCCCGGCCCCGCAGCTGCCACACCCCCCGAACCTGCCGCAGAGTCCCGGCCTCGATGGCGCCTTCCACCAAGTGGCGGACGAACAACGCGTTCCCGCCCGAGGCCTGCCACATCAGCTCGGCAGACAGACCCTCCACCTGTCCGCCCAATGCCTCCTCGATGAGGCCGACACACTGCTGCTGACTGAACGGCATCAGATGCAACCGCTGCAGATACCGGTCCTTCCACAACGACGTGATCGCGTCGGGGACCGGAGCGCCCGCCCGGACCGTCGCCACGATGCGCACCGACCCGTCCAACGCCAGCTGGTGCAGCAGCGTCGCCGACAGCTGGTCCAACAGATGCGCGTCGTCCACGCCGATGACCGAATGTCCTTCGGCCAGAATCGTTTCGCGCGCCGCGGACAGGAATGCCACCGGATCACGCGACGTGGCACTGCGCACCAGATGGGCGAACACTCCCAGCGGGATGCCCCGCGCCGACTCTGTCGCCGCAACCCAGTGGGCGCGCACCGGCAGTGACTGGGTGACCAACCGGGCGAGCGTGGTTTTGCCTACGCCCGCATCACCGACCAGGACGATGCCGCAATCGCCGGATTCCCCGAGCAATGCGCCGCGAATCACCGAGAATTCACTGTCGCGGTGCACGACCGGCCAGTTTTGGGCCACGGCGCACAATTCTACCGGCCGGTTTTCGCTGTTGAAGGCGTAATGACCGTGAAATATCGGTCCGCTTTTCGGGCCGGCAGCTAACGTCCGGCCCGAAATACGGGCGTTACATCTTGTCATGCAGATCGGACACCATGTCGAATAGCGTCTTGTTGTTGTGGGTCCTGGTAAGGATTTTCGCCAATGTCGTAATTTGATCGAAGACCGAGCGAGTCGTGTTCTGCTTTTCGTCGAGCGGCTCGGTGTCCGGGGCCAGCAGGTCGACCATCCGGTAGTCCGCGCCGTCGGGGCCGATCAGCGGTGAGCCGTCGGTATTGGTGCCGTTGAGCATGTTCATGATGTCCTGCGGCTGAGCCATCGTGATCACCCCTGTCGTCACGCGGGCGGCTACCGGCCCGGCACCGGCGGTTCCGATTCCACAGGCAGCGGCAAAATCGTTGGGCGACAAGCCGTCTGCGACGTTCATGTCGCAGTTGCCGAACGGGTTGCAGCCCATCGGCAAGCCCTGATTGGCGCCATATGCGCCGTCCGTGTATTGATGGGCGATCTGGCCGGGCAGCAGGGGGTTCGAGCCGTATGACGCAGCGATCACCCGTAATCCCTTGGGCCGCGACACCCACATCGTGTTGAAGTCGCCCTGGTTGGCATAACCGATGATGCGCGCCGGATTGCCGGCGTACTCCGCGAGGTTGTCGTACAGGGCGTTGATCCAGCCGGATCCGTCGCCGCCAGGGTTCCCACCGCTTTCGACGTCCAGCATCAGGACGACCCTGGGGTGCAGTCCCCCGTTGGCATCGATCATCTGCCGTACCGTGTCGGCATTTTCCTGCCAGTTCGGGCGCACGTAGGTGTAGACGATGCCGCAATCCAGCCGGCCGGTGTCCAGCGCATTGCGCATCCACGCATAGTTCTGCGCGAAGTTGGAATCCCGGTGCGTGCCGTCGCATACGCGGATGGACAGAATCTTGTACGGATAGGAATCACTGACCGGCACCTGGAATTCGGACACGTCGGCAAAGAAACTGTCCACGTGAGCCTGAGTCGGGGGTGTGCCGTCCTCGACGATCGGGCCGGCCACGTACCAGTGGTCGTTCCAGTAGTTGCTGTCGGAAGGGAGCGCCTTGGGCGTGGTGCAGCACCCCCAGGAGCCCGACGATTCCATCGCGACGCCGTCGACCACACAGTTCATGTGCGAGTGGGGACCGCCGTCGCCTTCATGGTGCAGGTTGATCACCACCGGCGCGTCGCCGGGCACGTCGCTCAACGATGCGACGTGCATCAGATCGAATGGTCCGACGTGTTGCTCGCCGTACGGCAGGTATCGATACGACTCGGTGGACAGACCTTGTCTGCCCCAGACCATCTGGTCTCCGTTGAACACCGCCGAGAGCACATCGGTCACCAGGCCCGAACAGTCACAACCCACGCCGCGATCGTTCGGGTCCCACGTGCCGCCGTAGACGTAGTCGTCGCCGAGCCGGTCGAAGAATATGCGTTTGGCGAACTCCACGTCGCCTCGAGTGACGGTCATCAGTCCCTCCTTTGATGAAGTGATGGGAACCCAGTGTCACGACGAAATATGCCGAGCCGCACCAGTAGCCCACTACTCGATTCGCTGTTCAGCAGGGCACGGAATCACGTCGTGACCCGGCGATGATCGAGTAGCCGGCTACGCAGGCGTCCAAATTGCCGGAGGCGCAACATCGTTGGTGCGCAGGACAACTGGACCGCGACTGACGCGGCGACCCCGTCGTCCTCGCCATCACGGAGGAGGTCATCATGAGCCTGGTTGCCATGGCGTCGGTCGCGGTTGCGCGCGACCTCGCACCGGTCGGTCAGCCGCTGAACAGCGTGACAATTGGCGCCGGACAGGGGGTTTCGCCGTCACCGGCACCGTCGGGTGAAGTGTCGGACTCGCAGCCGGAAATGCCGGCGATGGGGCCGACAGCGACGTTGCGTCGGCCAACCGATGTCGCCCAAATGGCCCCGCCGGCACCGCTGATCGACACAGCTGCCGGATTTGCGCAGTTGCTGGCCGCCCAAATCCCCGCCGAGGCACTCGTCGCCTACACGACGTTGTTGGCATTGTTCGTCGACTCAGGCCCTACGTACAACACCGGCCGGTGGGTGCTCTACGGCTTCTCGGTGATCGCCTGCGGTGCCATCATCCTCGCGACCTATTGCGCCAAGCGGAATTACACGTTGCAGCACGGGGACGGTGTGAGCGCGCTATGCGTCATGCGCCCGCCGTACCTGCCGATCGCGGCAGCCATGTTGTCGATGGCCGTATACGGATTGACAGTGCCCGGGTCACCACTGCAATACAGTGTGCCCGACGGCGCGTTCACGATGCTGTCCGGCACGCTTGCCGTCGGCGGAGCGCTGATGATGACCATTCTCACGCCTTTCCTGGGGACGGGTAACGCCGCCGTCCCGGTAGCGAATTCTGATTCGTGAAAGGTGAATTCGCATATTCGAGTAGTCGACTACTCGATACAGGTACCCGCCGCCGTCATTAGCGTCGAATCCGTCATCGACGCAGGATTCCGGACCAATTCGGGCCGACACGGGACCGGCGCGACGTGACAAGAAGGGAGCACTCCGATGCCGCTACCGTACGGGCCCGGGGCCCATGGCACCGAAATCGAATACTGGCAGGCCTGGTTCCAGCGCCAGTACCGCGCGTACGCGCCGGCGAAGGACCGGGTTTATGGTGACGGCGCAGTCGCCGCGGTCACCGAGATGCAACGGCGCCTGGGGTTACCCCAGACCGGCGTCTTCGACGAGACGACAGCGCAGGCGGCCCACTACGTGCCGCCGCCACGGAATCTGCGACCGATCATGTTCACGGTCGAAGGTCACCTGTCGGACATGTTCAGAGGACCGGTGGCCGACACCGCGACAACCCTTGAGACCGAGGGCCTTTGCCATCACCAGCCCATCGGCTACAACAACGGAGCGCTGCCATTCGACAACGAGAGCGGTATCAACGAGCTCGCCCGGCTGCTCGGCGCCACCCAGATGGACAACGGCGTGCCGTTCCCGCAGGGCACACCCTGGTCGCTCGGCGTCTACTCCCAGGGCGCGATCGTGGGATCGTACTTCTACTTCCGTTACCTGCGCCCCGGTCAGCCGCTGGCGTGGCGCACCGCGGACCTCAAAGGCGTTCTGGCGTACGCCAACCCGTGCCGACAGACCGATTCGATCGCGCCGTGGGCCAGACCAGGGGTGACAGTGACCGGCACGCACGGCCTGGACCCGCTCCAGCGATTCGGCTTGCCCGGCTTCCCCGCCAAGCCGGACCACTGGATGGATGTCTACCGTGAAGGCGACATCTTCGCCGAGAACCGTGACGACCAGGCGAGCGCGGTCAAAGCCGCTGTCTACCAGGCGGTGATGAACGACGGGATCAGCAACCCGTTCTCCCTCGCCGGGCAGATCGCCTTCACGCTCCATGCGCCCTTCGACGAAGTGTTCGCGGTGATCAAGGCAATGATCAGCGGCGCGGTGTTCCTGGCCAGTAACCCGAACCCGCACTACGCGCCGTTCGAGCTCGAGGCCGGCACGCGGTGGATGCGGGAACGACTCATCAGCGGATCGGTGTCAGTTCCGCAGCCCAGTCCGGTGGTCGTCTGAATCCCTACTCCACCCAGGCTTGGATCACCCCGTACCCGCCGCTGGTCCGCCACCCCTGTCCGGCGGTATCGAGTTCGGCAAGTTGCTCGGATGTCAGGCCGACGACAACTTCCGATTTGAGTGTCCGCAGTGCCGTCACCGGAGACGGAAAGTAGTCGACGGTCTGGTCGAACGGTGTTGTGGCGGGCCAGTATCGGTCGCCGACGAGGCGCCGATAGTTGAGGTCGCCTTTCATCACAGTCATTGTGGCGCCGGCGAATTCGGCGGTGAGGTCGTGGGGCATGTCGTGGAACGACAGCGGTGCACAGAAGAACTTGTGGGTGCGCACCGTGAGCCGGCCGCTGCGCACAGCGTTCCACAGCCGGTCGCCGGCCTTCCCGATCGGCGGATGTGCGTCGGCCCGCAAGCGTCGGATGACAGCCAGGACATCGGCCGTCGTCGCGTCCGACACGTAGTAGGGATACGGCTTGACGTACAGCACGATCTCGGCAGCCAGGCGCTGACAGAGCAGGCTGTCGATCAGGACGAGATCCGCCAGCAGTTCGCGGCCTGCGTTGTCGGCGACGACGCAGACGGTCGGGTTGTCCTGCGCGCGGAGCGCAGACCACAGCACGGGGCTGTCGTCGACGAGGATGCCCTCCGAGCGCGCGTCTGCGGCACCGGCGCCCTTTTGGAGTTGGAAGCTGAGGTCGGCGCGATTACCCCACAGCGCGGCCACCAGCAGAGTCTCGCGCTGCTGGTTCTCCGCCGCGTCGGCCAGGTCGGCGAAGGCACGCAGCTCGTCGTCGACCTCCGGCCCCGTCAGCTCGGCGGTCTTGACCGGCGCGAACGGGTCGACTCCGCGCCAGGCCCCGGCCCCGAAGTAACCGACGGCGTCGAGCAGCCGGCGGTAGAAATAGCTCTCGCTCCACAGGAACGGCACCTCGCCCCAGGGGCGTCCGTAGACGTCGTCTCCCCAGGCGAGCCACTCATCCCGGTCATGAGCATGCTTGGGCAACGGCTCGAGGACGCCGGTGGTGCTCTCGACGAGCAGCTGCTGCAGCATCGCCTCTTCGGCGGACGTGTAGGGCGTGGTGTCCAGTACCTGGCGAATCAGCTTTGGGTGACGCTCATGGAACACCTCCCACTCGAAGGACCCCGGCACCGCTGCGGTGATCGTGGGGGCATCGGTGGTGTCCACGGGGCGTCCGCTACTTGGCTGTGCGGAAATACGGTTCGACCGTGCCGCTCTGCTTGACGACCATCGGGTTTCCGCGGCGGTCCTTGGCGGTGGGGACCTCCACACGCACCCAGCCCTCGGCCACGTTGTATTCGACGACGTTGGTTCGCTCGACGCCATTGAAGCGGATACCCACGTCGCGCAGGAGCGCCTCTTCATTGAAGAACGGGCTACGCGGATCGATGGAGAGGTGATTCGGCGGGACGTCGGTGTTCTGATCCTGGGACATGTTGGCTTTCGTTGAATGCTGACGGATTCTTCTTCGCTAAGAACGTACGCGACCCCGCCGGAGCGGGTGCCGCGTAGGTCGTGGCGGGCCGCGGGGCCCAAGCTTCCACCGGATGAGGCCACAGACGCCGCCACATCGAAACCTGTTGGTGCCGCCGACAATTGCGCACTGTCACACCCACAAAATCCCCATACACCTCACGTGTCACATCCGTCTCGTGAGGCCCCCGCAGACCGCTGTTCGCCTGCACACATAACGGTGCCGGCACTCCGGAAGTCGGCCTACCATCGGAAGCTATATGGGCCAGGTGAAGGCAAATTCACCAGTGCCCCGCGACAGATCAAACCTCATGACAGAAGGAGGGATGGGCTGATGAAAATCGCACTCGCAATCGCTGCCGCCGCGCTCGCACTCAGCCCCATCGGCGTCGCCCACGCCACGCCAGGACAGTGTTTCAACACCCCTTGGGGTGGCTACTGCGACGGGCAAGCCGACGGCAACGGCATCTTCAACCACTGCGAAGGTGCAATGGGATTCAGCAACTGCTTCTACGTCCGTGCTGTACCCACGGACGTCGACCCGCGGGGATGGGTCCCGCTGACCTGACGCCTCAGTTCGGTATCAGCCGGAGTTGGCGCGCCTTCTCGAGGATGATCCGCGCGCGGTTCAATCGGGGTAAGTCGCTGCCGTCCTTCGGTTTTCCGCCGCGGGCGTTGAACTGCTCGACGAACTCGCGCGCCCAGCCGATGTCCGATTCGGAGGGGCTCAGTCCGGCGTTGATGGTCTCGGCGTCAGACGAACGCAGCGCGAGCTTGCCCGTCATACCCATCTGCCGGGTGAGCGCCACGCCCTCGGCCAGCTGATCCGGGTCGCGGGTGGGCCCGTCGATCGGACCTGGGATGTGCGCCGCCCGCGACGCGACGACCAGCTGGGAACGGCTGTAGGCCAGAGCCAACGGGTCCTGCTCGACGCCGATGTCCAGCGTGTAGTCATTGACGCCGAACGCGATGCGGAAGCACGGGCGCGCCGCGGCGATGTCGTGTACGCGCGCCAGCCCGCGCGCCGTTTCGATCAACGCGATCACCCGCGATTCGCCCCCGAGCCGGTTCGCGGTATCCCACATGTGATTTCCGCCCTCCGTCTTGGCCAGCACGACGCCCTTCAGCCCGCGGCACTCCGCCAGCGCGCGGCAGTCGGCAGACCAGAAATCACTCGACGCATCGTTGACCCGGACCCACGCCTGGGCCCCGGAGCTCAGGAAGTCGATGACTCGCTCCCGGGCCGCTTCCTTCTCGTCGGGAGCGACGGCGTCCTCGAGATCGAGGATCACCTCGTCGGATTTCGTGGTCGACAGCAGCTCCCCGAGATCAGGCTCTCGGGACGGATTGACGAGCAGCCAGGAGCGCGAAACCTTCGAGTTCACGGTCATGGCGTCAGGCTAGACGCATTGAGTGCGCCGCACCCGGCGTTGAAGCTGCGCACGGGACCACCAACCCGGCAGCGCCCCGAAGACCCCGAGAACCTAGCCGCGCCGCCGCCGTCCCACGCGCAGCAGCCAGTCGGGCAGCGCCAACCCGTGGATGATCCGTTGCGTCCGAAAGTACTGGCGCGGAAGCGATGCCGTGTTGTAGGGCAGGTCGTACTTCTCGCACAGTTCCCGGACCCGGACGCTCACTTCAGGCAACCGGCTGCTCGGCAGATCAGGGAACAGGTGATGCTCGATCTGGTAGCACAGGTGCCCACCCGAGAACGCCAGCAGCGGGCCTGCGTTGAAGTTCGCCGTCCCGAGAATCTGTCGCAGATACCATTCGCCGCGAGTCTCGTCCTTGACCACCGCCGGGTCGAACGTCTCGGCCCCGTCGGGGATGTGCCCGCAAATGATGTTCACGTACACCCACAGGTTCCGGAGCACATTCGCGGTGGCATTGGCCGCCAGCGTGCGACGCCACCGGCGCAGGCTGAGCGCCGGGAAGAACACATAGTCCTTGGCCAGCTGGCGCGCGCTCTTGGCGAGGAATTTCCGCTCCTCCACCGCGACAGCGTCTGGCGTCTCACCCCGGAGCCGCTCCGAGTGCAGGCCGTGCAGGGCGATACCCCATTCGAACGTCGCTGCCAGCACCAGGTTTCCGAGCGGGGCAAACAAATGCGCCCACCGCCACGGCTGGTCGGTCGTCACCCGTAGCAGGCGGTAACCGATGTCCTCGTCCATGCCGAGCACGTTGGTGTAGACGTGATGCCGATAGTTGTGCGAGTACCGCCACTGCGCCGAATGTCCGACCATGTCCCACTCCCAGGTATTGGAGTGGATTTCCGGGTCGTTCATCCAATCCCACTGGCCGTGGGAGATGTTGTGGCCGAGCTCCATGTTCTCGACCGACTTCGCATACGCCAGCGCGCACGTGCCGGCGACCCAGCCGACCTTGGACCGGCTCCCGGCGATCATCAGCCGCGCCGCGACATCGAGCGCCCGCTGAAAATGGATCACCCGCCGGATGTACGCCGAGTCCTTCGCCCCGAGCGACTCCTCGACGTCCCGGCGGATCACGTCGAGTTCGTAGCCGATCTCTTCGACGTCTTCACGGCTGAGGTGTACGTAGGCAGAGACATCGGCGATCGCCATCAAGGTGTCCTCGGGTGGGAGTGGCAGGAAGACGGGGCCATCCAGGCCACCGCGAGGCCTTTGACCTGCAAAAACTTTGTCGGGCTGACAGGATTTGAACCTGCGACCACTTGACCCCCAGTCAAGTGCGCTACCAAGCTGCGCCACAGCCCGCGGCGCTGCCGGACGAACCGGCAACGGTTGGAAAGCCTACCTCAGACCTCCCGCCGGACCCTAAACGGGTCCGGCGGCGCGTCGGCGACTAGCGCTTGGCCCCGCGCTTCTCCCGCACCCGCACGTTGATCTTGATCGGGCTGCCCTCGAAGCCGAACTCTTCACGCAGCCGGCGCTCGATGAAGCGGCGGTAGCCGGCCTCCAGGAAGCCCGTGGTGAACAGCACGAAGGTCGGCGGCCGCGATGCCGCCTGGGTGGCGAACAGGATGCGTGGCTGCTTGCCACCGCGCACCGGCGGCGGCGTGGCCGCCACGATCTCCTTGAGGAAGGTGTTGAGCCGTCCGGTCGGGATACGGGCGTCCCACGACGCCAGCGAGGTCTCCAGCGCCGGCACCAACTTCTGCACGGCCCGACCGGTTTTCGCCGAGATGTTCACGCGCGGCGCCCACTGCACCTGCACCAGCTCGCGCTCGATCTCCTTGTCCAGCAGGTATCGCCGGTCTTCGTCGACCAGGTCCCACTTGTTGAACGCGATGACGAGCGCACGCCCGGCCTCGATGACCATTGACAGCACCCGCAGATCCTGTTCGGTCAGCGGCTGAGAGGCGTCGATCAGCATGATCGCGACCTCGGCGGCATCGATCGCGCCGTGCGTGCGCACCGAGGCGTAGAACTCGTGCCCGCTGGCCTGGCCGACCTTACGGCGCAGACCGGCGGTGTCGACGAAACGCCAAGTCTTGCCGTCCAATTCGATCAGCGAGTCGACGGGGTCCACCGTGGTGCCGGCGACGTCGTGCACGACGGACCGCTCGTCGCCCGACAGCTTGTTCAGCAGCGAGCTCTTGCCGACGTTGGGCTTGCCGACCAGCGCGACACGGCGCGGACCGCCGGTCCCGCCGGACGTCTCGGAGACCTCGGGCAGCACCTCGAGCACGCTGTCGAGCAGGTCGGCCACGCCGCGGCCGTGCATCGCGCTGATCGAGTGCGGCTGTCCCAGCCCCAGCGACCACAGCGCCGCGGCCTCGGATTCGATCTTCTCGTTGTCAACCTTGTTGGCCGCCAAGAAGACCGGCTTGCCGGAGCGCTGCAGGCGCTTGGCGGCGGCCTCGTCGGCCGCGGTCGCCCCGACCACCGCGTCGACCACGAGAATGATCGCGTCGGCGGTGCGCATGGCCACGGTGGCCTGCTCGGCGACCAGCATCTGCAGGCCCTTGGCGTCGGGTTCCCAGCCGCCGGTGTCCTGCACCACGAACCGGCGCCCGACCCACTGCGCGTCGTAGGACACGCGGTCGCGCGTCACGCCCGGGATGTCCTGCACCACCGCTTCGCGACGGCCCAGGATGCGGTTCACCAGAGTCGATTTGCCGACATTCGGGCGGCCGACCACGGCCACCACGGGCGGGGGTCCGGCGTACTCGTCGACCTCGGCCTCGAATCCTTCCGAGCCGATCTCCCAGTCACCTTCGTCGAACCACACACCATCGTCGTCACTCATTGACGCACACCTACCTTCTGCTGCACGAGATCCAGCAGATGTGCCACCACACCAGCCTGGGTCATATCACTGGAATCGACGACGATCGCATCATCGGCGGCCTGCAGCGGCGAGACCGCGCGCGTCGAGTCCAGATGGTCCCGGCGCTGGACATCGGCCAGCACCGCTTCGTAGTTGTCGCCCAGACCGTTTGCGACGTTCTGCGCATTGCGCCGACGGGCGCGCTCCTCGGCCGAGGCGGTCAGGAAAATCTTGAGATCGGCGTCCGGCTTGACGACGGTGCCGATGTCGCGGCCCTCGACGACGACCGAACCGGCTTCCGCGATCAACTCCCGCTGCCGCTGCACCAGGATGGTCCGCACGGCCGGGATCGCCGACACGGCCGATACGGCGAGAGTCACCGCCTCGCCGCGGATCTCATCCGAAACGTCCTCGCCCGCCAGGTACGAGGTGTCGTGGTCCGGGTCGAAGCTGACGGAGAACTCCGTCTTCTCACACACCGCGACGACGGCATCGGCGTCGGCCGGGTCGATGCCGGCGCGCAGTACCGCCAGCGTCACGATGCGGTACATCGCGCCGGTGTTGATGTGGTTGGCGCCGAGTGCATGCGCCAAACCCGTTGACACCGAGGACTTCCCGGTGCCCGCCGGGCCGTCGATGGCGATGACGAGCGCGTTCACAGGCCCACCGCCTGGTACAGCTCGCCGACTTCCTTGCGCGTGAGCGCCCGCAGGCTGTTGACGCGCTGGTCCCCCAGCGCCACCGTGCCGATGTGCGTGCGCACCAGTTCCTTCACCGGGAAACCCACCTCGGCCATCAGCCGGCGCACGATGCGATTGCGGCCCTCGTGCAGCACGATCTTCACCAACGACTTGCCGGCGACCATGTCGACCACCGCGAACTCGTCGACGTAGACCGGGCCGTCGTCCAGTTCCACGCCCTCGCGCACCTTCTTGCCCAGCCCACGCGGCACGGTCCCCTGCACGGTGGCCAGGTACGTCTTGGACACCTCGTACCGCGGGTGCATCAACCGGTGGGCCAGCTCGCCGTCGTTGGTCAGCAGGATCAGCCCTTCGGTGTCGGCATCGAGCCGGCCGACATGGAAGAGCTTCTTGTTGCCGCGCACGCGGTGCTCGACCAGGTCACCGATACAGGGCCGGCCCTGGTCGTCAGACATGGTGGAGTGCATACCTTTTGGCTTGTTCAGCGCGAGGTACACCAAATCCTCGTCGACGAGAACCCGGGTGCCGTCCACCCGGACCACCTGGCGATCGGGGTGCACCCGGGTACCGAGTTCGGTGACGATCTGGCCGTCGACCTCCACCCGCCCGTCCAGGATCATCCGCTCGGCGACGCGACGAGAAGCAATTCCCGCCTGCGACAACACCTTCTGCAGTCGCACGCCTTCTTCGTTGGTCATGTCAGTCCCGATCTACGTCGAATTTGGCCGGCTCTGCAGCCGGCGCAGGGGTTCCGCCGAGTTTGGCGAAACGCGGCTCCTCAGAGAGCGTTTCAGTGATGTCGTCGATGACGTCGACATCCGGCAACAGCGGGGCGAGTTCCGGCAGCTCGCTCAGCGAGGTCAACCCGAGCCGCTCCAGGAACAATTCCGTCGTGGCGAAAGTCGTTGCACCACTGTCGGCATCGGTGCCGGCTTCGATGATGAGGCCGCGGGCGGCGAGGGTCCGCATCACGGCGTCGACGTTGACGCCACGCACCGCACTGACCCGGGCGCGGGTCACCGGCTGCCGGTAGGCGACGACCGCAAGGGTCTCCAGCGCCGCCCGGGTCAGCTTGGACCGGGCGCCGTCGAGAATCAGCCGCTCGACATAGGGCGCGTACCGGGCCCGGGTGTACATCCGCCAGCCGCCACCGGCCTCGCGCAGGTCGATGCCGCTGCCGCGCTCGGCCAGTTCGGCGGCCATCCGGCGCAGCTTGTCCTCGACACGCTCGATGGTTTCGTCCAGAGCGGTCGCCAGAGAGTCGACCGGCGCCGGGGTGTCGACCACCAGTAGCAGGGCCTCCAGCGCGCACCCGAGCTCGTCATCGCTGATCTCGGTGTCGAGTTCGTCACCCTCGGCGGCAGCGGCGTCGTCGGTCACACCAGCGTCAGGCTCGACGCCCTCGCCCACGCTGCTATCCGCGGCAATCACCGCGTCGTTGTCCGTCATTGGTCTTCTTCCACCGCCGCTGCCAGATGCTCGTTCGTCGGCCGCTCCCCGGTCCACGAAACTTGCAGCACTCCAAGCGGTTCAATCTGCTCGAAGTTTACCGCCTTGGCCCGGTAGAGCTCTAATAGCGCCAGGAACCGCCCGACGATCTCCATGCCGCCGTCACAGTCGGCGACCAGGTCGGTGAACGACGCCCACTCCCCGATGCCGCGACTCTCCAGCAGCCCCATCAGTTTCATGGCCTGCTCGGGCACCGACACCGCCTGCACGTGCAGGTGGTCGACGCGCAGCGACGGCACCGGACGCGGTGTGAACGCGGCCGCCGCGATCTGGGCGAACCGGTCGGCGTCGACGCCGAGCATCACCTCAGGCAGCAGCTCGGTGAACCGGTCCTCCAGCGTGACGGCCCGCGGGTAGCTGCGCATCGCCGCGGCCTCGAGCTCGGCGAACATCAACGCGACGTGCTTGAAGGCCCGGTATTGCAGCAGCCGCGCGAACAGCAGGTCGCGCACTTCGAGCAGGGCCAGGTCGTCCTCGTCGTGGACCTCGGCGGCGGGCAGCAGCCGGGCGGCCTTCAGATCCAGGAGAGTCGCCGCGACGACCAGGAACGCCGTCGTCTCATCCAGCTCGAGCTGGCTGCCGATCTCCTTGGTGTACGCGATGAACTCGTCGGTGACCTGGTGCAACGCCACTTCGGTGACGTCGAGTCGGTGCGCGAAGATCAGCTGCAGCAGCAGGTCGAAAGGGCCCTCGAAATTGTTGAGCCGGACCTGGAAGCCGGCTTTCTTCTCGTCCGGCTGGTCGGTCGCCGGATCCTCCGGCGCCGCGCCCCCAGCACTGTCGGGAGCGTCGACCTCCGAAATCACGCGCCGAACCGGTCGATGACCTCGCACGCCAACGCCCGGTACGCCTGGGCGCCACCGGATTTCGGGGCCCAGGTGGTGATCGGTTCACCGGCGACGCTGGTCTCCGGGAAGCGCACGGTGCGACTGATGACGGTGTCGAACACGAGATCGCCGAAGCGCTCGACCACCCGGGCCATGACCTCGCGCGCGTTGACGGTGCGGTTGTCGTACCGGGTGATCAGGATCCCGCTGATGTCGAGTTTGGGGTTCAGCCGGTCGCGCACCTTGTCGACGGTGTCGGTCAGCAACGCGAGACCGCGCAACGAGAAGAACTCGCATTCGGTCGGGATGATGACGCCGTCGGCGCAGGCCAGCCCGTTCACCGTGAGCAGCCCGAGCGACGGCTGGCAGTCGATCAGCACATAGTCGTAGCGGTCCAGCACGGGATACAGCGCGCGGGACAGCGTCTGCTCGCGGCCGACCTCGTTGACCAGCTGAATCTCGGCGGCGGACAGGTCGATGTTGCTGGGCACCAGGTCCAGGCCCTTGACCCGGGTGTTGATGAGCACGTCGTCGATCGACACCCGCGGCTCGACGAGCAGGTTGTGCACGGTGTGCTCGAGCTCGTAGTGCGGGACGCCGAGGCCGGCGGACAGCGCGCCCTGCGGATCGAGGTCGACCAGCAGCACGCGGCGGCCGTATTCGGCCAGGCTGGCGCCCAGATTGATGGTTGACGTGGTCTTGCCGACGCCGCCCTTCTGGTTGCACATCGCGATGACCTTGGCCGGGCCGTGCACGCTCTTGGGTTTGGGCTCGGGGATGTGTCGGGCGGGACGTCCGGTCAGGCCGATCGCGGGTTCCGGATCTGCGGTCGCGGACGAGGCATCGACATCAAGCGGCAACGAAACCGGCTCCACCGGGCTCAGGCCCCCCACGCCTGTTGGGACATCGGTCATGCGTCGCCGATCAGCGGCGTGACTCCCATAGCGAACATCCGGGCAAGTTTAACGGTGCCACGCCGCTGACGACGGCAGACCCGCTGTCCTAATGTGACTGCCATGAGCTGGAAGCGACGGTGGTCCTTCGTCCGGATGGCGCTGGGGATGCGAAAGTTCGTCCAGACCGGACAGTGGGGCGACGGCCGCGAGGCCGCCGCGGCCGCCTATGTGGAAGCGAACGCCCGCCGCGGCGACGTCGATCATGTCCTCGCGACCATCGACACGTTCGCCCGCGAACAGTCGATGCTCGTCAATGTCGGTGACGAAAAAGGCCAACTCCTCGAGTCCGCGCTCATCCGGGCCAACCCGTCGCGCATTCTCGAGCTGGGCACCTACTGCGGCTACAGCGCGCTGCTCATGGCCCGAACCGTGCCGGACGCGCACGTCTTCACCGTCGAACTGTCTGCGGACAACGCGGAGATCGCCCGCCGCATCTGGGCCCACGCCGGCGTCGCGGACCGGATCACGTGCGTGGTCGGCACCATCGGCGATGGCGGCGCGACGCTCGACGCGCTGGCCGGTCATGGATTCGGGCCGGGCAACCTCGATTTCGTGTTCATCGACCACGACAAGGCGGCCTACCTCAAGGACCTGGAGTCGATCCTGGCGCGGGGTTGGCTGCACCGCGGCGCGGTCGTCGTGGCGGACAACGTGAAGGTGCCCGGCGCTCCGGCCTACCGCGCGTACATGCGGGAACAGGAGGGCAAGCTGTGGCACACGCAGGAACACCCCACCCATGTCGAATACCAGAAAACGCTGCCTGACCTGGTGCTCGAGTCCGACTACCTGGGCTGAGCGTCGTCCGCCGCCTTGACCGGGCGCTGCCACGGCCACGAGCCGGTCATCTCGACCTGCAGCGAGAAGCTCAGGAAGGTCCGGATGGCGACGATGCCGGCCAGCACCGCGACGCTCTGCGCGGTTGGCGTGACGGCCACGGTGCGGATGATGTCGGCCGCGACGAGGAATTCGAGTCCCAGCAGGATCGAGCGGCCGAGCTGGCGCCGGAACGCGTCGTAGGCGCCGCCCTCTGAACCACGCATCCGACCGAACGTGGCGGCCAGGGCGATCACGGCACCGCCGACGATCACGGCGACACCGACGGCGTCGATCACCTTGCCGGTCGTCTCGATGATGTCGTAGAACGCCATGACCGGATGCTAGCCCCGGCCGATCGTCGTTCTCACCTGGCGCGCGGGTGCGCCCCCGCCCACACTTCGCGCAGCGCGCTGACGGTCACCAGCGTGTAGATCTGCGTGGTGGTGACGGACGCGTGGCCGAGCAGTTCCTGCACGACGCGCACGTCGGCGCCGCCTTCGAGCAGGTGCGTGGCGAACGAGTGGCGCAGCGTGTGTGGCGAGACCGCGGCGGTGATGCCAGCCCGTTCGGCGGAGTCCTGCAGCACCTGCCACGCGCTCTGCCGCGACAACCGGCCGCCGCGCGCGTTGAGGAAGATCGCGGGCGTGCCCTTGCCGCGGCGCGCCAGGTCGGGACGGCCCCGCACCAGGTAGGCATCCAGTGCCGTGACGGCGGGCCGGCCGATGGGCACCAGCCGCTGCTTGCCGCCCTTGCCGCGCAGCATCACCGACCGGGACTCGGTGTCGACGTCGTCACGGTCGAGGCCGACCGCCTCGGAGATGCGCGCCCCGGTCGAATACAGCAGTTCCAGCAACGCGCGGTTGCGCAACGTCAGCGGATTGTCGGCGTCACTGTCGCCGCCCGCGCCGTCCAGCAGCGCGATGACGTCGTCGTAGCTGAGGCTCTTGGGCAGCCGTCGGCCCGGTGTCGGCGGCTTCACACCGCGGGCGACGTCGGCGTCGGCGAGGCCTTCGGCGGCGGCGAACTTGTGCAGCCCACGCACCGCGATGACGGCCCGCGCGGCCGAGACCGAGGACAACGCGACGACGCCGTTGTCGGGATCGCCCTGACGCAGCGCGACGAGGAACTCGCTGACGTCGGTCTCGGTGACGGCGCGCAGGTCATCGATGCCGCGGCCGGCCAGATGGGCGGTGTACCGCCGGATGTCACGCCGATAGGAACTCAGCGTGTTGGCCGCGACGCCCCGCTCGATGCTGAGGTGGTTCAGGTAGCCCTGGACCTGCTGCTCCAGTCGCGACCGGACCCCCGCTGACGCCGCGGCCGTCATCAGTCCTGTTCCCGCCGGGTGCGCAGTGCGGACGGGCGGTCGATCCACGGCGCGTCGAGCGGCCGCTGCTCGGCCGGCCGGTGGGCGGCAGCCAGAATCCCGGCCACCGCAAGGGCATTGACGATCTCACCGTCGAACACCATCCGCACGGCATCGGCCAGCGGCACCCGCTTGACCACCAGGTCCGCTTCTTCGTCGTGCGCGTGCGGCCGGCCGATCTCGGTCAGGCCGGTGGCCAGGTAGATTCGCACGCTCTCGTCGCTGAATCCGGGCGCCGAGTCGACGTCGAGCAGCAGCTGCCAGTGTGCGGCAGCCAGGCCGGTTTCCTCTTCGAGTTCGCGCGCCGCGGTGACGTGCGGCGGCTCGTCACCCATATCGAGCAGCCCGGCGGGCAGCTCCCACAGCCGCCGCCCGATCGGATGCCGATATTGGTACACCAGTACCAGGTTCCCGTCGTCGTCGAGCGCGACCACCGCGACCGCCCCGTAGTGCTCGACCACCTCACGGCGCGCCGAGCCACCACCGGGCATCGCGACCTCGTCGGCCCGCAACGCGAAAATCTTTCCTACATAGACGGTTTCGCTCGAAAGCGTGGCGAAATCGTGGTCAGCCACGGGATTCTTGCAGCTGCTCGGCATCCTCGTCCGAACCCTCCGCATGCGATCCGGCGCCGTGCACCTCGGAGTCGATCTCCTCGAGCGGCAGGCGTTCGGCGGCCTTGTAGTCCAGCGACGCCCCGATGAACGACGCGAACAGCGGGTGCGGACGCGTCGGGCGGCTCTTGAGCTCCGGGTGCGCCTGCGTGCCGACCAGGAACGGGTGCAGGTCGGCGTCGTACTCCACGAACTCGACCAGCTGGCCGTCCGGCGACGTGCCGGAGAACTTCAGCCCGCTCTCGGAGATACGGTCGCGGTAGGCGTTGTTCACCTCGTAGCGGTGCCGGTGGCGTTCGGAGACCTCGGTCGCGTCGTAGGCCTTGGCCACGATCGAATCCGCCTGCAGCACGGCCGGATACGCACCGAGGCGCATGGTGCCGCCGAGGTCGGCCTCACCGGCCACCGCGTCGAGCTGGTCGGCCATGGTGGCGATCACCGGGTCCGGCGTGTGCTCGTCGAACTCCGCCGAGTTGGCGCCGCTGATGCCGACGGACCGCGCGGCCTCGATGACGATGCACTGCAACCCGAGGCACAGGCCCAGCAGCGGCAGCCGCTGGCGGCGGGCGTAGCTGATGGCGCCGAGCTTGCCCTCGATGCCGCGGATGCCGAAGCCACCCGGGATCAGCACGCCGTGCACGTCGCCGAGTGCGGCGGCCGCACCCTGCTCGGTCTCGCAGTCGTCGGAGGCGACCCAGCGGATCTCGACCTTCGAGTGGTGGGCGAACCCACCGGCGCGCAGCGCCTCGGCCACCGACAGGTACGCGTCGGACAGGTCGATGTACTTGCCCACCAAGGCGATTCGCACCGTCTCCTTGGGCTCGTGCACGCGGCGCAGCAGGTCGTCCCACTCCGACCAGTCCACGTCGCGGAACGGCAGGTTGAGCCGGCGCACCACGTAGGCGTCGAGTTCCTCGCGGTGCAGCACCTTGGGGATGTCGTAGATCGACGGGGCGTCCGGCGTCGAGATGACGCCGTCGATGTCGACGTCGCACATCAGCGCGATCTTGTTCTTCAGCGGCTCCGGCACATCGCGGTCGCAGCGCAGGATCAGCGCGTCCGGCGTGATACCGATGCTGCGCAGCGCGGCCACCGAGTGCTGGGTGGGCTTGGTCTTCAGCTCGCCCGACGGGGCCAGGTACGGCACCAGCGATACGTGCAGGAAGAAGACGTTCTCCCGGCCGACGTCGTGGCGGACCTGGCGGGCCGCCTCCAGGAACGGCTGCGACTCGATATCGCCTACGGTGCCGCCGATTTCGGTGATCACCACGTCGGGGCGCTTGCCCTGGGCATCGGGCAGCGCCATCTCGAGGATGCGGCTCTTGATCTCGTCGGTGATGTGCGGGATCACCTGGACGGTGTCGCCGAGGTAGTCGCCGCGACGCTCCTTGGCGATGACCTCGGAGTACACCTGGCCGGTGGTGACGTTCGCCGACCGCGACAGGTTGCGGTCCAGGAAGCGCTCGTAGTGGCCGATGTCCAGGTCGGTCTCGGCGCCGTCCTCGGTGACGAACACCTCGCCGTGCTGGAACGGGTTCATGGTGCCGGGGTCGACGTTGAGGTACGGGTCCAGCTTCTGCATCGTCACGTGCAGACCACGCGCGGTGAGCAATTGGCCAAGACTGCTGGCGGTCAGACCCTTACCGAGCGAGGAAGCGACCCCGCCGCTGACAAAAATGTGCTTCGTCGCGGCCTGTGGGTGCCTGCGTAGCGATGCCAAGAACGACCTCCGTGGTGATGGGGCAACGTAGCGGTTGAGCTACCTGGGGCCTGCCGACCCACGGAATTTCACCCTATCACCGACCGGCCCGAGCTGGGACTGACGCGCCGGTGACGGTCACCACGGCGCACTGCGGCGCGAATTACTGCAGGACCGTCACCGAGCTGGCGCCACGACCGATACCGAGCTGCGCCGGATGGCCGCCGGCGATGAGTTGCTGCAGCGACAGGACCGTGGTGATCCGGCCGGCCTGGCTGTTGACGTCGTCGACGGTGCCGACCGCGCCGGACAGACCGGCATCCGAACGCACGACGGCGACGGCCGCGGTGCCCGACGCGCAGCCGTCCCGGCCGGCCACGAGCGTGCCCGCACCGTGCGGCGCCAGGCCCGAGGCCAGGCGGGCCACCGTCGCCCCGCGATTGCCGGCGTCATCGCCCAGGGCGCCGCCGGTGACGATCAGTGCGCTGTCCGCGACCCCGATGCGCTGCGAGCCGTAGGTGACGAACCCGGTGTCGCGCAGCGTCGCGAGCACGGTGTCGCGCTGCATGTCGTCGACGGGCAGGACCGCCGGGTTGCGGTCGCGCAGTAGCGTGATGCCCAGCAGGTCACCGGCCTGCGAGCCCTGGTCGACGGTCCGGGTGCTCAGCTGACGTCCGGCCGGCACGATCGGCGAGTTCACCACCGACAGCAGCTTCTCCGAGGCGTTGGCGTCCACGAACTGCTGCGTCAGCGCGATGGTTCCCGTCACCGAACCCCCGGCGGCCGCAATCAGTTTCGCGGCCGCGTCGACGTCGTCGGTGGCGGCGTCCGGGGTGCGGAACACCACGACAGATTTCCCCGCCAGCGCGTCACGCACCATGCGCGGCGACATCTGGGCATCGAACTCGCCTGCCGCACTGAGCTTCTGGTTCAGTGCGTTCTTCTCGTCGGTGAGGGCGTTGATCTGGTTCTGCAACTCGTGTTTGTCGTCACGCAGTCCGGACAGCAGCGTGTTGGACAGCAGACCGGAACCGAGCATCACCCCGATGGCCAGCGCCAGGAACACCGCGGCCAGTGAGATCGCATGCGAGCGTAGGGAGATCATCGTCCGGCTAGCTCACCAATCCCTGGGCCCACAGCAGGAAGCGGTTCCAGTAGTCGGTCACCAGGTGCAGGACGGTGGCGTCGGCGCGCGCGACGTACAGCGCCACGATGACGGCGACCAGCATCGCCAGGACCAGCAGTGCGATGGCGCCGCCGGAGACGCGGCTGCGGTACAGCGTCGCAACGGCTTTCGCGTCGACCAGCTTCTCCCCCACCTTCAGGCGGGTCAGGAACGTCGACGGGGTGCTGGACTGCCGTGTGCGGTCGAAGAACTCTTCGATGTTGGCGCGGTGGCCGGCGGTGACGATCAGCGCGGCGCCGTGGTGGTCGACGAGCAGCAGCGCCAGGTCCGCGGCCGAGCCGGCGGCCGGGAACGTCATGGCACCGACGCCCAGATCCTGAATGCGCTCAAGACCTTTCGCGTGGCCGTCGGCGTCGGCCGGCAGCACCACCTGGGCACCGGACCGCAGCACATCGGCGCTCATCTCCTCGGGATCGCCGACGATCAGCGCGGGACGGTAGCCGGCCTTGCGCAGCGTGTCGGCGCCGGCGCCGACACCGACGAGCACCGGCTGGTACTCCTTGATGAACGGCTTGATGGCCTTCAGGTCAGCCTCGGCGCTCGGGTCGTCGGTGACCACCACGACGTGCCGGCGGTTCACGTCGACGTCGATGTCCGGGATGCCCATGCCGTCGATCAGCAGCGGGCTCTCACTGCGGATGAACTCGATCGTGTTGCCGGCGAACGCCTCCAGGTGCGCCACGAGGCCACTCTTGGCCTCGTGCATCATCTCGTGGATCTGCTCGTCGTTGCGCTCGTTGCCGAGGACCAGACGGCGATCGCCGTTGTAGATGCCGCCGTTGTGCAGCCGCACCTTGGCGCCGTCCTTGACCTTCTTGAAGACCTCTGGGCCGGTCTCGTCGATCAACGTAACCCCGTTGGCGACAAGCACTTCCGGCCCCAGGTTCGGGTAGCGGCCGGAGATCGACGACGAGGCGTTCACCACGGCGGCGACCTCGGCCTCCACCAGCGCGTCGGCGGTGATGCGGTCGAGGTCGAGTGCATCGAGAACGACGATGTCCCCCGGGCCGACGCGTCGCAGCAGTCGGTCGATGTCACGGTCAACGCGGGCGGTTCCAGTCACGCCCGGCTTCGGTCCGGCATTTCGGGTGAGCAGCGCTGCCATCTTCATGCGTCGATTCTGTCGATGAACCCTCAAGTAGAGGTGGAGGCGCGCCGTAACAACAGCCTCAGAAGTTTTCTTTTGTCACATCCGTAACAGCCGAATGGTCTCAATCTCGCTTCGCCGCATAGTGCCGGGCGGCCTTGGCACGGTTGCCGCACGTGGTCATCGAGTGCCAGCGCCGGGCGCCGTTCTTCGACGTGTCGTAGAACCACAGCACGCAGTGCGGGTGCGCGCACTGCTTGATCCGGCCGGCCGATTCCGCCAGCAGCTGCAGCAGGTTGTCGGCCGCGAGCCAACCGGGCAGCCATTCGGATCGGGGCACGTCCACATCGTCGTGCGGCCCGGACTCCGCGAGGGACCGCCGGATACGGCCATGGTCCAGGACAGCGTTCAACTCGTCGGCCGCGCCGTCGGTGACCACCTGCAGGATGGCTTCGCGCGCCCGCAGCAGGGCCGCGCGGGTCTTCTCATCGGATTCACAACGATCGTCGAGACCGTTGGCCACCAACCAACATCGGAGTCCCGCCACGTCGGTCAGGAGATCCCGGGGCCCCTCCGCCGACATCCACCGGGTGTTCAGCAGATCCAGCGCGAGAGGTTCGCCGACGTGCGGGCGCGGATCACGCATAGCTGAGATTAACCGCCTCTCCTGCATCGACAGCCTCCCGACAGTCCACTAACCATCTATTTTCATTTTGGTGGTTGACACGTTGCGCCTCCGATTCTAACCTTCAAATGTCAGATCAACAGTTACAACGGAGGAACCGATGACCACCGCCATCACCCCCAAGCTCGCCCCCGGCCACGTCGGGCTCAACGTCACCGACCTGTCGCGATCCGTCGACTTCTACCGGCGTGCTTTGGGTTTCGAACAGCTCGGCATCAGCGACGAGGGCGACCACCGCTTCGCCTTCCTGGGTTCCGAGGGCACCCTGCGGCTGACGTTGTGGCAGCAGAGCGACGGCGCGTTCTCCACCCGCAGCCCGGGTCTGCACCACCTGTCGTTCCAGGTCGACACCATCGAGCAGGTTCAGACGGTGGAGGCCGCACTCAAAGAGCTGGGCGTGACGTTCGCCCACGACGGCGTGGTGGCACACGGCGAGGGCGCGGCCTCGGGCGGCATCTTCTTCACCGACCCCGACGGCATCCGGCTGGAGATCTACGCTCCGAGCGGCGCCGAGACCGCTCCGGCACCGAGCGGCGCCGCCCCCACCTGCGGATTCTTCTGAGCCGCGCCATGACTGCCTACCACGCCGGTGAGCTGGAAGTGCAGCGGCGCATGGGCCAGGCGGAGATCGCTGTCCGCGTCGGCCGGATGATCCGTACGGAGATTCCGGCCGCCGCGGCGGCCTTCCTGGCCGAGCAGCCCATGGTGGTCCTCGCCGCGACAGACGACGCGGGCCGCGTCTGGGCCAGTTTGGTCACCGGCCCCGCCGGGTTCGTGCACGCCGACGACGACCACACCATCGTGGTCGACGCCCTGCCCGTGCCTGGCGATCCGCTGCACGATGTCGTACGCCGGCCGGGCCAGCAGGTCGGCATGATCGCGATCGAACCGCAGACCCGGCGCCGCATGCGGGTCAACGGCGTCGCCCAACCGACCGATGACGGGCTCCGTATCCACCCCGACCAGGTGTACTCGAACTGCCCGAAGTACATCTCGCGCAGGTACATCGACGGTGTCGCCGAGGAGACGCATCGTCCGGAAGTCCGTCACGCCGACGTCCTCGATGAGCGTCTGCAGCGCGTAGTCGCCCGCACCGACACCTTCTTCATCGGGTCGGCCGATCCGGACGGGAACGCCGATGCGTCGCACCGCGGCGGCAATCCCGGCTTCCTGCAGGTGCTTTCGCCGAACCGGCTGCGCTGGCCGGACTACCGAGGCAATTCGATGTTCATGACGCTGGGCAACATCAGCGCCAACCCGCGCGCCGGACTGCTGATCCCCGACTGGCAGACCGGGACCACGCTGCAGCTGACCGGCACCGCCGAGATCATCTGGGACGACGGCCCGCAATGTTCGGTGGAATTCACCGTGGATGAGGTGATCGAGCTGACAGACGTCAGTCCACTCAGATGGGGACAGGCCGAGCTGTCGCCCGCCAACCCCTAAGGCGCCGCATGCTCCTGCTGCGCCGCCTCGAGCAGCTCGCGAGCATGCGCACGACCACTGTCGGTGTCGCCGAGTCCGGCCAGCATGCGGGCCAACTCAGCGACCCGGTCCTCGTCCTCGAGGCGCACCACGCGGCTCGACTTCGGGCCGCTCTCCACCACCAGGTGCACGTCGCCGTAGGCCGCGACCTGCGGCAGGTGCGTCACGACGATGACCTGGTGGGTACGGGCCAGCCGGGCCAGGCGCTTGCCGATCTGCACGGCGGCGCGGCCACCGACACCGGCGTCGACCTCGTCGAACACCATGGTGGTGCCTTCGGCGGACGCCGACAGCACCACTTCCAGGGCGAGCATCACGCGCGACAACTCGCCACCGGACGCACTCTTGGCCAGCGGCAGCACGTCCGAACCGCTGTGCGGCGTGAAACCGAACTCGACGGCGTCGACGCCGTCGTGCCCGGCATGCACGAGGGTGCCGTCGGGCAAGGTCAGCGGCGCGCTGTCGTCGGCGCGCGCCTCCAGCGGTGACACCGTGATGCTGAATCCGGCGCCGCCCATCGCCAGACCGGCGAGCTCCGCGGTCACCGCCTTCGCCAGGGACTTCGACGCCTTGGTGCGGGCCTTGGTGACCTCGGCGGCGGCCAGCACCACCTTGTCGTGCCGTTCGTCGACCTGTTTCTGCAGTTCGGCCAGGGCTTCTTCCGAGACGTCGAGCTGCGACAGCCGCTGCCGGGCGTCGGCCGCCCACTGCAGTACCCCGTCGATGTCCGCGGCGTACTTGCGGGTGAGGTTGCGCAGCTCAGCCTGGCGCGCCAGCTTGGATTCCAGAGTGCTTGCGTCGCTGGGCAATTCGGAAAGATAGTCACCGAGTTCACCGGACACGTCACCGATCACCGCAAGCGCCTCGGCCAGGCGATCGCCGAGGGCACGCAGCACGGCGTCGTCCGTCGCCGACAACACCGACTTGGCCTGCGCCGCGGCATCGAGTGCCGACGTGGCGTCGTCCGACGGGCCATCGCCGAGTTCGCCGGACAGCGCCGCGCGGGCCGTCTGCGCGGCGTCCCGCAGCGCATCCAGCTCGGACAGCCGGCGGATGTCGGCGACCAACGCGTCGTCCTCGCCGGCTTCCGGCGCCACCGCGTCGATCTCCCCCAGCCCGAACTGCAGCCGGTCCGCCTCCATGGCGAGATCCCGCGCCCGGTTGCGGCGGTCGATCAAATCTCGTCGGGCAGTGAGCCATTCGTCCCGCAGCTTGCGGTATTTGGCCAGCAGCCCGGTCACGTCGACGTAGCGGTCCAGCGCGCCGCGCTGCTCGTCGGGACGCATGAGTCGCAGCTGATCATTCTGCCCGTGCAAGGCAAGCAATTCCGTGGTGAACGTGGCCAGCGATTTCGCCGGCACACTCCGGCCACCCAGGTATGCGCGCGACGGCCCGTCCTTGCTCACCGAACGCGCGGCGATGACGCTGCCGTCGTCATCGCGGTCGGCGCCGGAGGCCTCGAGAATCTCATCGACCCGCTCGGACACCCCGTCGCCGAGTTCGGTTGTGGTGAAACGGCCTTCGACGACAGCGCGGGCCGAACCCGAACGCACCCGGCTGGGGTCGGCGCGCGCGCCCCCCAACAGGTGCAGGCTGGTGACCACCATGGTCTTACCGGTACCGGTCTCGCCGGTCAGCACAGTCAGACCACGGCCGAATTCGGCAGTGGCCGCACTGATGGCGCCGAGCGCCTCGATGCGAATCTCGGTCAGCATTACTGGCCGCGCCACCCTTTCACCGGCAACCGGAATTTGCGCACCAAACGGTCGGAGAACGGGGCGCTGTCGAGTCGAACCCATTTCAGCGAGACTTCGCAGCGGGTGACCTCCAGCCGGCCACCGGCCGGGACCACCATCTGGCGGCGGCCGTCGCAGAACACCATGGCGTCATTGTTGCCCGCTTCGACCTCGATCGCGATCGATGCGTCGGGGCTGGTCACCATGGGACGGGCGAACAGGGCGTGAGCGTTGTTGGGTACCACCAGGATTGCTTCGAGGTCGGGCCACAGAATCGGGCCGCCCGCGGAGAAGGCATAGGCGGTGGATCCAGTGGGGGCCGACACCAGCACGCCGTCGCAGCCGAACGCCGAGACCGGACGGCCGTCGACCTCGAGCACCACGTTCAGCACACCGAACCGGCTGCTCTTCTCCAGGCTGGCTTCGTTGAGCGCCCAGCCGCGCTGCACGATCTCACCGTCGACGCGGACCCCGATGTCGAGCGTCATCCGCTCTTCGACCCGGTAGTCCTTGTTGATGATGCGCTCGAGCACATGGTCGATGGCCTCGGCCTCGGCCTCCGCCAGGAACCCGATGTGTCCGAGGTTGACCCCGACCACGGGGATCTCGGCATTGCGGGCCAGCTCGGCTGCCCGCAGGAAGGTGCCGTCACCGCCGAGCACCAGGACCAGTTCACAGCCCTCGGCCGCATGGCTGTCGGGATCGACGACCGTGATGTCGACGCCCATCGCGCGCATGTGGTCCGGGGCCAGGTGCAGAGCCCCCCGGTCGACGGCTTCGGCGGCGAGCACGCGCAAACCGATTCCGTTGTCGCCCAGTACTTTTTCGACACGGGTTGCGGTTTCGGTGGCTTCGTCGCGGCCGGTGTGGATCACCAGCAGGACGGTGCGTTCGCGCGTCACTGCGGCCCCTCGGCGACCGCGCGGCCGACGGCTGCGACGAGCGCGTCGCCCTGCAGCGGTTGATCGGTCGTGGCCCGCAGCCGCAGGAAGTACTCGACGTTGCCCGACGGGCCGGGCAGTGGGCTGGCGGTGACGTCGACCGCATGCCAGCCGAGTTCCGCGGCGCGCCGCGCGACCGTCAGCACCGCATCGGCGCGCAATTCCGGGTCGGAAACCACACCACCGGCTCCAACTCGATCCTTGCCCACCTCGAACTGCGGCTTCACCATGGGAACGATATCGGCTAGGGCCGACGCACATGCGGTCAGTGCCGGTAGGACCGTGGCCAACGAGATGAACGACAGATCGGCCACGACCAGGTCGACCGGGCCACCGATGGCCTCGGCCGTCAGCTCCCGCACGTTCGTCCGCTCCATGACGATGACGCGATCATCAGAGCGCAACGACCAGGCCAACTGGCCGTAGCCGACGTCGGCCGCGACTATCTCGCGGGCTCCGCGGTCCAGCAGTACCTCGGTGAATCCGCCGGTGGACGCACCGGCGTCCAGGCAGCGTCGTCCCTCGGGTGAGACGCCGAACGCGTCGAGCGCCCCGATCAGCTTGTGCGCGCCACGGGACACCCAGCTGCGCTCGGTGGATTCGGCGACCAGGAGATTGGCCGCGGGAGTCACCGCCGTCGAGGCTTTCGATGCCCGCATACCGTCGATGGTCACGCGGCCGGCCTCGATCAGTTCGGCGGCTTGTTGACGAGACCGGGCGAGCCCCCGCCGGACGAGTTCGGCATCAACACGTGCGCGTCGCGTCACGTGCCCGTCACCCCTTCTCGACCGATTCCAGGGCCCGGACCAGCAGATTGTGGGCGTGGTCCAAACCCGCCGCGACAGCCTCGAGGTCCGGTGTCTCGTCGCCCTCGCCGGACAAATCCGGGAGATGGGACAGCAGGACCGCGATGTCCTCGCGGATCTGGTCAGGATCGGTACTCATAGCGATGTTCACGCTAGCGGATCGGTGCCGTCGAGCAGCGACCACCGATCCAATGCCGCGCGTGCCGTGTCGTCCCCGGCCGCGATGCGCACCCGACCCGAGACGGCGCCGGACCATACGGCACCGGCCGTCGCGCGGACCACCGACAGTTCGTCGTCAACGGGTTCGCCGGTGGCGTGGACGGTGACCTCGTTGCCGGACATCTCGACCCGCCACGCGGGGTGCGGCCCGACTCGCAAGGCATCCGCAGGCGCCGCCAGCGAGCGCAGGTCGGGCGCCAGGTAGTCGGGACGCTCGCCGGGGACGGCGTGCACCATGTCGGCGGCGGTGTTCACCCCGGTCAGCACCATCAGGCTGGGCAGTCCGGCGGCATTCGCCCCTGCGATATCGGTGTCGAGCCGGTCGCCGACGACCAACGGGGTTCCATACTGACCGCGGGCCAGGGCGTCGTTCATCAACGTGGGCTGCGGCTTACCGGCGACCTGCGGCACCTGTTCGGTGGCGGTCTGCAGTGCGGCGACCATCGAGCCGTTCCCCGGGAGCAGCCCCCGCTCCGACGGCAGCGTCTTGTCGCTGTTGGCCGCCACCCACAGGCCACCGGCCCGGATGGTCAGCGCCGCTTCGGCGAGGTCGGCCCACCCGGTCTGGGGCGAATGCCCCTGGACCACCGCGACCGGCCCGTCGGTGAACTGCCGTACCGGCTGCAGGCCGGCATTGGCGACCTCAGCGGCCAGCGCATCCGTACCGATGACCAGAACCTTGGCGCCCGCGGGTAGCTGTAGCGCGAGCAGGTGCGCCGCACTCTGGGCGCTGGTCACCACGTCGTCGGCATGCGCGCAGAAGCCGAGCGCGTCGAGGTGGTCCGCCACCTCTGCCGGGCTTCGCGACGCATTGTTGGTCACATAAAGCTTGCGCGACGTGACCGCGGCAAGGGCGTCGACCGCACCTTCGGTGGCCTCATGACCACGGAAGACAGTGCCGTCGAGGTCCAGGAGCAAGCAGTCGTGCAGCTGAGCCAGCGTCGTCACGTCAGCCCAATTCGGCGACGCGGTCCTCGGCGTCCGTGACGCCTTCCAGGTCCGCGGCTGCTGCATGCAGGAACCACTGGAGTGCGTCGTCCTTGCGGTCCAGAGCCAACAGCGTCTCGGCATATACATAGAACAGGCGAGCTGCCGTCTGGCCCGTCCGGGTGGAATCCAGCGGCGGGTTGGACAGCAGTGCCAGCGCCTGCGCCGGCTGGCCGAGATCGCAGCGTGCACCAGCCAGGACGATCTTCAGTTCGTCGGCGTCGTCACCGGTGAGCTGTTCGGCTTCGGGGCTGCGACCCAACTCGATGGCGCGCTCCGGACGGCCGACACCTCGCTCACAGTCGGCGATGAGGGCCAGCAGCGGAGACTTGCTGCCCATCCGTCGGGCGGCACGCAGCTCGGAAAGGGCCTGCGCCCAGTCACCACAGTGGTATGCCGCGATGCCGACGGCCTCCCGGATCGCCGCGATCCGCGACGCCCGGTTCCGCGCGGCACGCGCGTGCTCGAGGGCGGCTTCCGGATCTTCTTCCAGCAGGTCGCCGGCCATGACGAGGTGCTTGGCCACATAGTCCGCGGTCGCCTTGTCGAGCGTCGTCAGTTCACGACGGACCTCGGGCGAGAGCTGCTTGGCTTCGACATCGTCGGGCAGCCGGGGGCCGGCCGGGCGATCGGACGGCGTCACGCCATCACGGGACTGCGGCGGCCGGCCGTTCCGATCTGAACCGGGGCGCCTGGGGGCCTGCGCGCGGTCACGCTGCGGCCGCTGCCCGCGTCGTGCGTCGCCGTCGTCTCTGCGCGAGGGGCGGCGATCGCCGCCCTGCCTGTTGTCGACCACTGGAACCTTTCCTACGAAATCTCAGGTCAGAATACGGCCCGACCTGTCACTGGCCGAACTTTGCTCGCGAAACCCGCCCTCCAGACACCGGCGCCGAAGCAATCGGACACCGGCAGCGGGCCATTTCCGAGCCGAGAAATGGAAATTCCTCAAATAGAATCACCCCCCACATAAATGTGGGGGGTGATTCCTAATTTGTGTTCGGCGGTGTCCTACTTTTCCGCCCGTGCAGGGCAGTATCATCGGCGCTGGCAGGCTTAGCTTCCGGGTTCGGGATGGGACCGGGCGTTTCCCTGCCGCTGTTGCCGCCGTAACTCTATTCATTTTACGCCTCCACCAGCGTTAACCCTGTGGGTTGTTTGGTGGTGGGGTGTGGTCTGTGTGATTCTTCGGTGTGGATTGTGGTTGCGAGGCACGTTGGTGTGCAATGTTCTTGTTTACACACGTTGGTTTTTTTGGGTGTGTGTAAGTTTTCGGCCGGTTAGTGCCAGTTCCCTAAACTTATTGCTAAGTGTGCAGGTCTGGTCTATCGATCCCGTGGTCTGCGGGGGGCCTTATCCCTCTAAAAGGGTGAGAAACCTGGTCTTGGAAGAGGTTTCCCGCTTAGATGCTTTCAGCGGTTATCCTGTCCGAACGTAGCTATCCAGCGGTGCCCCTGGTGGGACAACTGGTAGACCAGAGGTTCGTCCGTCCCGGTCCTCTCGTACTAGGGACAGGTTTCCTCAAGTTTCTGACGCGCGCGGCGGATAGAGACCGAACTGTCTCACGACGTTCTAAACCCAGCTCGCGTGCCGCTTTAATGGGCGAACAGCCCAACCCTTGGGACCTGCTCCAGCCCCAGGATGCGACGAGCCGACATCGAGGTGCCAAACCATCCCGTCGATATGGACTCTTGGGGAAGATCAGCCTGTTATCCCCGGGGTACCTTTTATCCGTTGAGCGACACCCCTTCCACTCGGGGGTGCCGGATCACTAGTCCCGACTTTCGTCCCTGCTCGACATGTATGTCTCGCAGTCAAGCTCCCTTGTGCACTTACACTCAACACCTGATTGCCGTCCAGGTTGAGGGAACCTTTGGGCGCC